>JBMSYN010000009.1:0-99034 GCA_049426725.1 Candidatus Kapaibacteriota bacterium
AAATTCCTTTTTTAAGATATGATTCCATGCTTGATTAATATCCTGTGCATATATACCATTTAATGCCATGAAACAAGTAAAGACAAATATGTTGATTGCTTTCTTCATTCTGTTATTCTCCATACATTACATGGTAAGCTGATGTACATATTCAGCAATATCCGTTTCTTTATCAAAAGGTGTATCATTCATAAAATGACTGGTAAATTGTTGCGCCATATATGGTGCATATAGCGCTCCTTTTGTTCCGAGTCCACCTATTGCAAACAATCCTCTTTTATGAGGATGTTCGCCTATAAAAGGCTTATGATGCAACATTGTTGGACGAATCCCTGCAGATTGCTCCAATACTTCATACTTACAAGTGATCAAGGATTTAATTCTTTGTTCCAATCTCTCTGAACCGAATTCGGTTGGAATCGTTGTATAATCATTCCATTGAAATGTGGCGGCACAGCGAAATTTCTTATCCCCAATTGGCATGATTGCAAATCCTCTGCTAATGATATCTGTCTCTGGCAAATCATGGGACTTTATGATGCATAATTCACCTTTTACAATATCGAATTGTAATTGCATGTGATTTAACCATGAGTTTTTGCTAGCCAGCCACCCATCACAAAAAAGAATTGTTTTTGCATGTAATACCCCTTTTTCGGTTCGGACTGCCCATGTTCCATTATTCGTGGATATATCGTCGGGTTCAATATGAGATGAAATCAATTTGTCACCCAAGACTAATGCTGAGATATTCAGAAATCGATTATAATCAAATACATATGCTTGAAGCGTTCTAAAGCCACCATATTCATTTCGAAGCGAAGGATGCAAATCATGACTATGCGGGACAAAATGTTGCCCAACATAGTGCTCCGGATTCAACATGTCAAACTTGTTATGAAATGTCTGCACCTCTTTTTCATCGACAAATAGTCGAATCATTGAACATGGCTTTATATAATCAGACTCAGAGTCTTGCTTACTGAATGATGCATAGTTGATTTTTGCCAATGCAAGAAATTCATCATATCGCCATGATATTTGAAATCGTTTCCCTGTTATTGGATTTACTAATCCTGCAGCCACGCGTGAAGCTGAACTTTTCCAGGAATCATCAATCACTGCGATGTTCATACCGGCTTCGAGCATGGTTCTTGCAGTCACAATACCGGCTATGCCAGCCCCAATGATGATGCAATCAAACATATTGATCGTGTATCACTCCTGATCTTTCGTTGTATTGGCTATATGATTCGACATCACGGATGCATGCAGCGTTTGCTCCCATTCTCTGAAAAACATCATCAGAATTGCTGTTGTAGGAACTGCAATGAGAAGTCCTATGAATCCAAAGAAATGTCCAAAAATAAATATTGAGGCAAGCAATAGAACCGGATGCAAACCAACTCTGCTACCTAGCACTCTTGGTTCAATGACATAAGCATTCAAAAAGTGCAAGCCATTCACGATTAAGGTTATGGCAATCACATGATTTAATGCATTCTCAGGATCGACAAAAATTGCTACAATAATGCCAATAATCATGCTGGCAATGGATCCGAAAAATGGGATGGGATTGAGAAGTCCAAACATCACACCGAGTACAATCGCATAGGGTATGCCGAATATACTCAGCAAAAGAGAAGCTGCACCTCCAATCCAGATAACCGCAATCACTTGCCATCCGACATATATCTTTAGAATATCACTTACTCTTTCAAGAATGGATAATGCCTCGGGATTCTTGATTCCGAGTATTTCTTTCAAAAACTTCTTTAATGCCGGAAGATCTTTCAAGAAATAAAATGTTATGATGGGAATCAGAATAAGATTCAATACCTGAGCGGCTATCAAAGAAATATTTGTAAGCAATGCAAAGAGAGCATCCATCACTGAACTAAACAATGTTTCCGCTTTGGGCATCACTTGATCTTGGACAAGCTGCTTCACGGTTTCTTTTGGAATTCCAAATGACTGCAACATCGAATAGAATTGTCTGCTTTCAAGATATTTTGTGGTTTGGACTACAAATCGAGACACTTCCTTTGTCACTTGATCCAATTGAGCATAAGCGGGAGGAAACACAAAAATTGCAACCGTAGCTAATATGCCGCCTAAGATTCCAAGCATGATCATGGAGGCAAGCCATCGTTTGAATTTCAAGCGCTCCATTGCATTAATAATGGGGTCGAGAAGAAATGCGAGTATGAATGAAAAGACAAATGGCAGAACAGTGCTGTTCAAATCCATCAACATCCACAAAATGAATAATCCCCAATTCAATTGAAGGAGACGCTTTGCAAAAAAGGAACGCTGTCTATAAGGGTAAATAAGGAAAAATGCAATGAGAAATAGGATAAGAGGACTTGATACAAGACCGGTCAACACCAATAATGTCATACAGGTAATTGCGGTGAAAACGATTGGCAAACCCACATTTAATGGTATGCCAAATACAGTTTGTTGCTCTGTTTCTTGTTGCATGTTCCCAACTCCTTTTACAAACATGACAATGCACAATTGAAGTGCATTGTCATGTCATGATATTCGTATATTCTTCAAGAGCATACTTCATCATAAGCTCTTTTTAAAGCTGATGCAATCATGTCGGGGCTAGCACCCTCAATTGCATGTCGAGGCATAAAGCCAATTAATTCACCATCCTTCATCAGTGCAATTGCCGGCGATGATGGCGGTTGCCCTTTAAAATACTCTCTGGCTTTACTTGTTGCATCAAGATCTTGCCCGGCAAATACAGTATATAAATGGTCGGGTTTTTTTGTATTATCCAAGGACATCTTAACTCCGGGTCTTGCGCCACCAGCAGCACAACCACAAACTGAATTGACCACGATGAGTGAAATTCCGGCTGATTGAACAGCTGCGTCTACATCTGCGGGTGTGCGAAGTTCGGTAAATCCTGCAGAAGTCAATTCTTCGCGCATAGGTTGCACGATTAATGGATCATAAGGCATAGCTAAAACTCTATGTATTGAAACAATTGGTGATAGTAAAACGTATAAGACTCAAATCTATGATAATTATGTATACTTCTCTTCATTGATTACGGTATAGCATTCATTATAGCCAGGAGAATCACATGACTTCACTGTTCATACGATGGGGCATCACCGCAAGTGCGGTTTATCTCACGCAATACTTGGTTGATGGAATTTGGGTAAAGAATTTCTTTTCAGCGATCATTGCATCTGTATTCATTGGTTTTTTAAACACTTTTCTTAAACCTATACTGGCATTGATAAGCTTACCGATTGTCGTGATATCATTGGGTCTTTTCATGTTTGTCATCAATGCCGGAATATTGCTCTTTGCAGGACAAGTTCTGGAAGGCATTGAAATCAATGGTTTTGCCCCAGCATTTTGGGGCTCAATCATCATAAGTATTGGAAGCTGGATTGGGAATTCAATTACGAAATGATGACAATCATTCCTCTTCTCCAAGCAAAAGGTATGCTTTAAGAAAATCATTGAGATCTCCGTCCATGACAGAATGGATGTCTGTTTTTTTCAATTCCGTTCTGTGATCATTAACCATGGTATATGGCTGAAACACATAAGATCTGATTTGACTTCCCCATTCTATCTTCTTTTTTGTACCTTCAATCGCAGCTTTTGCTGCTTCTTCTTCTTCTCTTCTCTTTTGATATAATCTTGATTTAAGCATTGTCATCGCTCTTTCGCGATTCTGATGCTGTGATCGTTCCTGTTGACATGCCACAACTATACCTGATGGAATATGTCTTAAACGAACCGCTGTTTCAACTTTATTGACATTCTGTCCGCCCTTTCCACCGGAACGAAATGTATCCATTTCAATATCGGCAGGATTGACTTCAATTTCAACATCATCCTCAATCTCAGGATAGACATATACGGATGCAAAAGATGTTTGCCTTTTACCTTGAGCATTGAATGGAGAAATCCTTACCAATCTATGGACTCCATTCTCTGCTTTTAGAAAACCAAAGGCATTCTTTCCAATAATTTCAAGTGTTGCAGACTTTATTCCTGCTTCTTCACCGGGTTGCTCATCAGCAAGCAATACTTGATATCCTTGTGCATCTGCCCATCTGGTATACATGCGCATGAGCATTTCACTCCAATCTTGCGCTTCTGTTCCACCGGCACCTGCATTGATTGTTAGTATAGCATTGCGTGCATCATCAGGCGCGGAAAGAATTTTGCGAAGCTCAAGTGCATCAACAGCTTCTTGTGCTTTTTGTAATTCTTGGTCTATATCGCTTTCCATGCCGGCATCCTCGGCTTCATCACCAAGTTCTATCAATGCACCGACATCATCTACTGCACTTTTCGCCGCTTGCCATATTGCAATCCATTCTTTACGCTCTGCGATCTCTTGCATCACACCTTGAGCTTTTATGCCATCATCCCAGAATCCAGGTTGTTCGCTTAATTGTTCTCTTTCTGCAATCTCAGCTTGTTTGACATCGATGTCAAAGGAACCTCCGTAAAGCTTCGGTTCTTTCTTTCAATTCTTTGATTTTTTTCTTTTGTGGTTCAAACATGATTCTACCTTATGCTGAAATGTTAAATAATGTACTTGTGATATTGAGCAATTCACCCGAGCCTACAATAGAAGACATCTTCTTGATTTCTTCATGTAATATTGCATCTTCTTCGATTGCTGGTATCTGATCTCTAATGAATCCATGAATTTCATTGAGGATATCACTGGTTTTCAATGGATGATGATATTCAATTCCGCGAATTGCACATAAAAACTCAATCGCAATGATATGCTCAAGATGATCGAGTATCGTATGTACTTTTCTCGCAGAAATACTTCCCATGGAATTATGGTCTTCTTGATTTGCAGAGGTTGGAATGGAGTCCACAACTGCAGGATGACACAACACTTTATTTTCAGATACCAATGCGGCAGCTGTATATTGAGCTATCATCATTCCTGATTGAACGCCACCATTCTTCGCAAGAAATCTCGGCAGGCCATTGCTTAATGCACCATTAACCATGCGCTCAGTGCGGCGTTCTGATATATTTCCAAGTTCAGCACAGGCAATAGCCAAGAAATCCAATGCAAGCGCAATTGGCTGACCATGGAAATTACCACCTTCAAGATGTGCCTTATCTTCAGGAAAGATCAATGGATTATCATTAGCAGAATTGAGTTCTGTGGAAATGATGCTTTCAACATAAGCTATTGCATCTCGGGTGGCACCATGAACTTGCGGCATGCATCTGAGTGAATAGGCATCTTGCACCATGCCATCACCTTCTTTGTGAGAAGCACGTATAGAACTTCCTTTAAGAAGTGAACGAAGTCTTGATGCGGTAATCATTTGACCCGAAAATCCTCGCATGCGATGAATGCGCTCATCAAAAGCGGTATCAGTTCCACGAAGCGCATCTATACTCATTGCTCCGGCAATATCAGCCATATCATTCAAACATTTTGCCCTATGAACTGCAAATGCTCCCAATGCGGTCATCATTTGCGTACCATTTATAAGTGCCAATCCTTCCTTTGCTTGTAATCTCACTGGTTCAATGCCATGCTTCTTCATAGCTTCTATGGAAGGCGATGTTGATCCATCTGCATGAAGTACTGTTCCTTTCCCAATCAATGCCAATGCAATGTGTGAAAGAGGCGCTAAATCTCCACTTGAGCCAACAGATCCTTGCGATGGAACCGCAGGAATCAAATCATGTTTCAACATTTTGATGATTGTCTCAACGGTGGAGACACGAATACCTGAACAACCTTTTGCTAAAGCATTGATTCGAAGTATCATCATTGCTCGAACGATATTCCTTTCAAGATAGGCTCCGATACCAGCGCTATGAGAAAGGATGAGATTTTCTTGGAGCGTTTCAATCTGATCATTGGGAATCACGATATTGGAAAACTCTCCAAAACCGGTTGTTATGCCATAAATAACTTCACCGGTTTTCACCCAATCATCTATGATATCCCGACTTCTTTGCATTTCATTTCGTGAAGAATCAGCTAATGCCACATTGATATGTGATTGAGATGCGGCATTGACCAAATCGGAAATGGTCAAGGAATATCCATCGAGAATAAGTGTTTGCATAATCATGACTTCATGTATAAAAAAAGGGCAGACAAACCATATGTCTGCCCTTCACTTTTGGGGCTATCGGACTTCGAAGTATTTACACTGAAATTCTTCTTCTACCCAATCTGCGGAATCCATCAGAACCTTCGGCTTCTTCGGATTCTTGTTCAGTGATCATTTCACTACCAAAGATATTTCCAACATCGCTCGTAACGATCATGTCATGATAATGACGAAGACCAGTACCAGCTGGTACCAATTGACCAATGATGATATTTTCTTTCAGACCTGAAAGTGAATCAATCTTGGAAGCAATTGATGCATCAGCCAATACGCGAGTTGTTTCTTGGAATGAAGAAGCAGAAAGCCAGCTCTCTGTTGTGAGAGATGCTTGTGTGATTCCAAGCAAGAGTGGCTCTGAAGTTGCTGGTTGAGCATCTTCAAAAGTAGCCTCGACTTTTTCTTTCTTCTTCAAATCAACATTGACTTCTTTGAAACGCTTCTTAGGAACAAGTTGTCCAACTTTAAAGCGAGAGTCTCCTTTGTCGGTAACAACAACTTGCGTCTTCAGGATATCATTTTCATCAAGGAAACGCAAGCGGTCAACATGATCATTAAACAAGAATGTTGAATCACCTGAATCTACGATGCGTACTTTTTGCAACATCTGACGAACAATGACTTCGATATGCTTATCATTGATCTTCACACCTTGCATACGATACACTTCTTGAATTTCATTCACCAAATATTCTTGCACGGCACCAACACCTTTGATGCGGAGAATATCATGAGGATTGATCGAACCATCGGTCAAGCGATCGCCGGCACGAACCAAATCACCTTCTTGAATAAGTACATACTTGCTGGAAGGAACAGTATATTCAGTAGTTGTATGACCATCCAAAGATGTCACGACAATACCTCTTTGACCTCTTTTCGCCTGCTTGAATGTAATCGTTCCATCGATGTCTGAAACAACTGCAGGATTTTGAGGAGCTCTTGCTTCAAACAATTCGGTAACGCGAGGCAAACCTCCGGTGATATCTCTCATTCGACCTAGATCGCGAGGAATTTTAACAAGGCGTGTACCAACGCTTACTCGTTCATCATGATCGACACTAATCTGCGCTCTGATTGGAATGATATAGGTATGTAGGATGTTTCCTTTATCATCCACAATCTCAATAGAAGGCATTTTGGAACGGTCGCGAGATTCAATCACAACTTTTGTAATGTGACCAGTCTGCTCATCATTCTCTTCGCGATATGTAACACTTGGAACAAGATCACGATAACGCACTGTACCTGCTTTTTCAGTAATGATTGTTGAGTTGTATGGATCCCAATCGAAAATCACATCATTCTTGCTGATTTTTTGTCCGTCAACAACTTTGAGCATTGCACCATAAACTGCGTCATAGCGAGTCATCATGCGACCTGTCTCAGGTTCGGCAATATGTATCACACCGCTTCTACTTATGACGACTGATACATCCATACCATTCTCATCTTCATAGGCAACTGTTTTTACATTCTCGAACACGATTTGACCATCAAACTTGGCATGGACAGTTGATTGCGATGCAACAAGTGACGCTGTACCACCTGTATGGAAAGTACGAAGTGTCAACTGAGTTCCTGGTTCGCCAATTGATTGTGAGGCAATTGTACCAACAGCTTCACCAACATCAACCATTTGTCCGGTTGCCATATTTCTGCCATAACACTTTACACATACGCCACGGCGAGATTCGCATGTGAGAACTGAGCGAATCATAATTGCTTCAAGTGAAGTTTCTGCAATTTTTTGCACATTTTCTTCATTGAATGTTTCGCCTTTCTTGACGAGTACTTCGCCAGTCTCAGGGGTAACAACATCAACCAATGCGCAACGACCCAAAATACGTTCTGATAGTGGTTCTTTGATGTCTTCACCATCTTTCAATGCACGCATTTCCACACCACGAATCGTTCCGCAATCATCATGCGAAATGATCATGTCTTGTGCAACATCATGCAAACGACGAGTCAAATAACCGGCATCCGCTGTCTTCAAAGCAGTATCAGCAAGACCTTTTCGAGCACCGTGAGTTGAAATGAAATACTCAAGAATCGTCAAACCTTCTTTAAAGTTTGAGATAATCGGATTTTCAATCAATTCAGCACTTGAACCAGAAAGCGATTTTTGTGGCTTTGCCATCAATCCACGCATACCCGCAAGCTGACGAATCTGTTCTTTCGAACCACGGGCTTGAGAATCAAGCATCATCCAAAATGTATTGAATCCATCAGATTCTCTTTGCAATTCAGAATAGAGTTTATCAGCAACACGATTAGTTGCATTGGACCACGTATCGATGATCTTATTATAGCGTTCACCTGAAGTGATAACACCATTCTGATAGTATTCTTCAATATTGTCAACAGTTTCTTGAGCTTTTTCGATGATTGTGATTTTTTCATCAGGAATGACAACATCGGAAATAGACACGGATAAACCACCGCGAGTAGCTGTTAGGAATCCGGTCTCTTTCAAATTATCCAAGAATTCAACTGTTTTGGCAAGGCCTGCCTTGCGGAAACACAAACCAATGATTTGACGCAAACGACCTTTGGTCAACAATTCATTGAGATAACCCATTTCTTTAGGCACGATCTGATTGAATAGAACGCGACCGACGGTTGTCTCAATAAGCTGACTACGAGTTCCTTTCTCGATTTCAATTCGCACTTTAATCTTTGTGTGCAAACTGATCTGCTTGGAATTGTATGCAATAATCACTTCTGAAGGAGAGGCGAAAATCTTTCCTTCACCTGGAGCACCACGGCGAAGTTTTGTCAAATAATATGCACCAAGAACCATGTCCTGAGAAGGAACCGCAATTGGATCACCATGTTGAGTATGCATGATATTATGTGAAGCAAGCATGAGCAATAATGCTTCAAGCTGTGCTTCATGACTGATCGGAACATGCACAGCCATCTGATCGCCGTCAAAGTCGGCATTGAATGCGGTCGTTACAAGAGGATGCAATTGAATTGCTTTCCCTTCAATCAAACGCGGCTGGAATGCTTGAATACCCAATCTGTGAAGAGTTGGAGCGCGATTGAGCATCACTGGATGCCCATCAATCACTTTTTCCAAAATATCCCATACTTCATTGGTTTTTCTTTCAACCAATTTCTTGGCACTCTTTACTGTTTTTACATGACCTCTTTCAATCAATTTTCTTATGATGAATGGCTTGAACAATTCAACAGCCATATCTTTGGGAAGACCGCATTCATGGATTTTCAATTCAGGTCCAACAACAATAACGGAACGACCTGAATAATCAACGCGCTTACCAAGCAAGTTTTGACGGAAACGTCCTGTTTTACCTTTCAATACATCTGCAAGTGATTTCAAAGCTCTTTGTGATTCGCTTCTTACACTACGACGACTATTATCAAATAGTGCATCAACAGATTCTTGAAGCATACGCTTTTCATTACGCAAAATCACTTCGGGTGCTTTGATGTCAATCAATCTGCGAAGACGATTATTTCTAATGATCACACGACGATACAAATCATTCAAATCTGATGTCGCAAATCGACCACCTTCTAAAGGTACGAGTGGTCTGAGATCCGGAGGAATAACAGGCACTACATCAAGCACCATCCACTCCGGACGTGACTTGTTTGGCAGCTCATTACCTGTGAATGCTTCAAGAATACGCAAGCGCTTGAGCAAATCTGCTTTTCTTTGCTGTGAAGTTTCTTCACGCAATTGAATGCGAAGATTTTCAAAATCATTTTCAGGATCAATGCGCTTGAGCAATTCTTTGACTGCCTCACCACCAATCAATGCGATGAATTTCTTTGGATCATCATCATCCATATTTCTTTCAGCTGCAGACAAAGAAGCCATAACTTCGAGATATTGCTCTTCGGTTAGCAAATCTTTTTGCTGCAGACCGGTGCTTCCCGGCTGGACAACTACATAGGATTCATAGTATACAATTCGTTCCACATCCTTTGTAACCATTCCCAATGCATGGGATATTTTACTTGGAAGTGAACGGAGGAACCATATGTGCACAACAGGAACTGCAAGCATGATATGCCCCATGCGTTCACGACGAACGGATTTTTGAGTTACCTCAACTCCGCATCGATCACACACGATTCCTTTATAGCGAATTCGCTTGTATTTACCACAAGCGCATTCCCAGTCACGAATGGGACCAAAGATCTTCTCGCAAAACAAACCGTCTTTTTCAGGTCTGAATGAGCGATAATTGATCGTTTCAGGTTTTGTCACTTCACCATTTGAGCGATTGAGCACTTCATCGGGTGATGCGATCTTAATTGTTATCTGAGAAAATCCTTTTCGGGGAATTGAATGCGTTTGCATCGAACTTCTCCAGTTGGATGTATAAATATTTTCATTGTTTAGTGAAGAGCGAGCTCTCCGATTTTCGACAGTCTTTGTTTAATGAATCATCATTCGATGACAACATCAAGACAGAGACCTTGCAATTCTCTTACGAGAACATTAAATGATTCAGGAATATTCGGATTAGGAATATTTTCGCCTTTGACAATTGCCTCATACATTTTTGCTCTACCGGTAACATCATCGGATTTTACTGTAAGCATTTCTTGCAATGTATGCGCTGCACCATATGCCTCAAGCGCCCATACCTCCATCTCTCCCAAACGCTGACCACCAAATTGTGCTTTACCACCAAGAGGTTGTTGCGTGATGAGTGAGTATGGTCCGATAGAACGAGCATGAATCTTATCTTCAACAAGGTGAGAAAGTTTAAGCATGTAAATCACACCAACTGTCACCTCATGTTCAAAAGCTTCCCCACTTCTTCCATCATACAGTACGGTTTTACCAGTTCTTGGCAAACCTGCTTTTTCCAAGTAATCACCTACTTCATCCCAGCTTGCGCCGTCGAAAATTGGTGTGGAGAAATGCGTTCCGAGCTTCATGCCTGCCCAACCCAATGCAGTCTCGAACAATTGACCGAGATTCATACGAGAAGGTACACCGAGTGGATTCAATACGATGTCTACAGGTGTTCCATCAGGTAAGAATGGCATATCTTCCAGAGGTACAATCTTGGAAACAATACCTTTGTTTCCGTGACGACCAGCCATCTTGTCTCCAACTTGCAATTTGCGCTTCTTGGCTACATACACTTTAGCCATTTGAAGAATGCCCGGTTGCAATTCATCACCAGCGGCAATCTTATTCTTTTCAGCTCTTGCAGTTGCTTGAATATCATTCTTTTTGGCAGCATAATTATGCATGAGTTGTCGTACAAGATTCATGGTATTTTCATCATCAAACCATGATTGCTCAACATCCAATGCATCAATTTTTAATGTGCCATCATTGTATTTTTCAAGTACTTCTTTTTCAGCAATTTTTGTTCCTGCGCGGAATACGACTTTATCATTTGCCAATTTGATGCCAAGTACTTTTTTGCCATCAAGAAGTTGAGCAAGCCTTGCCGCACAATCATCATCATGGGTTTTGAGAAGCTTCATCTCACGCTTTGTGATTGCTTCTTGACGCTTTTTTTCTTCTGCACGAAGTTCAGCATCACTTGCCATCATGCGGCGACTAAACAATTTGGTATTGATTACAATGCCTTTCAAGCCCGGAGGTGCCTTAAGTGATGCATCTTTTACATCACCTGCCTTATCACCAAAGATTGCGCGAAGAAGTTTTTCTTCCGGAGTTGGATCTGATTCTCCTTTTGGAGTAATCTTACCAATCAGAATATCACCTTCGCGAACCTTTGCACCAGGACGAACAATACCATTGTCATCAAGATCTTTTGTCGTCTCTTCGCTTACATTCGGAATTTCTTTTGTGAATTCTTCTTCGCCGCGTTTTGTATCACGAACTTGAAGTGTATATTCTTCGATGTGAATGGATGTAAACACATCTTCAGCAACCAAACGCTCACTGATGATAATCGCATCTTCGAAATTGTATCCACGCCAAGGCATGAATGCAACAAGAACATTTTGTCCGAGTGCCAATTCACTCATCTCAGTTGCTGCACCATCAGCCAATGGCTGTCCTTTCACAACTTGCTGACCTGAACGAACCAAAGGACGCTGATTGATGCAAGTGTCTTGATTCGTTCTATAAAACTTTTGAAGTGTATATGTATGAACTCTTTCTGTTTCGAATGAGATCATTTTTTCAATGTCTGAACGATTGTCATTATAGCGTACGGTGATAAAATCAGCGCATACATATTCTATGACTCCATCATCTTCAGCAAGAATGATTGCTCTGGAATCATGTGCCACACGCACCTCCATTCCGGTTCCAACGATGGGAGCCTTCGGACGCAAGAGAGGAACTCCTTGACGTTGCATGTTTGAACCCATCAAAGCGCGGTTCGCATCATCATGCTCAAGGAATGGAATCAGTGATGCTGCAGGACTTGTGATTTGATCCGTGGAAACATCCATGTATTGAATGTCACCGGGGCTCACTACCACGAAATCTCCACTTTGACGTGCTTTTACGCGATCGCCTGATATCTTACCTGATTTGTCTACTTCTGTGGAAGCAGGTGTGATGATCAAACCTTCTTCTTTTTCTGCAGACAAGAATTCAATCTCATCAGTCACTTTGCCTTTTACAACTTTGCGATATGGAGTTTCAATAAATCCGAATTCATTGACTCTAGCATGAATGGCAAGTGATGAAATCAAACCGATGTTTGGACCTTCAGGTGTTTCAATCGGACAGAGGCGTCCATAATGAGTATAGTGAACATCTCGAACCTCGAAACCAGCTCGCTCGCGTGTCAAACCACCGGGGCCGAGTGCTGATGTACGGCGCTTATGTGTCAATTCAGACAATGGATTTGTTTGATCCATGAACTGAGACAACTGATTTGTACCAAAGAATTGATTGACAACACTCGTGATTGTTCTGGCATTCACAAGTTCGGAAGGAGTCATTGACTCTCCATCATACATGCTCAAGCGCTCTTTGATGGTGCGTGACATTCTTGTCAAACCAAGATTGAACTGCGTAGACAATTGTTCACCAACTGTTCTCACTCGACGATTACCCAAATGATCGATATCATCAACTGTTTGCTTTTGATCATGCAAATCAATGAGATACTTTATGATTGTGACAATATCTTCCAAACGAAGAACAGTACAATCAAGAGGCGCATTCAATTTGAGTTTATCATTTAATCTGAAGCGACCAACGATACCAAGATCATAGCGCTTATCATTGAAGAATAATTTCTCGAGCAATGCCAATGCAGTTTCCATGTCCGGTGGATCACTGGAACGCATTTGACGATAAATCACTTCGAGAGCTTCTTCTCTAGTACGAGTGGTATCTTTTGCCAATGTTTTTGCAATGACAGGTTCATCATTTACATTTTCAAAGCGGAATACACGCACAGCCTCGATTTCAGATTGCTTAAACACTTCCATGAGTGCTTCATCAATAACCATATCGCGATGCGCAAGAATTTCACCTGTGCTGATGTCAATCACATCACCACCGATTCTTCTTCCGATATAACTGTCATCAAGTTGATCGGCAGGAACATCCATTGCCAATTCGAACAATCCAAGGATCTGTTCATCGGAAGAATACCCCAATGCACGAAGAAGCGTTGTGACAGGGAATTTTTTCTTTCTGTCGATATAGGCATACATCACATCATGGATGTCTGTTGTAAATTCTATCCAAGATCCCTTGAAAGGAATAACTCTTGCCGTATAAATTCTTGTCCCATTTGGATGCATTGCAGCATCAAAAAACACACCAGGTGAACGGTGCAACTGAGCAACAATAACGCGCTCAGCACCATTGATGATGAATGTTCCTCTTGGTGTCATCGCAGGAATATTCCCGAGATACACTTCTTGTTCTATGGGATCGATATAATCTTCAGAAGATGGATCTGCCTTACTGGAGAGGCGCATGCGTGCTTTGAGAGCTTTTGCATAAGTCAATTCTCTCTCACGACATTCCTCTTCGGAGTATTTCGGTTTTTCAACGAAATATTCCATGAATTCCAATTGGAAGATCTCAGAACTGTCTTCAATTGGAAAATTCAGAAGAAATGCTTGCTGCAATCCTTTCGCTTTTCTCATGAAAGGATGCAAATCTTCTTGTAAAAAATCTTTATATGATTCAATCTGCAGATTGAGCAAGTCGGGATATGCGGCATATTCTCTTTGTTGAGCAAAATTGACGCGATCACGCAGGCGGACTATACGTCCATCACTTGTGTATTGTGGTTTATTCATTCGTCTTCTCCTTGGGATCAAGAGAGCAAACTCTGGTAAAATCTATTTTGGCTATCATCTACTTGATGACAATCCGACTGTATAGAGGAAAAATGACAATTTCCCGATGAGATCTTCAGAGGATCTGATCGAGAAATCCAATGTGTTTCGATGACGGAATATGTAAAGTGTCCGTTGCGAACATCATGCCCTTCCGGGAAAGTGAAAAGTCAACCATTATCAAGACAAGAGCGGGCGGCATGCGGTGTTATTCCGTTGCCGCCCTCTCATTCGTTATTCCCCGTAGGGAGCGAAGCCGTGGGCTTAGCAGTACATTACTTAAGAGTAACTTTTGCGCCTGCTTCTTCGAGCTTCTTCTTGATTGACTCAGCTTCATCTTTAGATGCAGCTTCTTTAATCACTTTTGGAGCAGCTTCAACAATATCTTTTGCTTCTTTCAAGCCAAGACCTGTGATTTCGCGAACAACTTTGATGGCATTCAATTTATTAGCGCCACCGTCTGTAAGTTCAACATCAAATTCTGTTTGCTCTTCTCCACCACCTGCTGCCGGAGCACCAGCTGCTGGAGCACCTGCCATCATCATGGGAGCAGCTGCGGTTACACCAAATTTATCTTCAAGTGCTTTTTTGAGTTCAGATGCTTCAACAAGTGTAAGCGCTCCGATCTTCTCTACCAATTCTTCAACGATTGCTGACATCGATGTTCTCCAATAAATAAATTCAAATAATATTCAGATGTTATGCGGCTTTTTTCTTGGCGACTTCTTCAACAAGTGAAGCAACATCGCGCATGACCGCATTGATGGAACCGACAATTCCGGAGATCGGAGCATCAAGACTACCCATGATGGCTGCGATCATATCCTCTCTCGTCGGCAATGAAGCGATTTGCTTCAATTGCTTGCCGTCAAAGAACTGACCTTCGACGATAGCGGCTTTGAGCTTAGGTTTTTCCGATTTTTCAGATACTTCCTTGATAATCTTTGCAGGAGCGATTGCATCGCTGTATCCACAAATGATTCCTGTTTGACCAAAGAACTTGTCCTCCGGAATCTCAAATCCACCAACTTCTGCCAAAGCACGTTGAATCAACCTGTTTTTGGCAACTTTGAATGTGAGATCCTTCTTACGAAGCTCAGAACGGAGAGTATTACTCTCTGCAACGGTCATCGTTGAATAATCAAGAAGGTACAATGAAGTAGCACCTTGAAGCATGGATACTAAATCGGCAACAACCTGCTCTTTTTGCTGTTTGGTTACCATATTGTACGATATATAAATGTATAGTGACTTTCGGTCACGGCACCGATTGCTCGGTGAGAAGCCCGTTATCCGAAAAGTGCGTAATAGACTGAATTAATTACTCTGCACTTGTTCCTGACAAGGATGATTCACTAATTTGTAAACCAGGTCCCATCGTAGAACTAAATGCAATCCCGCGAACATATTTCCCTTTGGAAGTCAAAGGCTTTGCACGCAAAATGCTATTGTATAAAGCAAGAATGTTTTCTGACAATTGTTCCTGCGTAAATGAACATTTACCAACGGATGCATGAACATTCCCTGCTTTGTCGACTCGATATTCGATCTTACCAGACTTCACCTCGTTTACGGCCTTTGCTACGTCAAAGGTTACCGTACCGCTTTTCGGATTGGGCATAAGACCGCGAGGACCAAGAATTCGACCGAGCTTACCAACTTCTCCCATCACATCCGGAGTTGCAATGATGACGTCAATATCTGCCCAGCCTGCCTGGATTTTCTCAGAGTATTCTTCTAGGCCTGCATAATCTGCACCTGCCGCCAATGCTTCTGCATCTTTGGGAGATTTTGCCATGACTAATACACGTACGGATTTACCTGTTCCGTGAGGAAGCGACACTGTGCCGCGAACGAGCTGGTCGGCTTTTCTGGGATCCACACCAAGGCGGATCGCCACATCGAACGATTCGTCGAACTTAGCGGTTGCATTTTTTTTAACCAGCTCTACCGCATCGCGAAGTACATACTCTTTCGCGAGATCAACGTTTTTCATAGCGTTTTTGAAACGCTTGCCATGTGATTTCATGATATTATCGTTCAGTTAGAAAAGAAAAATTAACCTTCCACTACAATACCCATCGAACGTGCCGTACCGCTAATCATGCTGATGGCACTTTCCATGGAATCACAGTTGAGGTCCTGCATTTTGATTTTTGCTATGTCTTCCACTTGCTTTACAGTCACCTTTCCAACCTTTGTTTTATTCGGAGTGGAACTTCCACCAGGCAAACCTGCAGCCTTTGCAAGCAATACAGCAGCCGGTGGTGACTTTAATACAAATGAAAATGATTTGTCAGAAAAAAATGTGATCAAAGCTGGGATGATCATATCACCATCCTTGGCTGTTTTCGCATTAAATTCTTTTACGAATTGCATACCATTCAATCCACGTTGTCCGAATGCCGGACCAACCGGGGGTGACATGGTAGCTTGGCCCGCTTTAAGCTGAAGCTTGAAGGAACCCATTATTTTTTTTGCCATAACTTAGACGATACGGTATATGATACAAGTATGTTCAGTGATTTTCCATTTCAACTTGACTAAAGTCAAGTTCAACTGGTGTCTTTCTTCCAAGAATGCCAACCTCTACCTTCAACTTCTGCTTCTCAATGTTCACTGCCTTCACAGTTCCACTGAATGTTGCGAATGGCCCTTCAATGACCTTCACGGGATCACCAACAGCAAATGAGGTTTCTATGGTTGCTATATTCTTGCGCTCCTCCATCCTTCCGAGAATTCTGTCAACTTCATCTCTCTGAATAGGGGTAGGCTCTGTTTTCGTGCCGGCAAAACTGACAACAGATGGAAGCGAACAAATCACTTCCTTGAGTTTTTTGTCAAGATTTGCCTCGATCAATAAATAGCCCGGCAATGTATTTTTTATGCGAGTGCGGCGCTTTCCATTACGCACTTCATATACTGTTTCTTGAGGTATAATCACAGACCTTACACGATCCTCTATGCCAAGACGCTTGAGCTCCTGCTCAATGCTCGTTTTGACACGCGCCTCATGACTCGTGAATGTACGCAATGCATACCACTTGAGGTCAGTTCGAGATGGCGTTGTGTTAAAATCTTCCATGATTCATTATCTCTTAAATTCGATTTCAGACAAAAAGATTCAGCTCCATCGAAGCTGAATCACATCTTGCTCAACTTTTTAGAATATCGTCTGAATGAATGATGTCATAAAGAAATCAATGATCCAAACAAATGCAGATATCAACAAACATGTGACAATCACCACAATTGTTGATTCCTTCAATTGCTGCCTTGAAGGCCAAGAAACCTTCTTCATCTCCTTAGAGACTTCGCCTGAATATTGTTTGATTTTCGCAATCATAAATGTCCTGTGACTATGTTGGCCGTAGCACGGGCGGTAGGACTCGAACCCACAACCTACGGTTTTGGAGACCGTTGCTCTACCGATTGAGCTACACCCGTAAATGCTGTTAACGCATGTAAAGAGCTGATGAACGGGATTGAACCGTCGACCTCTTCCTTACCAAGGAAGTGCTCTACCAACTGAGCTACATCAGCATTCATGCAGAACAACGGTACTGCAATGATTCGGTTGAGCGGGAGACGAGACTCGAACTCGCGACCAACAGCTTGGAAGGCTGTGACTCTACCAACTGAGTTACTCCCGCATTTCAATGTCAATGCACTTGCGTGGGCAGGGAAGGATTCGAACCTCCGAAGGCGAAGCCGGCAGATTTACAGTCTGCTCCATTTGACCGCTCTGGTACCTGCCCTTTACAATGCAGAGACTACAAAGTTACGCATTGTTTTGAATCTGACAAGGGTAAAAAAGAAAAAAATTGCCCCGTTTTGTCGAAATTGAGCAAGAATTCGGCTTTGTCGTAAAAAATATGCGGTTGATTCTGAATAATTTCCCTATTTTTGTAGTTCATTTTGAAAAGCTAACAATTATCAAAGTATATTTTCAGGACTAGGACCATGGCTAAGAAAGGAGCCCGCGTCATTATTACGCTTGAATGCACGGAAGCTAAGAAAGAAGGCAGACCTGCTTCACGCTACACCACGACGAAAAACAAACAGAATCATCCGGAAAGATTGGAAATCAAAAAATACAATCCCTTCCTTCGCAGACACACAGTACACAGAGAAACTAGATAAGCCGTCACATGACGGCTTTTTTTTATCGTAAGGCTTCTTCCAATGCGGTTTTCGCATCTGTTTTTTCATCTCGATACTTCACTATCAATGGCGTAGATGCACTCAAACCCCATTTTTTTCCAAAATCTGACTGAATTGCTCTAGATCCGGGAATCACCACAGCATTTTCAGGTATCTCTAATGTCTGCCCTGATTCTGGTTTTAAAATTCGCTCTTGCACAATATCATATACATGTGTTGATGCATTTAGAATGACTCCCGTTCCCAAAACAGTACGCTTGCGAATCAAAACTCCCTCATAAACCCCACAATTTCCACCTATCATCACATTGTCTTCAATAATCACAGGCATCGCTCCTGCGGGTTCAAGCACACCTCCAATTTGAGAAGCGGCACTGATATGCACATTCTTCCCAATCTGTGCGCAAGTGCCAACCAATGCATGCGAATCAACCATTGTGCCGGCATCAACATAAGCACCAATATTTATGTACATTGGGGGCATGCAGATAACTCCGGGAGCCACATAAGCACCGGTTCTAATCGCCGATCCTCCCGGAACAATGCGAATATTATCCGATATCTCTATAGATTTTAGTGGTATCGAATGTTTATCAAAGAATGGCAAACCACTCATTGACATATCAGTGAGATTTCCAATTTTGAATAACATCAATATGCCCTGCTTTACCCATTGATGCACTGTCCAAGCACCCTGTTCGTCACATGTAGCCGCCCTGATCTTTCCATGATTCAATAAATCGAGAAATTCTCGAAGCAAATCAAGGTGTTTTTTGTTATTAAGCTCTTCTGCTGATAAGCCGATGAGTGATTCAATGTGTGTTTGCAATGCGTTCATTATATATGCCGAGAATTCTTGAAAGAACAATTATCATGAAAGGCAAGTTAGCATTTTTGTATTTTCGTTCATGTTGTAAAAAATGCAAAGCCGCATTATGATCAATTGCGAATTGCTTGAATCACCTTTGACTGATGCATTGATTGATGAGTTGGTTACATGTTCGAAGCTATTATTCAATGTTGCTCCTGATAGACTGTACATTTCAAAACTGAATCAATATATATCACCGCTTGCCCTCATTGCCAGGAATAAGGAAGGTTCGATTATTGGATTTAAGCTCGGTTACGCACAATCAGATGATGTGTTTTACAGCTGGCTCGGTGGTGTGCATCCACAATATCGGAATATTGGTGTAGCATCCGAGATGATCAATGTTCAACATGAATGGTGCAAGCAGAAGAACTTTCCAATGATAAGAACAAAATCGCATAAAGAAAATCAAACCATGTATGCACTCAATCACAAACATGGTTTTCATGTCATTGGCTTTGATTATTCTATCCTGCACGGAGCACGATTGATATTCTCAAAAAATTTCTATTCCTAACTTACAATGAGCATGCTCATGAAACATTCCATATTTTTCGTCATAGCATTTACATGCATTTCCTCTTTGCATTCTCAGCAAATAAAACCGGATTCCGTGAAGTATAATAGCGCTCAATTCGTTCATGATTGGAATGCAAAAATGACCGACATCATCATGGAAGATGGTTTCTCTCCCGCCGTCATTGCCAAACATTATGCCTATGCCAATATTGCCGCATATACCGCAGCACAGCCAGGATTTGCAACTTTGTATCGTCCGCTTACAGGACAAATAAATCTATTCACCAACCCTCCCATGCCGGAAGCTGCGCAAATCTATGATTGGAGACTATGCGCAATTGCCGCTTATCGAACAATTGTAAATAAAGTGTTGTACCGCTCTCAATATTCCGATAGCATGTACAAAGCACAAGTCGATGCAATCGAAGAAGAATATGAGGATGTCAAAGATGGCGACGACATCGTATCACGCTCCATCAAACATGGAGAAAGCGTTGGAAAATACTCCATTGCTTGGTTCAAAGATGATGGGCATGTAAAAAATCAAGGTAGACCTCGCTATAATTTCCCGAGAGAAAAAGGCAATTGGATTCCCACACCTCCCGAATTTGCGGACCCACTTGATCCTTGGTTCAAAACCATGCGTCCACTCGTTCTTGATTCGGCAAGACAATTCAAACCACTTCCTCCGATTATGTATGATGAAACACCAAATTCACCATTCTATGATCAGGTGATGCAAGTGTATATTGCATCCAAAAATCTTGACTCCGAACAAAAAGAAATCGCAGCGTTTTGGGATTGTAATCCAATCAAAGCATGGCATCAAGGACATTTTGTTTTTAATACAAGACAAATTTCTCCCGGTGGACATTGGATGGCACTCACAAAAGTTGGTTGTGATCATCAACAAGCTACGATGATGGAAGCAATAGAAGCTTACACTTTGGTTGGAATAACTTTGTTTGATGCATTTATAAGTGGATGGGCCGAAAAATATACTTCACATTATATCAGACCAGTGACATTCATCAATAAATTCATCGATTCAACATGGGAACCATATCTGCAAACACCTCCATTTCCTGAACACATAAGCGGTCATAGCACGATTTCTGCGGCAAGTGCAGAAATCCTCACAAGACTTTTTGGTGAGTTTACCTACAGTGATTCAACAGAAGTTCGTTTTGGTCTTCCCATTCGATCATTTCAAAACTATCATGCAGCCGCTTGGGAAGCTTCCATCAGTAGAATTTATGGAGGAATTCATTTCAGAAGAGGATGCGATGAAGGCAATAGATTAGGCAAAGAAATTGGTGCCTATGTTTGGGATAGACTCAATCTTCGCAAACCTCGCGAACATTCCGAAGAGTAATATTAATGTCAAAAACAATTGCTATCAGTACAGGCGGTGGTGATGCACCAGGATTAAATGCAGTGATTCGCTCTGCAGTCCTTTCCGCTCATCAAAAAGGTTGGAAATGCATCGGTATTCGCAATGGCTTTAATGGACTTTTATCACCGAATGATTTCTTGCAATATGGTGGCGGCACTTTTGAATTGACACCGGAATCAGTGCGAGGAATCACACATCTTGGCGGTACTATTCTTGGTACCACAAATAAAGGAAATCCACTCCATTATCAAATACAAAAACCTGATGGAAGCAGCGGAGAAATAGACAAAACCGACGAAGTGATTGATGCACTAAAAAAACAACACATTGATGCATTGATTTCAATCGGCGGAGATGGTTCAATGGAAATCGCTCATGCACTTGCCCAAAAAGGTTTGCAAGTGATTGGCGTTCCAAAAACGATTGATAATGATTTAGAAAAAACCAGTGCCACTTTTGGTTTTGAAACCGCTGTAGAATTTTCAACAAACTGCATCGATCGATTACACTCAACCGCAGAAGCTCATGAACGCGTAATGATTGTTGAAGTCATGGGGCGTCATGCAGGTTGGATTGCTTTACATTCAGGTATAGCCGGAACCGCAGATTGCATTTTGATTCCAGAGATACCCTATTCCATTGATTCCGTCATTAAGAAAATCAATGAAAGAGAGTCTAAAGGACATCACTTTACCATCATCGTTATTGCCGAAGGAGCAATGCCAAAGGATGGAGAGATTTCAACCATCGAAACATCAATTGGACATTCAATAAGACTTGGTGGTGCCGGAGAAAAACTCCTTCATGAAATCGAAAGTCGCACTTCCAAAGAAACTCGTCTTGTGGTATTGGGTCACTTGCAAAGAGGCGGCATGCCAACTGCAAATGACAGATTGCTCGCTCTGCGATTTGGAGCATCAGCAGTTCGAGCAATAGAGGAAGGTCACTCAGATGCAATGGTTGCACTTGATCCACCAGATGTAATCATCGTTCCACTTTCTGAAATTGCAAAAAAAATGAAACGCGTTCCGGTTGATAGCGACATCGTACGCACAGCAAGGGCAATAGGCATCAATTTTGGTGATTAAATGAATTATCTTCCTCCACAAACAATCGCTTTGCTACCTGATCACATCGCAAATCAAATTGCGGCGGGAGAAGTGGTGCAAAGACCCGAATCCATCATCAAAGAATTAGTGGAAAATGCGCTCGATGCAGGTGCTACATCTATTGTTGTAATCGTGCATAAAGCCGGCAAACAAACAATCCATGTGATTGATAATGGATCAGGAATGAAGAAGGAAGATTTGGTGCTAAGCATCCAAAGACATGCTACCAGTAAAATCAAAACTTCACAAGATCTCGAACGCATATCCACTCTCGGTTTTCGAGGTGAAGCATTGGCTTCAATAGCTGCCGTTTCACACTTGGAAATCAAAACCAAAACATATGATTCTGATCATGGTTGGTCTTTGACCGTTGAACCACTTGAAGAAGTTCTACTCGAACCTTGTCAAACAGAAATAGGCACACAGGTACTTGTCAAAAACATGTTTTACAATGTTCCTGCAAGAAAAAAATTCCTCAAATCAGATCTTGTTGAATTCAGACATATCTCAGAAACAATGTATCGATGCGCATTGGGCCATCCTGAATGTAGATTCACTTTTTATGATGGCGATACACTTGTATTCGATGTTCAATCATCAGATTTACATGGGAGAGTTCAAGCACTCTATGGCAAAGAAGTGTCAGAGGGATTATTACCCCTCCATAGCCAAACAAATGAAGTCGAGATAACGGGTTTTGTTGGGCTTCCCCATTTGGCGAAGCAATCGCGGGCTGGACAACACTTTTTTATGAATTCAAGACCAATCATCAGCAGATCTTTGGCTCATGCAGTGTTTCAGCCCTATGAACATCTCATTGAAAAAAACATGCATCCCTTTTTTGTGATTCAACTTTCGCTTGACCCAACAAAAGTAGATGTGAATGTTCATCCTCAAAAGCATGAAGTAAAGTTTGAATATGAGCGTGGCATTTATAATGCCATACATCAAGCTGTGAGTAATGCATTGTCAAAAGCACATATAATCCCCGAAATGCAATTCCGAGATCAGATGTCTGATCAACCATTTGAAAGACTCAGCATTGCAACTCATCAGGACTCATATGGAACGGAATCACAAATGTTTGTGAATCGCCTAACCGGAGAAATCATTTCCCGCGACAATCACATTCCACCATTTCATCGCAATGATTCCGAGCAAGTAACGCATCAACATCGAACTGCTTTTGAACATCTTTTTGGATCTGAAGAACCCCTCATTCACACGCCATCACATGGATCAGAAATACCCAAAAAGCAACTTGGTTCCATGTGGCAATTACATGCGAAATATATTTTTGTTCAACATGAAGATGGCATAATGATCATCGATCAGCATGCCGCTCATGAACGCATCATATATGAGCGATCTTTACAAGCATTGAACAAACAAGGTATGAAAGGGCAAACTTTGCTCTTTCCCATTCCTTTGCAACTTCTACCAGAAGATCAATTGTTATTCTCACACATTCGCGCAGATTTGGAGCTACTTGGTTTTGTATTCGTCAATCATGGAGATCAAGTGCAAATCACATCTGTTCCATTCGACATTCAAGCAGGCACAGAACATTTGGCTGTCCAAGACATCATCACTCAATTCAGAGAATATGAGCAAATCAGACCTCAAGGAAGTCGCGACAATTTAGCCGCTTCCATGGGATGCAAAGCAGCAATCAAAGCCGGTTATGGATTGTCTTACGATGAAATGAAAGCTCTTGTGAATGATCTTCTTGCTTGCGAAATGCCAGGGGTATGCCCTCATGGCAGACCAACAATTTTGGAAATGCAATTACGGGAATTCGACAGAAGATTTGGCAGAACTTCATAAAAACAACCATTTATGATTATTTTTGCCAAATAATCAATGAATGTGGCAACATAATCGTCTCAAGTTCCTATTCACAAATTTGACATTATTCGATCATAGCTCAAAGCAATCGGAGCCCTCAACACATGAATACAATGAATCAACAATCAGATCAAGATACATCCAAAAAATCAAAAAGAAATCCAATGAAAGAAGGGAAATCTTCTGGCCCTAAACCAAATTTTCGAAAACCCGGAAATGATCATCGTGGTGGGCAAGGTCCCGGAGAATCACCTGCCGGAAGAATTATGCGTTCATTGCTCATTTGGGGAGCCATGTTTACCGGCATTGTCATTGTATATATGCTCATGCATGCAAATCAAAAGAAAGAATGGGCAGTTTCTTATACTCAATACAAAACTCTTCTCACTGAAAATAAGATTGCATCAGCAACAATTGAAAAATCTCAATTCAATCGATATGTTTTTAGAGGTACTCTTAAAGAGCAAGTTTCGATGAATGTGGACAATGGCAAATACACATATATCCAGCACTTCACAACTGAACTTGGATTTCTTGATGGATCAATGGAAAAAGAATGGTCAGACAGAGGCATCTATTGGGTATACAAAGAAGGCGATAGTCCATGGTGGGGTATGCTGATTTCAATTCTTCCATGGCTTGCATTGATAATAGTCTATATGTTCGTGATGAGAAGAATGCAAGGCGGGGGTGGCCCAAAAGGTATTTTCTCTTTTGGAAAAGCAAGAGTGAGAATGCTCAATGAAAGTCAAGGTAATCGCGTGATGTTCACTGATGTTGCCGGTTGCGATGAATCGAAATATGAATTACAAGAAGTTGTCGAATTCCTTAGAGATCCGGGAAAATTCCAAAAACTAGGTGGCAAGATTCCAAGAGGCGTATTGCTGCTTGGCCCACCGGGCACCGGTAAAACCTTGCTTGCACGTGCTGTGTCAGGTGAAGCTAATGTTCCTTTCTTCTCCATCTCAGGTGCAGACTTCGTAGAGATGTTCGTTGGAGTTGGTGCCAGTCGAGTGAGAGATTTGTTTGAACAAGCAAAGAAAAGTGCTCCATGTCTTGTGTTCATTGATGAAATCGATGCAGTTGGAAGACAAAGAGGCGCTGGCCTTGGCGGTGGCCATGATGAGCGCGAACAAACATTGAATCAATTATTGGTTGAAATGGATGGCTTCGAGCAAAATAGTGGAATCATCATCATTGCGGCAACAAATAGACCCGATGTTCTTGATGCGGCGCTATTGCGTCCGGGTCGCTTTGATAGACAAGTCGTTGTTGATAGACCCGATGTAAAAGGCCGCGAGGAAATCCTCAAGATTCACATGAAAAACATTCCTGCTCATGCGGATGTAAATCCAGAAATAATAGCAAGAGGAACTCCGGGCATGTCCGGTGCAGATCTTGCAAACCTTGTAAATGAAGCAGCATTATTTGCAGCAAGAAAAAACAAAACTTCCGTCACGATGGAAGATTTTGAAAATGCCAAAGACAAAATCATCATGGGCGTCGAAAGAAAGAGCATGGTGATTTCAGATAAAGAAAAAGAAGTCACTGCCTATCATGAAGTTGGCCATGCACTTGCCGGCAAGCTTCTACAATTGAGCGATCCTGTGCATAAAGTAACCATTATCCCTCGCGGTAGAGCTTTAGGTGTGACATCTTATCTTCCATCAGAAGAAATGCATTCCTATTCACGTGAATATCTCGAAACTCGCATTGTGACCTTACTTGCGGGAAGAGCAGCTGAACGAGTCGTGTTCAATCAACTCACAACCGGTGCAGGAAATGATCTGGAACGTGCAACAGGTCTTGCACGCAAGATGGTATGCGAATGGGGAATGAGTGATGCAGTAGGACCTGTCATGGTTGCAAATAAGCAAGAAGAAGTATTTCTCGGAAGAGAAATAGCTCAAAAAAGCGATATCAGCGAACAAACAGCTCAGCTTGTCGACAATGAAGTGAAAGCCATTTTGGTGAAAGCCAGCAATAAGGCCGAGGAATTGCTGAAAGACAATATCGAACTCCTTCATAAAGTTTCAAAAGTACTCCTTGAAAGAGAAACAATAGATGGCGAGGAATTAGACATGATCATTCGTGGCGAGGAATTGCCACCTTTGACAATTATCTCCAAATTGGAAAAATTCGCCAAAGATTTACCCAGAAATGAACAAGCAAAAGCTGTAGAAGATACAGTTGAACCTGCAAAAGAATCATTGAACAATCAAGAAAGCGCAGGTTAATCAATTACTTTTCATGTGAATTGTTGATTTTTGCATGCCCCATTCAGTGTTTGAATGGGGCATGTTTCTTTCATTAAGATAGTTATGGGCTTTTCAAACGTCATAGCACAACATAGAGTAAAGACAATGCTTTCCGGCGCACTGAAAGAACAAGCCATTGCGCATGCATACTGCTTTTATGGTGAAGAAGGAATAGGCAAAGATGCTCTCGCTATTGCATTTGCTCAAATACTCAATTGTTCTAATCCCAGAACAATGCCTGATGGTATCATTGATGCATGTGAAGAATGTAAGAATTGCTTGGACGCAAAACGTTTAGAACATCCCAATCTCATGTTCATTACAGCATTGCCTGCCGGAAAAGTCAATGCAAAAACAGAAGATTCTCCCCTATTACAACTATCTGATGACATGCTTGAAATCTACAAGCAAGAGATGATTCTTAAAGCGGAAGATCCATATCACACCATTTCGATTCCGAATGCTCAAACCATTCGCATTGCTTCCATCAGAGAGATAAAAAAACAAGTTAAGATGAGCGCGACACAAGGTGGTCGAAGAGTATTCATCATCTCCCAAGCAGATAGAATGAATATGGAAGCAGCCAATGCATTCCTCAAAACGCTGGAAGAACCTCATGAGAATATCACATTCATTTTGACAACATCAAAAAAAGACGCTTTGCCTCAAACCATTCTTTCGCGTTGTCAGCAGGTATATTGCGATCTCCTTCCGAATACAGATCTCATCGATGCATTATGCGAAAAACATGGAATATCAATATCCGAAGCTCAATTGATTGAAGCATTTGCACAAGGAAGTTATGGTCGAGCACTATCGTTCATGAATGAAGACATTCAATCAATGAGAAGTGATATTATCGATGTACTAAGGAGTGCATTGAAGAGGAAACACTATAGATTGGAATTGCTGCAACATTTGGAACGAGTGATTGCCGACAAAGATCGAATCAAGCAGGAATTGTTATTGAGAATGCTTGCATTGTGGCTGAGAGATTGTCATTATGCATCCATCATTCAAGATACCAATGATGGAATCATGAATATAGATCAAATTGATTCCATCAGAAAATTTGCAAGTGCATTCCCCAATGCAGATTACCATGCAATTTTGAAGATGATAGAACAGTCAATAGAGCATGTACGCAGAAATGTAAATGGGAATCTCATTATGCTGACAACAATGCTGGCTTGTCGAGAAGGATTTTTGTTGAATACACAAGAATTCATAGATCATGCACCAAAGGATATGACACGATGACACTTTTAGATCGGTATATCATCAGACAATTCCTTGGTACATTCATTTTTAGCATGATGGCTTTATGCATCATATTCCTCATCGTGAATGTGATGGAAACGCTCGACAAATTCATCGATCAGAATATTTCCATTCAAACAATTGCATCATATTATTTGAATTTTCTTCCTGAGATCATCAAATTGCTCACACCCATTGCGATGCTTATGGCGGGCTTGTTTTCGATAGGAAAATTGTCAAATCTCAATGAAATCACAGCCATGAAATCAGGTGGGATGAGTTTATACAGGCTCATGTTCCCTCTGTTCATAGTGAGTATTTGTATTACACTGGGTCATCTCTATTTCAATGGATGGATTGTACCTGAATCAAATGCAAAAAAGTTGGCTATTGAACGCAATCAGCTAAAAAAGCAGACAGTTTCTTCAACCTTGTTCAATGTCTATCTCAGAGATTCGGATACCAAGAATATCATCATGAACAATTATGATGGGATTCTCAAGTATGGCTCCGGAATCATCATAGAAGAATTTACTTCCGAGATGCATCCTCGTATCAAGAAAAGAATAGACGCAGAGCATTTGCATTGGGATACCATATCCAAACAATGGTTGGCTATCAATGTTCATGAAAGAACATTGTCTGAAGATTCCTCATTCAAGATTCGATTTACATCGCATGATACCTTACCGGTGCAGCTCACTACAAGACATGATGATATTGTTCGCATGCAACAAACACCTGATGAATTGAATTTTGATGAACAAAAGGCATATATCGCGGTATTAGAGCGTGGAGGAAAGGATACACGGAGACAAATGATAGAATATCATGGGCAATATGCTTTCCCTTTTGCAAATATCATCGTTATTCTTTTTGCCATACCATTTTCAGCCATTCGTAAAAAAAGCGGACTTGCTTTGGAAATTGCAACGGCAATGGTTGTGTCTTTTTTATATCTGGCATTTACCAAGATTGGTCAAAACATAGGCTATTCAATGGATATTGATCCATTGCTGGTGGGCTGGTTTCCCAATATGTTGTTTTTCACCATTGCGATTCTCAATATCTTCAGAATGCGCACCTGATTCTTTCCATGGATTTCGTACTTTTGTCAACTGAAATTTGAGTGAATTCTATGTCATTGCCACATACTCCATATCAATCAAAAAACACTTTGCGAATTGTGACCGCTGCTTCATTGTTTGATGGTCATGATGCAGCCATTAACATCATGCGCCGAATCATTCAAGGTTCAGGTGCGGAAGTTATTCATCTTGGCCATAATCGAGCTGCAATGGAAGTAGTGGATTGTGCGATTCAAGAAGATGCTCAAGCGATTGCCATGACAAGTTATCAGGGTGGTCATGTAGAATATTTCAAATACATGCATGATTTGCTTAAAGAGAAAAATGCTGGTCATATCAAGATTTTCGGTGGTGGCGGCGGAACAATCCTTCCGAGTGAAATTCAAGAATTGCATGATTATGGCATCGATCGCATTTATTCTCCAGATGATGGAAGATCTCTTGGCTTGCAAGGAATGATCAATGACTTATTAGAGCAATCGGATTTTGAAACACCCGATACATTCAGCGGAGAGGCTCTGTGGAGCGCAATGCTTGAAAAAGATCCACGAGCTCTTGCTCAAGGAATTTCTTTGATAGAGAGAGGCTCTATCACCAATGAAGTGATTTCTGAAAAGGCAAAGAAGGCTTCATCATCAATACCGGTTCTTGGGATCACAGGTACAGGTGGCGCAGGAAAATCATCATTGACTGATGAGTTGATTTTGCGTTTTCTTGAAGACAATCCAACATTGCGACTCGCCGTTTTGTCAGTGGATCCTTCAAAAAGAAAGACAGGTGGAGCATTGCTTGGAGATCGCATTCGCATGAATGCAGTGAGTAATCCACGTGTGTATATGCGTTCTTTTGCAACTAGACAAGCCAATATTGCATTAAATCCAAATGTAAAGACAGCTATTGAGCTCATGAGGTATGCAGAATTTGATTTTATCATCGTGGAAACTGCAGGAATTGGTCAGAGTGATTCGGAAATCACTTCAATTGCTGATGTATCGCTATATGTGATGACCCCTGAATTTGGCGCAGCAACTCAACTCGAGAAGATTGACATGATTGACTATGCTGATTTGATAGCAATCAATAAATTCGACAAGCGTGGCTCATTGGATGCATTACGCGATGTGAGGAAACAATATCAACGCTCAAAGCAAGCATGGGATTCTCAACCGGAAACTATGCCAGTGTTTGGAACAATTGCATCCCAATTCAATGATGCAGGCGTGAATGGTTTATATGCCGCAATCATAAAACGTTTTACGGCAATTGAACATGTAGGATTTTCATTTCATGTCGAAGAGAGATTGCAGAATAGCCAAAAGAAGTCCATCATACCACCAGATCGTACTCGCTATTTGGCCGAGATTACAGAAGAAAGCAAACGCTATGAAAAAATGATTGACGAGCAATCACAAATAGCACGATCCCTCTTTCAAGTTAAAGGAACGATGGATTTGCTTGCGCAAAAGAAGAAAGATTGATTATTTCTTCTCTGCGGCAATCAAGGAATCCAGTACTGTTTTCAGAATAAGCATCATAGTCCCTCTTGCCTGATCTGAAATGAGTTCTTCATCCTCGTCCTCCTCATCTTCAACGAGGAGTATTTCTGCAATCGAAGCAAGAAGATGTGGCTGTGGATATGCTTCAAGCATGCGTTCAATGACGGCTATGCCATCTCCTGCCGATTCCCCTTCAAGTGTCATCATGACATCGATGTTTTTATCTTCAATTTCATAAATATCATCTTCAGAAATAAGGTCAATTGGTGGACCATATTCATTGAATACCCTCCACACAACAATTCCGGCATACATGAGATTTTCTGATTCCTCAATTGTAAATTCTTCCGGAGGAGTCATTAAATATTCAAGCAATGCTGGTTGTTGTTGTTCCAATGAATCTACCATTTCCATGGAGGTCTGTTCATCGAGGATGGTCATGGATTTCCACACTTCTTCAATGTGTTCAGGCTGGATGATTACTGACATAATATACTCCTACGAGATTCGATGTGGATCGGTCAATATTTCCATGACCGACAAAAGTTGAAATGCTTCCTCATTGGTTTCTCCGCACATATCCTTCATAGGTTGTAATGAAGAGCATACCGAGGGTCTTTCCGGAGAATGAAAAAGAGAACAATGATTTTCTACAGTTAGATGAATGCAACGCATTCCGGCAGGTTTCCCATTTGGCATTCCTGGCAATGGACCTTTGATTGAGACAGCAATGCAACATGCACCACAACCAATCCTACATTCAGAAACTGTTGAATGCATCAATGTTCACTGAGAAATGCATCAATTTCTTCAATCCAAATGCGAGCATATGCATCACTTGGCATGCGCCAATCAGCACGAGGGGATAGCGCGATAGAGCCTACTTTGACACCATCAGGCATGCTAGAACGTTTGAATTGCTGAGAGAAAAATCGCTGATAGAAGAATCGTAAATGTTCGGCAATTTGCTGCAATGTATAATCTTCTTTACATGCATGATAACATAGCATGATGATTTTTCGTGGTCCGAAACCATGACGCATCATATAATACAAGAAGAAATCATGAAGAACATAAGGGCCGATAATGTCTTCAGTTTTTTGAGCTATTTCGCCCTTATGCGTTAGCGGCATTAATTCAGGTGATACCGGTGTATCAACTATTGCATGTAGAATGCTGCTCATGTGTTCATTCGGATGATTGTCAGCATAGAATTCAACGAGGTGTCTGACCAATGTTTTTGGCACACCTGCATTGACACCATACATACTCATGTGATCCCCATTATAGGTACACCAACCTAGAGCAAGTTCAGACATGTCACCTGTTCCTATCACCAAACCCGAATATTGGTTTGCGCAATCCATGAGAATTTGCGTACGCTCTCTGGCTTGAGCATTTTCATACACTATTGAATGATCATGCTCAGAATGTCCAATTTCTCGAAGATGCAATGCCACAGAATCATGAATTGGAATCTCTCTCAGAGTTACACCACTCGTTTTGGCAAGCAACTGCGCATTGGAAAATGTGTGTTCTGATGTACCGGGACCAGGCATGGTAATGGCAATGACATTTGAAGGATCGATATTCAGTATAGCACATGTTTCTAAACACACAATCAAGGCGAGTGTAGAGTCTAATCCGCCAGACAGTCCCACAATCATGGATGTCATTCCCGTTCTTCTAAGCCTTCCCGCCAAACCCATAGCTTGAATATTCAAGATTTCATTGAATCGCTCTTGCGCATTCACTGTTGGAATGAATGGCATTGGATCAATCATTCGATACAAAATATCAACATCTACATCACGTAAAAGTGGCAATTCAAAAACGGTGAACGCCATGGCATGAGAAGCCTGCGTACGTGACAATGTGCGTCTTTCATGAAGCAAGACATCAATGTCAATGTCGGCATAAATGATATTGGTTTCAAATGTGAGATTATTTCTTTCTGCAAGCATGACCCCATTTTCGGCAATCATGGTATGACCCGAAAATACTGTATCCATCGTTGATTCCGATGGTCCTGAAGAAGCATATAAATATGCACTGATTGTTGATGCCGATTGCATATTGACAAGCGACCTTCGATATTCATTCTTCCCCACCAATGCATTGCTGGCAGAGAGATTTGCGATGATAAAGGCTCCTTGTTCAGCCATGAGTGAACTGGGAGGAATCATGCTCCAAAGATCTTCGCATAACTCAATTCCAAAAACAATTTTTCCTGTTTTGAATAGAAGATGAGATTGCAATAAACATTCGATAGCATTCCCGGAGGAATCTTTCAACATAATCAAACTATCTTCTTGCAATTCATCGCCGGATACGAACCAACGAGCTTCATAAAACTCATGATGATTTGGTATGATTGTTTTGGGAACTAAAGCATGAATTGTGCCACCCTCAAGAACTGCCGCACAATTGTACAATTTTCCTTCATGCTGTATGGGGACACCCGCGATGACAATTACACCGGATGGAACATGTTCTGCAATGGAGCATATTCCATGCATGGCAGAAGCAATCAATTGCTCTTGGAAAAATAAATCACCGCATGTATAGCCGGTCAGCGATAATTCAGGAAATACAATGATTTGAGCACCATTGGACATAGCTTCATTCATCGCCTGCACATGACATTCCACATTATGGGGTATGTCTGCAATGCGTAATTCATGAGAAATTACGGCAACTCTACAAAGGGATAGCGAAGACAATGTCATCATTAATTGCTCATTTTGGTTGTTTTCACACGAAAAACAGTAAATCCGTGGAATTCTCCGATGGCTTCCATTCGGGGATCATCCTGCATTTCATTGGCTCTTTTGGTTTTTGCTATGAAAAATACGGGCTTTTTTGATGCACCATTCAATAATTCTTCATCTGATAGTCGCGCATAATCAGGAAAATCAGATGGAGGAAGTTTATTTGCATAGAACAAATGGGCATAGCTTTTAAATCCCGAAGGATATATGAGAACATCCTTTCCAATCATCGACTGATAAAATGAAATGGGAGAAGACTGAGTATATCCTTCAATCTTGGGAGCTATGACAGGTAAAAATGCCATCAATCCAAACATTGTGGAAAGACAAAGAAGCAGAAGTCCTTTTTCCAATAATTGCTGCTTTCGCAGAAAGTAAATGGAAATCATGACAATGCAGAAATATACTATACCAATGCTTAATTCATAACCAGACCACGAAACTGGCGCTGTGAGATTCATCCTTGCGAATTCGTCTTTTATCATTGGTAGTAGTGAGGCAACATTCAATCCAATCATTGGTACAATCAAAAGAAGCATTGTCCAAACGAATGCGCCAATTGACAAACCGATAATCATACCTTTTGATATCTCCCTTTTTTGAAGCAATTCTTTCACTGCAATTGAACTCAAAAAAGTTAATGGCAAATAACAAAGAGATGAGTAATGAACGATTTTTGTTTTGACAATTGAGAAAAGAATGAGCGTCAACCAAAACACAATCATCATCAAACGAATGTCTTGAGTAGTTGATGTTCTGACAACTAATTTTTTGAATGCAAAAATTGATGCCGGGAAACAACCGATAAGCAGAATGATTGCATGATAATAAAATGGTCCAGAATGTCCTGCATCTCCGGTTGAAAACAATCGTATCTGATAGCGAATGAATTCATTGATGAACCACGTTCCATTTTGCATGATTTCGAGTCCAAACCATAAGAATGCAGTGAGGGCAGCACAAATCGTCATGCCGAGAGTCCACTTTGCTGCATGGATTAGCCGGGTTACATCTTTTTCTTTAGCATAATCAAGAATTGCAAAGATGAAGAATGTTCCTGCAGACATGATATATGCAACTGGACCTTTTGTCAAGATTGCAAGTCCTATGCAAATACCGCTGATTGCAATGGAAGCAAAAAATCGCTCTTTCAGTGCCGGCAACTTGGGAAGAAGAATCCCAAGTATGATAAATAGATTGAACCAAGGATCGATGATTCCTGACTTGAAATAAAAATGTGGCAAGAATGAACCTGCATACATCATTGGCCATAATAAACCGATTGTTCGACCTTGCAATTGTTTTCCAATCAGAAATAATACCGGCAAAGTGATTGCCCCGCAGATTGCATTTGGAAACCGCGCAGCAAATTCATTGATGCCAAATACATGCATTGAGAATGCTTGCATCCACAAGAACAGTGGTGGTTTTTCCCAGAAGGGTTGATAGTCGATATACACTCGTAGATAATCACCTGTGAGTATCATCTCGCGAGCGGCTTCGGCAAAATTGATTTCATCCCAATCGAATAAATGTACAGAGCCAAGAAAAGGGACAAATAACAAAAGACCGATGATGAACAGCATCATTGGGATAAATCGATCATATATGCGAGATTGTTCACCGAGCATATTCAGGACCTTTTATTCGATACTCCTCAATAATAGCCCGAAGTCCATCTTCCAATTGAATGGAATGCTTCCATCCTGCCAATGCAGCTTTTTCAACATTGAGTACTTTTCTGGGAGTACCATCGGGTTTGGAAGAATCGAAATGTAATTCTCCATTGAAGCCAACAAGTGAGGCAATCGTGTGAGCAATCTCTTGTATCTCTATATCAATTCCTGTCCCAATATTATAGCAATAGTCATTTGCTTGTGCATCTACATGCTCGAGAAAATGAATCACCGCATTTGCACAATCCTGAGCATGCAAGAATTCTCGTCTTGCTTTGCCTGTCCCCCATAATGTCAAAGCATTCGGTTTGATTCCAATGCTAGCCAAACAATCATACACATGTTCATCTGTAGAAAGATTCCAATCATTCGGTATGCCAATGGACAGATCTTTTCGAATGGACACAACATTTCCCTCACTTGCATACTTTGCCAGAAAACATTTTCGTATGATGGCAGGAATGACATGTGAGTTCATGAGATGATAATTATCATTTCTTCCATAGAGATTTGTTGGCATGAGTGACAAGAAATTCGATCCATATTGCACATGATATGCATGGCATAAACCTATTGCAGATATTTTCGCAATTGCATATGCTTCATTGGTTTTTTCCAATGCCCCTGTGAGCAAAGATGTTTCCCTGATTGGTTGCTCAGCTAGTTTTGGATAAATGCATGAAGATCCCAAATTGATGAGTTTCTTTACTCCATGCAAATGAGCTGCATGTATAACATTCAAGGCAATTGCCATATTGTCATGAATGAATTCTGCAGGGAATGTACTGTTTGCATGTATTCCCCCAACTTTTGCTGCTGCAAGAATTACATATTCCGGTTTCTGATCATCAAAAAAGTCAAGAACATCTTGCTGATTGCATAAGTCAACTTCCGATTTTGATGCCGTAAGCAAACATGCATAGCCCTGCTCTTGCAAGGAAGCAAGTATCGCACTGCCAACCATTCCATTATGTCCGGCTACATATATGCGTGCATCCTTTGCAACAGTCATTTCTTTTTCAAAGAAAATGATTGGAAAAACTTCTTTGCTTCTGCTTGATCAGTCGCATTTTTATTCGAAGACTGATAAATCAATTGATATACCCTTGGGGGCACATAAATGTTTTCACACTTGAAATATACTGTTTTACCACCTTCTCCTTTTGCTGAGAAATATGCAATGCGAGAATGATATAAACCCTCACGAACAATTTTCACTTTTCGCTGAATTGTTCCACCAAGATTTGTAATCAATTGTTGTTGTAATGTATCAAGCAATAATTTGCTGTTTTTTGCCAGTAGAGTATCTTTCTCCTGTATCTTCTTTGCATCGAGTTCATAGAAAGCAATCATTGATGCACTTTGAGCTCCATTTGATACATAAGCATAGAATTCAGTGGAACCAAATGTTGTAGCTATAGTCGAGGTATCCCCTTTGATTTGTCCATGCGATCCAGGAAATTGGATGGAAAAACCCCCTTCCTGATGAATGAATTTCTTTGGCTTGGACACAATTGCTCTTTTTTTGTACACTTTCCGTTTTTTCCGTGCATGTACATCCACCGGATTTGTGAACAAAAGAGTGGTTCCTAAGACCATAATCAAAAAACGAATCAACATAACTCAACTCCAAGTGAATATTCGCAAAGATACGAATTCAATATGCAATCATCTTGCGGGCTCATCAAGATTCAATACATGTTGTAATGTCGTGACATCTTTCTCAGATATTTGCTTTGATTCCAATAATTGAGGGATGATTGCCTTACAAAGGGCAGTATACACTTCATCCATTCCAGGAATTTGCCTAATGGCTTCTCTATTTGCACGGATGGTTTGAATATCACAACGAATGAGAGGTCCGGTTAAATGATGCAATACCGACATATGTTCATGCAAAGATGCATGAGCTCTATCCAATGTAGTGGACTGTATTTTGGGCAAAAACAATGCTGATGGAATGTCTGCCGCATCAGCCATGGTTGATGTTAAAGCAATCAACATTTGCAATAAATTGGCCGATGCAACAGCAGTTGCATGATAGAGGGCTTTATTCTCAATTGCCTTTGGAGACAAAACATGCGGAACTCCACGCAATGAATTGATCAAGGCTTTTGCATCTTGGATATCTTCTTCTCTGCATTCAATTCCCCATGGGGTATCAGGTAAATCTGCATGTGAAACTATAGTTTGAAATGGATGAATCCCTATACAAGCTATTGAAGAATCATTACCTGAAAGAATATCAATACCAAGCGATCCTGAACAATGAATCAAAGCATGACATCCTTTGCCTTCATACATTTCATGGATGATTTTTGCAACTCCTTGAATCTCGGAGTCAGGAATGGCAAGAATGATGGAACAATCTTTTACGGGAATTTCATCCAATGATGAGAAGATAGGCACATGTACATTCTCTGCTTTTTTTCTAACATGTTCATTCCTGATCAAAAGCCAAGAGAGCATTCCCTTTTCACACAAAGCATGTGCAAGTGATGCTCCGAGTGAACCATATCCTATGATGCCAATGGACTTCATTCTTCTTTGTGGATTGAAAATGAATCTTTTGAGTCCTTGATGACATATCCAAGTGCAGATACTTCTTTTCTCAATTCATCGGCAAGAGAAAAATCCTTGTTGACTTTTGCATTCCATCGTTGTTCAGCAAGTTCCTTCACTTTTTGCGGTATGTCTTCCGCTTGGGGTCTTGGTGAAATTGACCATACACCAACAATTTCATTGATTTCATACATCAATTCCAAAAACGAAGGTTTATCACGATGAGAGAGGACTTCTGCAGGAAATTTCTTCATGAAAGCAAACAAAGATTCAATTGCTTTCGGCATATGCAAATCATCGCATAATGCAGAGAAAAAATCAGTTCTCAATGCATGAAGTTCTTCAGCATGATTGTCATGCCCAGCATTTCCTTCGAAACAAGCATAGACATATTCCTGAACTCTTTTTCTGGCTTTGGATGCAGATTCAACACCGAATTCAGTGAAATTAAAAACCGAACCATATTGTGAATTCACCATTGAAAATCGTATGTCAAGAGGATCCATTCCTTTTGCCAGTACATCTCGCAATGTATAGAAATTACCAAGTGATTTACTCATCTTCTTGCCTTCCACTTCGAGGAATTCATTGTGACACCAGAATTGTGCCGTTTCAGATCCATAGCCGGCTTTGCTTTGGGCAATTTCGTCTTCATGATGCGGGAATCGAAGATCAATTCCACCTGTATGAATGTCGAATGGAAGACCAAGCAATGCATGCCCCATTGCTGAACATTCAATATGCCAACCGGGTCTGCCTGGAAGGTTCACATCACCCAGCTGAAAATCCCAAAATGGTTCACCCTCTTTTACAGCTTTCCAAAGCACAAAATCGCTGACATGTTCACGTGAATATTCATCGGCATCAATGCGAACACCTGATTTGAAATGCTCAACATCAATTGCAAATAATCTTCCATATTCTTCTTTTTCACGCCACTTGGCAACATCAAAATAGATGCTACCTTCCGATTCATAAGCATAGCCATGCACATGAATATTTCGAATCAACTCTTGCATTTCTTCTATGAAATCGGTGGCACGTGGCATGATTTCAAAATCAGATTCTTTTATCCCGATCAATGCAAGATCATTTCGAAATTCTTGCTCATAAAATGAGGTCAATAATTTCAAGTTGGACTTTGGATCTTGAGTTTGCACTCCAAATGCCGGATTCCATTTATCGCTTCCGATTGCGCTGTCACGAATTGTCTTGTCATCTATGTCTGTAATATTCATCACCCATCTTACGCGATAGCCGCACACTATGCGAAGGGTTCTTTGCAGAATATCCGGGAATAAAAAAGCTTTGAGATTTCCAAGATGGGCATAATCATAAACGGTCGGACCGCAAGAATACATGCGTACTTCTCCATTGTGCAATGGGTGAAATGGCTCAATGGATTTGGAAAGTGTATTGTATAGTGAAAGTTTCATATCGACAAAAAAGGCCGGATGAACCGGCCTGTAAAAATCAGGGAACAATTCTGTATATCATTCTTGGAAATGGTATCACCTCACGAATATGCTCCGCACCGGAAATCCATTTTACCGTTCTTTCAACTCCTAGACCAAATCCTGCATGCGGAACTGATCCGTATTTTCTCAAATCGAGAAACCATTCGAATGCTTCTCTCGGTAAATCTTCATGCTCAATGCGAGAGAGCAATGCATCAAAATCATCTTCTCTTTGACTGCCTCCAATGATTTCTCCTGCTCCTTCGGGGGCAAGCATGTCCATTGCAAGTGCCACCTTCGGCTGATCAGGATCGCGCTTCATGTAAAATGCTTTTACTTCAGCAGGATATCTATGGATGATACATGGTTTGTCAAATTGCTGCATGATGGCTTCTTCTTGTGGAGCACCAAAATCTTCACCCCATGGAAAATCTATTTGTATTTCAGAGCCATCGGATTGCTTTTTATTGAGCTTGACATCATGCTTATTCAACCACTCAACTGCTTCGGTATAGCTCATGCGATAAAATGGACGGCGGATGGCTTCTAATTTGGAGATATCTCTGCCCATTGCAGCTAGTTCTTTCTGACAAGTCTTCAGGACATATTGCACGATATATTCCACGAGATCTTCGGCCAAATCCATGTCATCATTCAAATCAAAAAATGCCATTTCGGGTTCAACCATCCAAAACTCAGTTAAATGGCGACGAGTTTTTGACTTTTCAGCACGGAATGTTGGACCAAATGTATATACCTTGCCCAAAGCCATCGCACTTGCTTCGGCATACAATTGTCCGGATTGAGATAAATACGCACTACCCAAATCAAAATATTTCGTCTCGAAAAGCGTAGAAGTTCCCTCGCATGCGCTGGGAGTCAGAATTGGCGAATCCATCAGTTTAAAGCCATTACCATCAAAGAAATCACGAATTGCCTTTATAACAGCAGCTCTGATGCGCATAATGGCATGCTGACGCGTACTTCTCAGCCATAAATGGCGATGCTGCATCAAGAACTCGGTCCCATGTTCTTTTGGTGTTATGGGATAATCTTTTGCTATTTGCCATATTTTTAATGAAAGCACATCCAATTCCACGCCGCTTGGGGCTCTTGATTCGGCTCTTACCGTACCGGTAATTGAAACAGAACTTTCTTGGGTGAGTGATTTTGCTTGTTCGAAGATTTCATCACCAATGGTTGGTCTAAAAGCAACGCATTGCACAATGCCTGATCCATCCCGCAATTTGATGAAGCATAATTTGCCTTTATCTGTTCTGTCGGAGACCCATCCATTCAGGGTGACTTCATTTCCAATATGATCGGATAGATGTTCGATTGCGATATAGGAATGATACTTAGACATTGTGATTCCAGAAACTTGAGGACTGAATTGAATATCGAATGTAAACTGCTACAAAAAAACAAAAAAAATGGGAAAAAACCGCATCAATGCTCATTTTCCGACATTTCATCATGAAGCCATAGAGCTTGATATTCGCCTAATGGATCATACATTTCGGCTTGTTTTTTCGTATTGAACATTCTGTCTTGTCTAGGATCATTGCCAACCCCTGCCACATACATCCAATTCCCCCAATTGCTGGCAACATCATAATCTATCAATTGAGATTCAAACCATTCGGCACCAATTCTCCAATCTTGTTTGAGATTATGAATAAAATAACTTGCAACATTTTGTCTTCCACGATTAGACATGAATCCCGTTAACAATAATTCCTTCATGTTTGCATTCACGAATCTATCGGGAGTTCTTCCGAATCTCCAAGCATCGATTAATGATTGATCATGTTTGATCTCTTGCTTTTTTCCTCTGATTCCCTCCAACCGAAAACAAGCATCACCATGCTTTTTGAATGTCCATTGAAAGAATTCACGCCACAATAATTCAAATTTCATCCAATAGGTTGATTCATTTGCTTCATAATTGATTTCATATTCATTGATTGCCTGCAAGATTCTTCTTGCAGACAATGAACCTGTTGCAAGCCATGGAGAAAATTTTGATGAATATGCATCACCAATCAATCCATTTCTTGTGGATTTATATGTTGCAATTGCATGTGATTGCTGCGTATAATACTCCAATCTTTTCAATCCCTCAATTTCCCCACCAATGGCTCTAAAAGCGGCTCTTGGATCAGTGCTTTTATAATTTACAGCAATTCTCCATTGCGCTTCATGCTCAAAATCCATGATTTTTTTTGGTAAGCTCGGTAGCATGGTCTCTTCGACAGGATAAATGTCATATCCTTTTGAAGCTTCCATTAATTTTCTAAAATCTGTGAATTTATCCGGGAGTTGTGCCAATGCAAAAGGAAGTTCTTTTTCTTGATAGAGCGTTCTGCTCTCGAGGCGTTGAATGGGAATCGAGATGGCTGTTTCAATTCTTTTGATGAGTTGTACTTCTTCAGATGCTATTGGCTCTTCAACATGTATGCAATCGACATCGAATGTTTGCACAAGTTCCGGCAGGATTTCATCCGGCTTCCCTTTGAGGATGAGCAAATCACTGCCCCTTGTTTGAAGTGCTGTCCGTAAAGAATCAATTGACTGTTCCAGAAAAGCTTTTCGTAATGACCCCATTCGCGGAAATCCATGAATGGATGGACTATCTTGATGTGTATCAAAAATATACACCGGTAGCAGTGTCTCAGAATGCTTCACTGCTTGCAATGATGGCATATCATGGAGCCGCAAATCGGTCGTAAACCAGTGGATGATTGTTTTCATGGGGGCTTTAACACCACGATTGGAACATTTGTGCCCGGAATATTGATTTATTCCCATTACTGACACCAAAAATCGAACCGATGTGGAAGATTTGATGTTTCTTGCTTGGCTAAAAAATTGTAATTTGACCACGATTATGTTCAATACAAGCGATCAGACTTCATTCTATTCGATTTTGTTTGACATATCTCCTTAGAGATCAATCTGTTATTTAGACTGAACAATCAAAGACCGTACTCGGAGCATGAAATTTATGCCTCAGATAATCATTGACGGACAAAGAATAGAAGCTGCACTCGGCCAGACCATTATTGAAGCTGCATTGCATGCAGAAAAAACGATTCCCCATTTCTGCTGGCACCCAGGGCTAAGCGTTGCCGGGAATTGCAGAATGTGTTTGGTAAATGTTGGATTCCCAAAAAAATCTGCCGATGGTCAACCTGAAATTGATGCAAGCGGAAATGTGGTTGTTCAATGGGGTCCGAAATTAAGCATTGCATGTGCTACACCTGTTGCAGATGGAATGATCATCGACACAGAAGGACAGCGTACCGAGCATGCACAACATGCCATCATGGAATTCTTGCTCATCAATCATCCCCTTGATTGTCCGATCTGCGATGAAGCAGGACAATGCAAATTGCAAGAATATGCATTCAAGCATTCGAATGGTAAGAGCAGATTCATTGAACAAAAAAATCACAAAGATAAGCGCGTTTCTTTGGGACCAAATGTATTATTCGATGGGGAGCGTTGCATTTCTTGTTCTCGATGCATTCGTTTTGCAGATGAAATTGCAAAGCAACCCGCTTTGACATTTGTGCAGCGTGGTGATCATGTTACCATTCAAACATTTCCGGGAATGGAATTCGATAGTCCATATTCCATGAATGTAATTGACATTTGCCCTGTTGGAGCACTTACCAGCATTGATTTCCGCTTTCATTCTCGCGTTTGGGAAATGAGTTTCACAGACTCCATTTGTCCGGGTTGTGCAAGAGGTTGCAATGTAAAATTGGGTGTGCGTGACAATGAATTACAGCGCATTGAACCAAGAACCAATATGCATGTGAATGAATATTGGATGTGCGATTCCGGCAGATTGGAAAATTATACCTTCGTTAATGAAGAGCGCATTTCAGAGCCAATGGTCAAAGGTGCGCATAAAGAATGGAATGAAGCACTTGCTGCATCAGCCGACATCATCAAAGCATATAAGCCATCCGAAATCATGATTTTGGGTTCAGCTACCGGCACAAATGAAGATATCCATGCGACTGTGCAATTTGCCCGTGAAACTGTGCAGACACACAATATCGATTTCATTGAGCATCGTGATCCTGCATTCTCTGATGAATTCCTCAAATTGGCAGATCGCTCTCCTAATCAGGCTGGTGCCATTGCACTTGGCTTACGTTCAAATGAAGCTGTAACCAAAGAAAATCTCACAGAGCGCATTGCTAAGCATCAAATCAAAGTCATCATTGCAATCAATGAAGATGTTTCCGCTTATGCAGCATCTGTTGAGCATGTTATTGCAATCGCAAGCAATCATAATGCAACCACACAATCTGCTTCAATCGTTCTTCCCGCTTCAACGTATGCTGAAGTTGAAGGAACGTTTACGAATATTGACAATCGCGTACAACTCATTGAGCCTGCCGTTACAACAAAAGAAAATGAACGCTATATGGGCATGAATATGAGTCGTTGGGATAAATTAGGAGCATTCAATGATCGCTGGACACAAGGCGAGCGACGCAATGCCCGCCCGACATGGAAAATCATGGCCGGGATATCCGCTGCATGCGGCAATCCAATGTCATTTTCCAATGCAGAAGAAGTATTCAATCACATTGCATTGCATAATCAGCATTTCAAAGGCATGAGCTATGCACTCTTGGAAGAATATCAAGGCTTGAAACTCGGCAAAGCTTCAGAACCTGAAGCAAAAGCCGTCATATATGAATCACATGTGTTGAAACCACAAGTGTAATGTTGCACTTTTTTAATTGCAGGTAATAGATGGATGCCATTCCTGTTGGCGCTTTAATCATCGGCGCAAAACTATTCATCATAGTCAATGGACTGCTTGTCATAGCTGCATATCTTGTGTATTTCGAACGCAAGATTTCAGCGTGGATGCAAAATCGGATCGGACCAAATCGTGTGGGACCTTTGGGATTGTTTCAATCCTTCGCCGATGTATTCAAACTATGGACAAAAGAAGATATTGTCCCGGCAATGGTTGACAAACGATATCATCTTGTTGCTCCGCTCATTTCGATGACTGTAGCCATGGCAGCCTATGCTGTGATACCATTTGGTGAATATTATGTGAATGGTGCAAATATCATGGCAGTAGCACCAGGCATCAATATCGGCATCTTATATATTCTTGCGATGTCTTCCATCGGTGTATACGGAATTACACTCGCCGGTTGGTCTTCAAACAATAAATATTCATTGCTCGGTGGTTTGCGTTCTGCAGCTCAGATGATTTCTTATGAATTATCCATGGGTCTTGCTCTCATTGGAGCGCTCATGATTTCGGGTTCTCTTGATATTCTAGAAATTGTAAAGTCTCAAGCTGGCGGAAAATGGAATGCATTTTTTCAGCCACTTGGTTTTTTGATTTTCCTCGTAGCCGCCTTTGCAGAAACAAATAGAGCCCCTTTTGATTTGCCGGAAGCAGAGCCAGAACTAGTAGGCGGATATCACACAGAATATAGTGGAATGAAATTCGGATTGTTTTATCTGGCAGAATATGTAAACATGTTCACAGCATCTTGCCTGATGGCACTGATTTATCTCGGTGGATGGGATATACCATTTCTCTATGAACAATTGGCTTCATTTGGAATTGGACAAGGCAATCCATTATTAGGTCTGATTCAATTCAGTGTCTTTTTTGCGAAAGTTGTTCCAATGTTATTCCTTTTTTATTGGGTGCGTTGGTCACTTCCCAGATTTAGATATGATCAATTGATGAATCTTGGTTGGAAAATCATGTTGCCACTTGCATTAGCTAATATTTTATTGACAGGCACCGGCATCATGCTTCTCAAGCATTTTGGAATCATGTAATAAATAAAGTCCACTCGGAGAGATCCATGAACATACAGCATAATATCGAATCAGAAAGAATGTCATTCTGGGAGAAGATTTATTTACCCGAGATTGGCAGAGGTCTTGCTTTGACATTTAAACAGATGTTCAAGCCGAGCTTCACCAGACAATACCCCGAAGAGAAGTGGATTCCAACAGGATCCTATCGAGGTCGCCCGGTATTGGTTTTGGAAGAAGAAGGTGAACGTTGCGTTGCATGTGGATTATGCTCCAGAGTTTGCCCCGCGCTTGCGATTGAAGTTCGTGCAGGTGAAACAGACAAAGTAAAAGAGCGTTATCCCGAGAAATTTGAAATCAATATGCTGCGTTGTATTTATTGTGGTTTTTGCGAAGAAGTTTGCCCTGAAGAAGCAATTATCATGAGCAAAGATTATGAGTTGGTCTTTACTGATCCTCAAGATGCAATCCTTGGCAAAGATAAATTGCTTATTCCTATTGCTCAATTGCAAGATCGACTCGAATACTTGCGTCAATATCGATAATCTGAACAATCTATCCCAAGAGCAAGACCATAGATCGTGGCTTGCTCTTTTTTTTTCTGTGAAACTTTGACCACTAGAATTCGTAATAGAAGTCATATAAAATCAAAATACACATGATTGAATCAGACATCCATATTTTCTCTCATGAGAATCTCATCACTCAATCTCAAAACTCACCTTTGACTTTGGGCTATCATACTTTGCAGTTTTATGTGGAGTCACCGGGAATACCGGCAAAACATGTGACAAATACTATCGAGACATTTTATTTATCCCCTTCCGGCGGAACATTACGTGATAGCTCCATGAATATCGTCATGTATAGCGCCAAGTATGACAAATACAAAGGGTATGGAAAAGCGTAAAACACCATTCATGTTTCATTATACAATGAGTTCTATGAAATACTCAAAACTCCCCATGTTGTCATTGACAATCATGTTTGCCTTAAGCATTCTGACTGTACAATCGCATGCACAAATCAATCCCATAAATTTTGAAGAATTCACCATGAAAAATGGTTTGCATGTAATTCTTCACAAAGATGCATCTGCTCCCAATGTAGCAGTATTGGTACATTATAGAGTTGGTGCAAGAGATGAAGACCCCAAAAGAACGGGTTTTGCACATTTTTTCGAACATCTCATGTTCGAAGCAACAGATTACTATAAAAGAGCATCACTAGATAAGCTTATTCAAGGCGCAGGTGGTGAACTGAATGCATATACTTCATTCGATGAGACTGTCTATCATTTTGAAGTGCCAAGCAATGAGGTTCGCCTTCCATTATGGATTGAAGCATCACGCATGCGAACATTGCATGTTGATTCAATCGGCGTGGAAACACAAAGAGGAGTCGTAAAGGAAGAAAGAAAAAATCGTTATGACAATACACCATATGGCGATTGGTTCGAACGTACTGCGAACAAATTGTTCAATAATGGAATGTATAGCTGGACCCCGATTGGGACAGCGCAACATATTGATAATGCAAGTATTGATGAATTCAAACAATTCTACAATAACTACTATCAACCTAATAATGCAACATTGGTTGTATCTGGCGACATCGATGTAAAACAAGTCAAAGGATTCATCAATGACTATTTCGGAAAATTGCCAAGAGGTGCACAACCAAAGCGTTCTGATGTAGCACTAAAGCCCGTGAATGCCGGTATTGTTAAGGAAACGATCGAGGATGCCAAAGCACAATTACCCGCAGTGTTTATGGGATATCGTGGACCCAAAATTGGCGAAAAAGATGCATATGCGATGTCCATGCTTATGGATATCATGCGCTCAGGTGAAAGTTCACGCTTGTATCAGCGCCTTGTTGACAAAGATCAAACTGCAGTACAAGCAAGTGGTGGAGCTCAGAACTTGCAAGCTTCCGGGATGTTGTTCATGCTTGGTATCATTGCCCCCGGTAAAACACCAGACGATGTCATCAAAGCAATGGATGAAGAAATGGAAAAAGTGAAAGCAAATGGCGTGACCGACGAAGAGTTCGCCAAGGCGAAGAATATCGCCGAGGTACGATTCATCGAAGGCAAGAAGAATGTGCTCGAAAAAGCACGATCACTTGCTCGTTATCATACCTATTTTGGCAAGGCATCGATGATCAATACAGAAATCAAAGATTTCATGTCGATCAAGAAAGAGGATCTACAGAGAGTGGCAAAACAATATTTCACTCAAGATTCCAGAGTCATCATGCAATATATGCCGAAACAAAAACAATAATCTTCTTTTGATCACACTTTTTGAATTATCATGAAACGATACATTATTCTCATAGCTTTCATCTTTGGAATGCAGACCGCATTTGGACAAGCATTCAATCTTGGTGAAAAACCGGGTCCTTTACCTGCAAAGGAATTTGCATTTCCGAAATACACAGAATTATTCCTTTCAAATGGACTAAAAGTTTTCGTTGTTGAAGATCATGAACAACCAACTGTCAATCTGCGCTTGCAAATTAGAGGTGGAGAAGTGTCTGAGTCGATCCCTGGTACAGCGGCAATGACAGCAGAAATGCTCACCAAAGGCGCAGGAAAAAGAGATGCTCTAGCAATAGCAAAAGATCTTGATGGAGTGGGCGCAGGTGTTAGTGCTTCATCCAGTGGCGACATTACATCAGTAACCGGTGAAAGTATTTTGAAGCATATGCCAATCATGCTTGAAATTTTTGCTGATGTATTACGCTCTGCCACCTTCCCTGAAGAAGAATTTGCAAAGCTAAAAAAACAAAAGATGTCTGAAGTAAAATTAGAGAAAGCAAATGCAGGTTCAATGCTTCAATCTCTATCAAGAAAAGTTGCTTATGGTGCGAATCATCCATCTGCAAGACATAAGTCAGAGGCATCATACAATAGCATCACCGTCGATGAAATCAAGAAGTTTTATGCTACTTATTATCGCCCCAATAATGCAACACTTGCTGTTGTTGGCGATGTTAAACCCGAAGAAATCAAAGCAGTTCTTGAAAAAGCTCTTGGCACTTGGGAGCCGGGCGATGTAAATGAATTCCGCACACCAAAACCTGAGCCAATGCCACAAGGTGTGTATTTCATTGCTCGTCCAAGTTCAGTACAGTCATCAACAGCATTGACATCAACAGCATTGCCAAATAGTCATCCGGATTTTGAAGCTTTGCGTTTGGCTTCAAACCTTATGGGCGCGGGTTTTTCAGGAAGATTATTCAAAACACTCAGAGAAACCTATTCTTATACATATACACCATTTGCAGCATTGACAAGTGGTCGTGATGTCAACCGTTTTATTTGTGGCGCAGATGTTCGCAATTCTGTTACTGATTCTGCAATCAAAGTATTGCAAACAGAAATGAGTAAACTTGCAAATGAACCAACACCAAATGACGAGCTTGATTTGATCAAGAGATTTGTGATAGGGCAATTCAAGATGAATTTTGAAAATTCCGACTATGTAGCCGGACTTCTCCTCAATGCTGACTATAATAATCAACCAATTACTGTTGTGAAGGATTTTCCTCAAAGATTTACGGCAATTACTTCAGAACAAATGAAGGCAGCTGTTTCAAAGCATTTGGCAAAACAATCCATTATTGTTGTAGGAAGCCCAGAGATTATTGAGACTTTGCGTCAATTTGGACCAGTCTATGAATACACAACAGACCTAGTACCTAAGAAAGCAGAATCCAAGAAAGTGGATCTAACTCCCGAACAATTGATGGAAAAACATCGTGCCGCATTGGGTGGAATGGATAATATCTCCAAGATTTCTACTCTCATAACCAAAGGTACTGCTTCATTCGACATGAATGGACAAGAGATGAAAGGTGATATAACCATGAAGCAAAAAGCTCCCGGAAAGCAAGTCATGGTTATGGATTTCAAGATGTTCAAGCAAACACAAATGACAGATGGTAATCAGGCTTGGAGAATGATGGGTCCGCAAAGTGAGGAAATAACAGACCTTGCGGAAAAACAAGAAATGCTCGATGAAGCTCATATTGCCCAGTCAGCACGCCTTTTGGAATTGGGATATTCTCTTACCGTCAAAGGCCAAGAAGGATCATCAATCATTGTTGAAGCAAAGAATAAAGCAGGCGAAGTACAAACCTTGAATTTCGATGCGAAAACATACTTGCTCAATTCAGTCAAAGAAATAGCCAAGAGTCCGCAAGGAGAAATGGAGGTTACGAGATTGTTTGGAAATTATACTGAAGTTGGCGGTGTGAAGTTTCCATCAAAAATGGTAATTGAACAAGGTCCGATGGTGATTTCATTTGATGATATAAAATATACAGTCAATCAAGAAATCAACGATTCAGAATTCAAACCTGAATAAATCAAAAAGCCCCAACACATGTTGGGGCTTTTTTTATATCAATGTTTTCAATCGTTCGACTTCTTTTCTATGCGTCAAATCATAATGAATTGGCGTGAGTGAAACCCAACCATTTCTCACAGCCCCATCATCGGTGTCGATATCTTGCGCTTCTGGTGTTTGATAGGTTCCCACAATCCAGTGATATTCCCTGCCCATTGGATCTTTTCTTGAATCATAACTATCATCCCAATAGGAATTGCTTAATCGTGTGATTCGCATGCCTTTGACTTCATCAGGAGAAATTGCCGGAACATTCATATTGAGAATTGTATCACGATTCAATCCCCATTCGAGCATCGAACCGGCCACTTGCCTAGCATATTTCGCCGCGGCAGACATATCTGCTTCAAGCGAAAAGGAAGTCAAGGACACAGCGAGTGCGGGCAAACCAATCATCATGGCTTCTGTGGCTGCCGAAACAGTTCCTGAGTACATTACATTCACAGAGGTATTTGCGCCATGATTTATTCCTGAAACAACCAAATCAGGCTTGATGTCAAGCAAGGTTGAAACACCAAGTTTCACGCAGTCAGCCGGCGTGCCATTAACCGCAAAGCCAAACAATCCTCCATTTCTTTGAAAAGGGACTGCTCTAAGTGGCGCGCTCACTGTAAGTGCATGCCCAACGGCACTTTGTTGTCTATCCGGTGCTATGACAGTCACATTACCAATCTCTTGCATTGCTTGTGCAAGAGCGAGTATGCCGGGTGAGTCAATTCCATCGTCATTCGTGACCAATATATTCATGATTAATCTCTCAAAGCCGCAAGTGATGAAATCAATTCTTTTTCTTCTTCCGTGAGTTGCGTTGGCAATTCAATGTCAACAATCAGCATCAAATCACCAAATTCTTGTTCTTTTCCATGAAGTGGCATTCCAAAACCTTTCAATCTCAGCTTTGTACCCGATTTGGTTTCCGGTGCAATCTTCACGGCAACCGTACCTTTCATGGATTTGAAATTGACTTGTCCCCCAAGCAATGCAGTGTATAAAGGAACCTGTAGATCAGCTTCCAAATCAGAACCTTTCATGCGAAACACATCATCATTTTTTACATGCACTTTAACAAGAATATCATGGCCTTGACCGGACGGAATATTGATGGTTTGACCATCTTTGATTCCGGGTTTCAATTTAATCTCTCGCTGCTTCCCTCCCGTGGTCAATTTCAATGTACAACCATTATACGCTTGATTGAACGATATGGTCGCCTGCAGTTCTGATGTAGTTTTTTGAGGCTTGGCAGTTCTTCTGCCGGCACCACCATTGAAGATGGTTTCAAAGAAGTCTGAAAATCCGGAGCCACCCGAAAATTGAGAGAAGTCATGTTGCGGGCTTGGCTGCTGTTGCCAGGATTGCCAATCAAATGGACTTCCTCCGCCACCCGGATGGGCATTCCAGCTGGAGCCGAGGCGATCATATTTTTCTTTCTTTTGTGGATCACTCAATACTTGATATGCTTCATTTATTTCCTTGAAGCGTTCTTCGGCTTTTGCATCTCCGGGGTTTTTATCGGGATGAAACTGCTGCGCCAGAGATCTATATGCCTTTTTGATCTCTTCAGGCTTTGCAGATTTGGTGAGACCTAGAACAGAATAATAGTCTTTGAATTCCATGAGTGTAGTGCTTGAGGACTTGAATGTATCATTGATCACGAAGTGAACGGGGCTATCAACGAGCAGTTATGCCAAATGTTGTATTATTTCTTACAATATCGGATTATTTTCCATTGGTCAACTCATCTTTTTTTCCTTATTTGACAAGGGGTATTATCCATATTCTTAATCTCTTGTGAAGCTTTCACCATCACATATAACCTTTCTCAAAAAGTTCACTCAATTCTTTCTTGTCATGTTGAGTTGTGTAATTGTAGCATCCGCACAAAACGGAGCAATTCCAACAAATGCAATTTCAGGATATGCCGGTAGATATTTCCTTATTGGATTCATGCAAAATGAAATCATGATCCTCCCCGGAGGAATACGATTATCCATAACAATATCAACCATCAGGCCAACCACCATACGCATAGCATCACCAATTTCACGTCCTTCCCAATTTTATCAAATACCAGGTGATACAGTCATTGAACTGACATTCCCTTATGGCGATGTGGAAATGTTTGATTCAGAAAGAGCCATGTTGAAAGCGATCGAGATCGAATCTGATCAACCCATTACAGTAAGCGGAATGAGTAGTCAATCATTGTCCACCGATGGTTTTTCTGCAATTCCGGTTTCAAAGTGGGGCCGTGAATATGTTATTCATTCATGGCCAAATGACATTTACATGCATGATGATGACCCGCAAGGGAAAATTCCCAGATCCAGTCAATTCATGGTTATTGCAGCGGAAGATAATACGGTGATTGAGTTTACCCCGAGGAGTAGAACATTTCAGAAAATACAAAGTGGGGAATCAACCATCATACAATTGAATAAAGGACAATGCTATCTGGTTAAATCCGACACATTACCCGCTGGCAGTGGTGATTTGTCAGGCACGATTGTACGATCAGACAAACCCATCGGAGTATTCAGCGGTCATGTACGCACGGCAATACCACTCGGGCTCCTTGAATTTGACAGTAAAAATCATTTGACTGAAATGCTTTACCCCACTGAACAATGGGGTAAATCATTCGTTACATTGCCATTCAATAATGATGGCATGGGTGATTTTTTCAGAATACACTGCATAGAGCCAAATACGAATGTCACTGTAAAAGGATGGAATATCAATCAGACACATATTCTCACCAATCCCGGTGATTTCAAAACATTGTCATTCATTCGAGACCCATTGCTCATTGAAGCGGATAAGCCAATCAGTATTGCACAATACATGACAAGCAGTTTTTCAGCAAATGAGCGCTTGCAAACATTTGATCCATGCATGATGCTCATCCCATCTATAGATAAAGCAATCACAAAAGCATCATTTCATGTGATTAACAATCCTCCAACGAATCCGAAACAGTTTTCCAAACACTTTATTTCTCTTGTTTGCACAGAAGATGCTGTGGACCATATCATGCTCGACAATCGATATGTAAAAAGCATTGTTTCCAATTTGCCAAATCAAAGAATGAATGGAACTCAGTTGTTTTATGCCACCGTTCCGGTAAGCCCCGGCACACATCATATTACAACGATGGAAGGAGCTTTCAATGCTGCATTGTATGGTACCGGTTCCGATGATGCCTATGCATATCCTCTGGCATTCGGCATGGTAAAAGGGATTGACACTTCAGCACCACGAATTGTCATGAAAGATTCCTGCGGTATCATAAAGGGAATAATTCAAGAACTTCTCATCAATGATTATAGCGGTCTGCATGATATATCCGTGATTCATGATTCCACTCAAAACATGAATTGGGCACTTGCCGGCATCCGTGATGGAGATCTATCAGCAATATTTACCGGATCGGTCATCAATATGCTGAAAGATGCAAGTTTTGTCATCGAGTCAATTGATAATGCCGGGAATAGTTCGAGGAATAGATATTACTATACAGCACCTAAAATATCAATCCCGGATACACTTCGATTTTCCAAGATCAATATTGGAGATACAATCAGGCAGTCAATCACAGTAAAAAATGAGGGCAAAGAAACCATTTCAATAGAATATGGCAAGGTTGATGGTGATAATAGAATTGTGTGTGAAAATATTACGGAACTCAATAATAGAAGACTTGCCCCCAATGATTCAATTGCTTTGACTTGTTCATTCATTGGAATGGGCAGTGAAGATACAGCTCGGGCAAATCTGAGAATTTTCCTTGGTTGCGGGATAGTTACAGATGTTAACATACAAGCATTGCTCGAAAGTATGTCCTTAACTGTGATTGGCCATGATTTTGGAAATGTTTCAGTAGGCGATATGAAATCAGGAATGATTAGAGTGGTAAATACGGGCGGAATTCCTTTGAATTCATATTCTATTGAGATGATGCAATTGGTCGATTTCATTCTTGATACCGCAGGAATATTCCCTCGCCAAATATTACCACTTGATACATTTATGATTCCTTGCAGATTTGCACCAAAAAGCAAGAGTACTCAATCTCAGTCTTTCAGAATCATTAATGATAAATCGATACCCAATCAAGCAGAGTTAAAAGGCAATGGCATTGTGCCTTCCATCAATGGTTTTGTCATTGACTGGAAAGACCGTCATATCGCTTCCAAGAGTGACACAATTGCAATCATAACAAATACGGGAAATGACACTGCACATATTCACTTTGATATGCCGACAGGAAGTGATACTATTTTCAAGATGCATTTTCCCGGAGGACGGAGTGATACGAGTCTAGGACCTAATCGCTCTATAGATGTTCTTTGCACTTTCATACCTGCAGACACAATCCAGTATGCACATTCAGGGTTCATACGATTTTCCAATGGATTCATGGTAGATAGCACCCGATATGAATTGAAAGGTAAAGGGATGATTCCAAGAATTCAACTGCATGACATCTATGTTGGAAGAATTCGTGAGCAAACAGTGTCTGATACCATTGGCTTGCTATTTGAATCGCTAGGCAGCATGCCACTTCGAATTCAGAAAGCACGTATTGTTTCAGGTGATAGTGCTTCATTCAATTTCGATATGAATGATTTTATTGGGAAGTCATTTTCTCCAAATGAATCTTATTTTCTTCCTATTACATTCATACCAAAACGAGCCGGTAGACATGAAATCGAGATAGAGTTAGTTTCCGATGCAGCACCATTTGGGCAACAATCAATTATGAAGTCCAGGATCTTTGGTGATGCCGATCCAATAGACACAATAGCAGTACTTCTTGACATTCAAACCATTGACACAATGCATGTGTGTGAGCAAAGGGCGATAAGCGGCATAATCATCAATAATGGAAATATTGATGTCATGTTGAATTCCCTTATAGGAGTATCACGCTTTGGAAAAACAATTGTAACCATTCAATCAATTGCTGATTCCCTCATTGTAAGCAGAGGAGGTTCATTGTCATTCTCTGCATTGATTGAAGCACAAGCCCCAGGTGATGACATAATAGATTTTTCGGCAATTATCGAAGATACATTGAATATAAAGATGACAAAATCAATGCATATTATATCAAATCATGTGTATTTTGACTCAAAGCAAAAGGATTCCATAGAGTTCTTACCGGGTGACAATGTTACAATAACATTTCAAGGTTCATTTGATTTTCCTCCAAAAACAGCATTGACATTTGAGCCAAAGATCACGCTTGACTATATTCCCACTTCACTTGATTGCATATCATCAAACACGGAACTTATTGTAAACACATCTTCAGATGAAATCAGGATTCCAACTCAAGTTGCTACCGTTCCTGGTAAAACGATTCTGACCGGGCAAACGCAATCATCGATTCAGGGAAGTGGCACATGGCAAACAACATTGAGATTCCGATCATTCTTGTCTGATGATCCCGGTGACATCAAAGTAGAGATTAAAGAGATGTTGTCTACTTGCATCATTGGTGATACTGCAAACATATCTCTCAGAATATCAGACTTTTGCGCCAAGAATTTACGAACTGTCACAGGCAACTTGAAAGGACAAGGTTTTCTAGGAATTTTCCCTCACCCGATTCAATCAGTAGGCAATCTTTCTGTGCTTCTCCATAGAGAAACAGACTTCACCATAGACATAAAAAATCTCCTCGGCGAAACAATCAAAGTGATTAAAGGCAAAGGTAATGCCGGACTCAATATCTTTGCAATCGATGCGGAGGGTCTACCAAGTGGTTCTTATACCCTTATTTTTCAGTCAGTTAACTTCGCGACGACAAGACAATTCATCATAACCAAGGAATGAATTTCCACAAGGTTATCCACATAAGGCCTTAAACAAGGAAAAACCTATATTTTTTCTTGTCTAATGCCAAGTTTTCTATTAAATTTGATGTGTTGTTGTGTTCGGGTGTTTTTGTTTTTATTCAGATATATAGCTCTTGGTGGCATCCCCTCCTTGACTTAGCACTGAGCAAGCCCCGGTATATACCTTCAACAAATCCCAATATTGAAATTAATACTTACTTTTTACTGGCAAAAAGGTGAAACTCATGCATCTATTGCGACTGTTCATTGCCCTTGCGGCACTCACTTTTTTCTTTTCTTCTGAAGCTTATTCACAAGCGGCCGACCCTCGTAAACCGCAGGCTAAGAAGTCACCCTTATTGATTGGACCGGTTGCCGGCTATAATAAATCAATGCACTCAGGTGGATTTAGCTCCATCGCTGCTGATGCAAATTGTCCAACATTCGAAACAGGCACAGAGAATGGGTATTATTTTGGATTCTCTTTAGAATATCTATTGGGTGATCCAAAAAATGCGAATTCCTCTATTATTGCCAGAGCAGTTTATGATTATCAACCTGCAGCATTTCAATTGGATGGAGATAATTATCCCTCACGTCCAATTGGCTCGCAGAATGTGGTAAATTCTCAAATATTACATACATCTGTTTTCAAATATTCCTTGTTGAATTTTGAAGTTATGTATCGTTTTAATTTGCCCGGTACCATGCTTGGCGTAACAATTGGTCCTCAGTTTGGCATTCCAATGGGCGGAACTCAAGAGCAGCGCTATGAATTGCAATTTGATGCAAATAATCCGGTGCAATTTGTTCGTGAGACTGAGCCTGGCACATTGGTTCTTAAGCAAGATCCCAATGATCCTGTTGTAGGTCTCAATGGATATAGACCACAATATGTAGATGATACCAAAACATCCATCAGATTGTATGAAGGTGATATCATTGATCCCAATCCAATCAGACTTGCATTGAAAGCTGGTATTCAATATGAAATTTTAGCAGGAAACTTACTTCTTGTTCCCGCAGTGTATTACAATTTTGGATTGACAAAGATTAGCACTTCCAATAATTCTAGTGTTAGTGCTATCCAAATTGGTGCAGATTTGAGATTCTCATTGTAATCTCAATCAAGACTTCTTTTCAAGCCCGTCGATGTATCGACGGGCTTTTTTATTATGAACTACGTTCAATGCATAAAAAAAACCCGTCCAATATTCAGGACGGGTTTTTATTTTACAATCGATAAGCATATCATGCTTTATAGTGTTTCACGAGATCAACCAACATACGGACACCAATACCGGTACCACCTTTTGGCCAATACTCTCGCTCGCTTGGCGCCATGCCTGTTCCTGCGATATCCATGTGTGCCCATGGATAGTCACCAATGAAGTGCTTCAGGAACAAACCGGCGGTTATGGCACCTGCCCATCTTCCACCTGAGTTCTTTACATCGGCGAAATCACTCTTGATTAAATCTTCATATTCATCGTGCAGAGGTAATTCACAGACATATTCATGCGTTCTAGCGGATGCCTTTTTGATTTGTTCAATCAAATGAGGGTTCGTACCCATCAAGCCGCTGGTAACGGTACCCAAAGCAACAACACAAGCACCGGTGAGTGTTGCGAAGTCGATGACGGCTTTGGGTTTGAATTTTGAAGCATAGGTCAGTGCATCGGCTAAAATCAATCGTCCTTCAGCATCAGTATTGTCGATTTCGGCTGTTTTACCATTCATGAAAGTCACGATATCACCAGGGACCAAAGCAGAGCCACTCGGCATATTTTCAGTGGATGGAACGAGCGCAACAACATTCACAGGCAATTTTGCTTTTGCTATGGCTATGATACCACCGATTACTGTTGCGGCACCATGCATATCGCCTTTCATGTCAGACATACCGGCAGCAGGTTTGATGCTAATCCCACCTGTGTCGAATGTGATTCCCTTGCCTACAAATACAAATGGTTTGTCGCCGGATTTTCCACCCTTATATTCCATGACAATGAATACGGGTGGTCTAACACTACCTTGATTTACTGCAAGAAGACCGCCCATTTTCAATGATTGGATTTTTTTCTTGTCAAGAATAGTCACTTTAATACCAGTCCCTTTAGCTGCTGCTATCGCAGACTTTGCGAGAGTTTCTGGATATATCTCATTATTTGGAGCTTGAGCAAGATTTCTTGCCAAAGTAACACCATCATAGACAGAGCGTGCAAGGTTTAGAACCGACTTTCCGGCATTGACTATCTGCTTTGAGTCAGAAAAGAGAATAATAGATCCAATTTTCTTCTTGTTCTTTGATGTGGTGATATACTTGTCGAATTTATAATTCGATAGCATGGCCCCTTCAAGAAGCGCCAGACAACTATCCTCGGCTGAAATACCATGTGCAATAATACCTTCAAGTGCAATTGACTGCACTCCATAAGCTGCTGCTCTTTTTGCCGCAGCAGATGATGCACGACGCAATGTTTCAACAGTGCATGATTCTTTTTTGCCAAGTCCTGCAACGATGATTTTACTTGCACCTTTAGAACCGGTATATAGGACCATTGTGGACTTTAGGGCACCTTTAAAATCATCACTGTTCAAAACTGCGGAAGTCGCAGGGAACAATTCAGCCAGGCGTTTTTTGCCGGCTTTCAACAATGAATCATCTTCAAAACAAAAAGTGATGAGAATATCAGCTTTTTGATTTTTCAATGATGATTGGGAAATGGTGATATTCATGAATGTCCGAAAAAAATGAAAAATAATGTATGATTTATTCAGCTGAATGCATAAACATAGAATGCAGCATTGCACCTTCATATGATATGCGTATGAAATATGCGCCTGAAGGCTGTCCCTTCAAAGTCAAAGGAATCATTTGCAAGTCAGTCGTAGAAACCTGCTCTTGATGAATGATTTCACCAATTGATGATACAACTTGTAGTGTTGCAGAAATATCTTTTGGCAGACCACTTACTTGCAATGAAGCAATCCCGGCAATTGTTGGATTCGGGACTACCCTAATCTCCGGAATAGCGCTCTCAGAGGATGATTGCTCAATTGACAATGCCTTTCTGTTAACGATGAATGGAATAATTTCCCTATCACCAAAACTTGCATAAATTCCGGAAGGTTGACCATAATTCGCTGCTTGGGAATTAAAGATAATGGTTGACCCACCAACTTCCCTCAAAGAATAAAAACCTCTTGTGGAACCTTGAAATATTGGAAAGAGTCCATCACCCAAAGCTTCATCGTACAAGACAAACTTATAGCAACCATCCTCAAGATCAAATGTATCTCTAATTGTTGCTCCATCTTGAAAATTCCCTCTTTCTTTAATGACATATCCTTCCGAATCAAGGACTTCATATCTAATACCATTTGGAATACCGGATACAATATCAGTTTTAAGCATGAGTGCAACTTTGCCGGAAGTAGTTTGCTTTGGATTTGTGAATGACACAACTTTTTTGTCTCCGATATCAGATTCATCCAATCTGCCATTTGGCTCGAATACTTGAGCTTCAAATGTGTGATCGCCGCTTGGGAAATCAATTGGGGGTAATTCAATTTCAGCTTCTTCCATGAATGGGATATTCCCAGACCATAGAAAATATTGATCTTCGCCATTATCTATTCTATATCTGACACGAAAAGCGCTCAGAGTTGCAGTGCCATGATTTTTTACTACAATGATTGGTTTCTGACCAGAGCAAATCGGATTCATTCTTCGAAAGCGATATGCATTATTGGGCATTTTGATTGCCTCCAATGATGCATTGTTAACATAGTTTGTATTCGAGTACAATACTTGACCTTCAATGATATAGCTTGCTCTTTGTGCCAAATTTTGATTTTCATACGGTTCCATTTGATATCCGACACGCACGGTGTCTGACTTCGAGAAGAATTGAGTGATATGATAATCCCAATACTCAACTATATCTCCTGGGCACCAACCTGCTCGATTATAATACCAAGTTCCTGCTTGAGGATAGATTGGATTTTGACCACAATCCCCTCTCCATAAATCTTGCTCGAAGGTCTCATTACCATTGATCAAAATCTTATGATTTTTCCTTGAAAATTCAGCAGCATTGTCAGTTCCACCAAAACCATGACCGGTGGTCATAAGTCTGAGGGTTACGTGTTCTTGTGGACGCAATCGAGAGATTGATTGTTCTTTGAGGAAATTCTCAATGGGATTATTTGGATCGCCATAGGTGGGATTTCCTGACCAAAACACTTTATGAGCATAGGTTTCACGAGCAGGAATTCCTTCAATGAAGGTAAAGTCTAAGTCAAATAATGAACCTTGTGACCAGCCATCATAAAATACTTTAATCTCAGTGGAATCCTTAAGGATATGTGCATAGTCAGTGACATCATAAGTCCAGGTATAATTCCAATTTTCATTATGCCATTTACCATACGGTGTGATGAATCTTCCAATTTCAGTTTCATTCACCACTTCAAACGGCTTATATGCTTTTCTGCTTCCTTTTAACAGTGTTGTATCACCGACAATAAATGTGGAGTCAATTTTTCCGCCTGTTGAGCTATAGGAATAATTCCAGTATGTTGCCTCATAAGCAGGCATGGAATCGGTAACGGTAAAAGGTTGCAAGTCATTTCTATAGAAGTAGATCTGGAATGGTGGATTTGACACCGTATCAGTTTTTTTCGTAGAAGCATTGAATTTTGTCTTAAAAGTGGGCTTCAAAGAAATGCGCAAAGAATCCGATACTGCACCTGCTTTTGTAAATAATGGTGCATCAACAAGATTGGAATCAATCCTGCCTGTTCTCGTTCTTGCATATACTCTCATTGTATAATCCCATTCACCACAACCACCTTTTGGACAGGTTAAAGTAAAGTTCATGAATATACGCTCATGTCTCTTTTCTTTCGAAGGAAATACACCCCATCGATTTTGACTTCCATACCATGTCCATAAATATTTATCGAACACTTTTATTTTGGTTGAGTCACCACGTTCGCCAAATGCTGCATTTGGAAAAAAGATTGGTGTAGAAATCACCAATACAAAGCAAAGAATGCGTAAGAATGTATTCATGTTATATCAGAAATTTATCGAACAATAGGAATGATTACATGTTGAGAATGACCGAGTTTTTGATTTGACATAATTTGTAGTACATAGAGTCCAGGACTTGGAATATCAAATGTATAATCGGATGTTGAAGAATATCCTGAAAAGATCAACCTACCCGATACATCTCTCAGATATGCAGTAAAGCCATCCTCAAATGCTGTTTTTACAAATAATCTATCACTCAAGTGAATGGTGATTGGCATTGGCACATCTTCATTAACTGAACTTGGAATGTATGATCCCTTTAATTGAACGGTAATTGGATCCATGCTTTGTTGAGCTGGCTTAATGAGAAGCACAGCGGTTTTACTACCTGCACTTTTTGGAGAAAAGGCAATAGTAACATCAGCAGCACCACCGGCTGGAATCATCGAGATAGTTGATGGTTGAAATGAAAATTCAGAGGCGTCAGCTCCCGTAATCGTGATTTCAGACAATAGTGTTTCAACATTTCCGGGATTTGTGAGTTTCAGCACTTTACTATTTCCCGTTGTTGAACTTACACTGCCAAAGTCAATAAGATTAGAAGAAGATGTCAGTTCAGGTTTGGGAACAAATGTAAAATTCTCAATCCATGCGAGTGAACGGTCTATCAGGGTTTTACGCTGCGCACTATCCGTAATGGCAAATGGATGCAAACCCAGATACACAATTCTGTTTTTACCTCTTTGAACTCTCACTCCCCCGATTGTATCACCGGTTGAGCTCGTTGCGAGTTTCAGGATAGGAGTAAATGCCGGATTTGTTTTGTTTTTTAGGCGCAATGGATAAAAGGCATAGCTTCTTGGAGCACAAGGAAGGGTAAGTCCATTTGAAATAGTGTCACCTTGAACGCCATTCAATGTATATGCCGCATTTCTAATCATGTATCCTGCATAAGTCAAACCAAGAGTATCAAAAAGTGGAGTTTTGTCAAAAAACATATTGTTTGTGATGAATTGACCAGCCACTAGAAACGAAATACCTTTTTCTGCAAGAGACAGCATGAAATCCGACTCTGCTTTTACGATTCTACCGCTGTCTGCACAATACCATGCAAATCGTTTTAATGAAGTGAATTTTGCGATATTTTGCATGAATTCCGTTGCATTCATCGCAATGTATTTTTTAATACCGGGTACTGATATTGCATCAATGAATGGTCCAACATTACCGCTGGAATTATCTTGTACCAAAAATGACTCTGATTCTTTCGATACGATTGTGATTGGTATTGCATTATAAGTTTTTCCACTTGCCTCGGAAAAACTAAGCAATACTTCTCCGATACCAGGTTCATTTGAACGCTGAAATTCGATTGAAATCTCTCTTTTCTCGCCTGGATTCAAAGTAAAAGTAGATTGATTGCCGGTAACATTTAATTTCCAGTCCGAAGGGGTTCGTGTTGATTTCACAATTGTGAGATCTTTATAGGTAATTGCTGCATTTGATGCATTCCCTATTGCAGCTTTCAAAGAAATTGTGCCTTGCGGAGGCAAAGCTTCATAAACAGGAGCAACAGAAGGAGGAAAACTCAGCGTTGTTGAAATCATCGAACCGGGTAGTTTTTGGACGCTGGTTGCTGCCTGAATGATTTCAAGTGTTCGCGGATTTTGTAAATATGCAATAACATTTACTTCACTATTCCATAGTTCGCCGGTGCCTTTTGTATAGGTGAAAGACACCGATTTTTTCTCATTGGCATTTTGATTCCAATTGCTTCCTTTTTCATCAGGCAACATGTTCATCATCGAAGAAGCAAATTCTGTTTGTTTATTAGATCCGGGCAGAGTCGTAACGATATTGGGTAAATTTACAAGTTCGGTATAGACTGCGGTATGAAGTACATAGTCTTTTAACTCAATGCCGGAATTTACTTCAACACTAACTTTCATTTCATTGCCTGCTATCACCTCTTGTTTCACCGACATAGAAATCGGATAAGGCATTTGCTGATCAAGTCTGGCAACATTCCACATTCCCAATGAATCTCTCGGATCAACAGAGCGATGTCCATTCACTCTTGATGCGGGTAATGCCGGCACCGCATATAGCGAAGCTCTTGCATCATTATGTGCAGGATTTGCTTTGTAAAATGGATCGCCGGGCGAAGGAATATTCAAATGATATTTGAGTGCAATGATTCCGCTGTCCAATTTTGCAACCACTTTCAAGACTTTGTCAGCATCCACGCAAGGACTGCATGTCGCACTGGTGAATTCTTCAATAAGAACAAGTCTTTTGGAATTGCCTTGAGCGAAAACAATGATTGGAAATATCAATAAAACAAAGAAACGAATGCAATTGGACATGGCAGCACCATTTGTCAAGAATTCAAGGAAAGTGATTGGATTCCCTCAAGAATTAGCAATGATTTGCACTATTTGGACGGGAACATTGCAAAATAGCCAAAGTCAGACCTTTGACCAACAGAATTTTGTCCCCAAAAAGCATGATTTGTAGCTTAAGAAGTTTTGATATTCTTCCCTGAAAAAATTTCTCTGATTACATCCTCAACCGGCATTTCTGAAATGGTGATGTCGCGAACGGAAAACCGACTCAAACATTGTGATGTTATTCCTGCTATTTCATGCTTTGGAACCTTGAATGTTATATGATCCTCCCCGATTTCTGCAATATGATTCATATCGATTAATTCTTCTTTTTCGGGCATGTTTTCCATGTAAATTGTCACGACTTTTTCCCCTGAAAATCGATCAACAAGCATATCCAATCCTCCATCGAATTGAATGCGTCCTTCATCCATCAAAATCACACGCTCACAGAGTGCCTCAATATCATCCATATAATGACTTGTCAGAATTATTGTGGTGCCATGTTCTTTATTGAATGTTGCAATGAACTCTCTTAATGCATGTTGTGCCACTATATCCAAACCAATTGTCGGCTCATCCAAAAAAATAACTCTGGGATAATGCAACAAAGCCCCAATAAGTTCACATTTCATGCGCTCTCCCAGACTAAGCTTTCGCACTTGAACATGTAATTTGTCTGCAATGCCGAGATGCTCACTCATAGTTTTCAATCGCTTGGAATAATCCTCACTTGAAATGCGGTACATTTCTTTATTCAAGAGGAATGAGTCAGCAGCAGGCAAGTCCCACCAAAGTTGATTTCTCTGCCCCATGACTAAAGAAAAGTTTCTCCGAAATCCATTGTCTCTTTCCCATGGCACATAGCCCATCACGGTCGCTTTGCCTGAAGTTGGATATAATAATCCAGAAAGCATTTTGAGGGTTGTGGTTTTCCCGGCACCATTGGCACCAAGCATCCCAACCATTGCTCCTTCGGGGATGGTGAAACTAACGGAGTCAGCCGCCGTGAATTCTGTATATTGCCGATTGAACAATGATCGAATCGACCCCATCAAACCGGCTTCTTTTTTATGCGTTCGAAAAATCTTTGTTAGGGATTCAACATGAATCATGATTTAATTCCATTCAATTTCATGCAATTTAGGAAATGACCTTATCATCCCACATATTCTTGATTCTTTTCATTCTCTTTGGAATCAATCATACAACATTTTCAATGTCCATAATGACTGATTCAACAAGAAATGCTGATGAGAAGTCCATAGTTCAAACATTGCTTCCCTGGGGTGCTTCTGCAGTTTTTCTTGGGATTTCTTTCTCAAAGCAAGCAAATGAATATTGGAGTGAATCATCTCCGTTTTATGTCATGGACTGGAAAACCGAGTATGATGATGCACTTCTTGCAGACAAGTTGGGTCATACCGCATTTGCCTATACAACTGCACGCACTTTGTCGGGTATATTCGAGCAATCCGGATATGATCAGAGAACTGCTGTTTGGATCGGAAGCGGCATTTCTTTTTTCCATCAATCTGTTGTAGAATATCATGATGGTTATTCAGCGGGAGCCCCATATTTGGGATTCAGTCGCGGGGATTTCATGGCAAATATGGTTGGTGCGGGCTTACCTATTCTACAGGAATATATTCCGAGCCTAGACTTCATGCGCTTCAAGTTTTCATTTTTACCGACCAAACAATTCAATGATCACGGTGGAAATCCGTTCAATGATTATCAAGCAACCTATCATTGGCTGAGTTTCAATATCGCAGGAGCTTTGCCCAAAGAACATGAATCATGGTCTAAATATATAAATATTGCGGTCGGACATTCAGTCAAAGGCATAGATCGCTTTGGGAGTGGCAATCATGAAATGTATCTTTCGCTTGATTTTAATGCCGAAGCTCTTCCATTTGATGATTCATGGGGACTGACTATAAAACGCTTGCTGAATACAATCAAACTTCCAATGCCATGTATCAAACTTTATCCCAATATTGTGTGGTATGGCTTGAGAATTTGATTAATGCGCTTCTTCCCAATTTGAGCCCGTTCCAGTTTCTACCAATACCGGAACCTGTCCAAGAGGCAATGCTGATTCCATTTCTTCTTTGACAAGATTGCGAAGATATTCCACTTCATCTTTAATTGCATCAAAAACAAGTTCATCATGGATTTGTAAAATCATGAGTGATTTCAAATCTTCCTTTTTCATTCGAGCATGAATATTGATCATGGCTATTTTCATCATGTCAGCCGCAGTCCCTTGAATTGGCATATTGATGGCAGCGCGCTCTGCACCTTGTCTTATCGACTGATTATTGCTTTCCAAAGCAGGGAAATATCTTCTACGCCCAAGCAATGTTTCTACATATCCTTGCTTCTTGGCTTTTTCAATCGTTTGATCGATATACATTTTGATATTGGGATAACGAAGAAAATACTGATCGATGATTTCTTTTGCTTCGGTTCGTGAAATGGTTAGTTGTCGAGCTAATCCAAAACTTCCTTGACCATACATAATGCCAAAATTGACGGTTTTTGCAATTCTTCTTTGATCGGAAGTAACATCTTCAATTCCAATTCCAAAGAGCGCAGCTGCAGTTGCGGAATGTATGTCATGTCCATGCAAAAAAGCATGCGTCAATGTTTCATCATTACACACATGCGCCATCACGCGCAATTCAATTTGGGAATAATCAGCCGAGAGAAGGATATTCCCTGATTTCGGTACAAATGCCTTTCGTATTTCCCTACCCAAAGATGTTCGAATTGGAATATTTTGAAGATTGGGCTCCGTAGAAGACAATCTTCCCGTACCGGCAATTGTCTGATTATAGGTGGTATGAATTCTACCAGTATTCGGATTCACCATTTTAGGCAGTGATTCAACATAGGTTGATTGCAATTTCTGCAATTGACGATGCTCAAGTATATACCCGGCAATTGGATAATCTTCAGACAACTCGGAGAGAACAGAGACATCCGTGCTATATCCTGTTTTCGTTTTCTTGGGAGCAGGCAAGGAAAGTCGTTCAAACAATATCTCACCAACTTGCTTCGGCGAATCGATGTTGAATGTATCTGTTCCTGCGGCTTCATAGATCTTTTCTTTGAGCTTCGAAACTTCTTCGCGGATATGAACAGAAATCGAATTCAATGCTTGAAGATCTATGGATACGCCATTGTATTCCATTTCCACAAGAACTTCACTCAAAGGAAACTCAACGGTCTTTGCGAATTCCAATTGACCTGATTTTTTCAATTCTTCCTGCAAACAATCTGCGAGAGCAAGCGTGATATCGGCATCTTCAGCGGCATACTCCATCAATTTCAATGGCTCTACATCTCGCATTGATCCTTGTTTTTTCTCGCCAATCAATGCAGTAATAGGAATGGGCTCATACTTCATCCATGTTTTTGCCAAGGCATCCATTCCATGAGGGGTATCGGGATTAAGCACATAACTTGCCAACATGGGATCAAATGACAAAGGATGCACGGTTATTCCATAGCGCTTCAGAATCAATGCATCAAATTTTCCATGCTGGGCAACTTTTTCAATGGAAGAATCTTCCAATATTGGTTTCAAGGCAGTGGCAACTTCAATTGCATTGAGTGCAGACATTTGTTTATGCGTTGATTCTGTAGACTGTTCAGGAATATCAAACAAAGATTCCCCGAAAGTATCTTGAATACAATCCCGATCATTGGTCAAGACAAAAAATGCTTTACCGGGTTTTGCACTGATAGCAATTCCAACAATTGCACAATTCATCGTATCAAGCGATGTGGTTTCCAAATCAAAACAAATTCTCTTTGCAGCCTTCAATTCATGTATCATGAGTTTGAATGAAAGATCATCTGAAATCAATACATAATCATGATCGCGTGAACTAACATTTGCAAAGAGTGGATTTAAATCCTCCCGATTCACTGCATTGATCTGACCGGATGTTCTCTCTGCCCATTTCCGTCTCAATGTATTGAATTGTAGTAGAGAGAACAATGCATCAATCTCTGTGGGATTTGGTTGCATGGGAATGCATTCATGCAATGACAATGGAAGCGGGACTTCTGTATGTATGGTTACTAATTCTTTTGACAGTATCGCGGATTCCCTTCCCTCAATCAATTTCTTTTTTACGGTTTCTCGTTCTATTTCATCGATTGATGCATATAGATTATCAACCGTACCATATTTCTCGATCAATGGTTGAGCTGTCTTTTCACCTATACCTTTCACTCCTGGAATATTGTCTGAAGCATCACCAATCAAAGCAAGCAAATCAATGATTTGTTCGGGATATACCCCCATTTTCTCTTTTACTTGTTCCCTTCTATATTCATCATAGGCATTTGCATCTTTACCGGGGCGGAGAATGCTAATGCGGTCATCAACCAATTGGAAATAATCTTTGTCGGAAGTCAAGCAACGCACATCATATCCCAATGCACCTGCTTGTTTAGCCAAAGTTCCAATGATATCATCGGCTTCGAAACCCGGCAATTCCAAAACAGGGATGCCGATATGTCGAAGAAAGTCTTTGATGCGAGGCATTTGAGGAATCAATTCCTCGGGAAACTCATCTCGATGAGCTTTGTAACCATCATATTTATCATGTCTGAAAGTTGGAGCCGATGTATCAAAAGCCGCGGCAATGAAATCCGGCTTTTCCCTATCCAATAATGCCGTAATAATGTTTGCAAAACCAAACACCGCTCCTGTTGGCTCGCCATTTGGGGCTTTGAATCCGCTTTTTGACATTGCATGATAGGCTCTAAAAACAAGCCCCATAGAATCGATGAAGAGTGCAGTTGGCATGGATTGAGTACAAGATTAGTGATTGGCGATGGCATGCATGTGGAAATTCACAATATTCGCATGCAAAATACGAAATCAATCCTCGAATCAGGAATAGATGAAAAAGAATAGCAGGCAATTTCCGGAGTTCTATGCTTCTCACTATCATGTCATGCAGAATGATATTCGTCTACGATTGCGGGAATTCACCGAAATACCCGAAAATGATTGGTTTTATGAGGCCTGTTATTGCATTCTTACGCCTCAATCAAAGGCAGTTCATGCTGATATGGTGGTGAAAAAACTCATTGCTCAAGATTTTGAGCATACAGATTTGGACCCACTTCCACTACTTCGTGATTCCGAACATTATATTCGATTTCACAATCAGAAAACTGCAAATCTTCAAAGACTAAAAATACAGTTCCCTATGATTAGGGAGCATATAATCTCTCATGCCGGTCAGCCAATGAAATTAAGGGATATACTCACCACAAGTATTCGGGGTTTCGGCATGAAAGAAGCAGCACATTTCATGAGAAATATAGGAATATTTGGTCCGACCATTTTGGACAGACATATCCTCAAACACCTACTTGCTTGCGGAATTCGATCTGCAAAAAAATCTCCCACTAATCGAAGTTCTTATCTAACAATTGAAAGAGCATGGTTGCGCTATTGCAAAGAGGTTGATATTCCAATGGAAGAAATGGATCTTCTTTTTTGGGCACTTGAAACAGGATTCATCTTAAAATGATGCGAATGAACAAAGAGCTGATGTCTAATTTTCATAGATTGCAGTAGCATTTCACGATTGAATATCCATGAAAAGTATTTCTTTACGCTTCAGATTGGTTTTTTGGTATAGCGCAATTGTTACACTGACTTTGCTTGTCTTTGGCATTGCGGCTTATCTCACCGTTTCACAAGATTTGTATCAAAATCTTGATGCTTCTTTGGAGCGTGTTGCCACATCGCTGGATTTCATCATCAGGAAAAAGCAAAAAGAGACCATGCAACCTCTGCGACCAGCAAATCAGAGAAGAAAGAAGTCAAGAAGAAATCAACAAGAAATCATCACGGATTCATTTGCATTTTTCAGGAATTCAACGAGTATCAATGATACAATGCGGGTGTCTCGCTCGGATTCCGCAGAAATTTATGAAGACCCTGTTTGGTCGGCAGTGTATGAGCATATTTTATTTAATCCAAAGAACTACTATATCCAAATAGCTGATTTGAATGGTCAGATTGTGTGGAGATCCGATAATCTTGACACAAATACACTGCCCTTGCTTGATGAATCAATTTCACCAAATGGCATTCCATTTATCTCAACACTGACTACTTTCAAAGGGCAATCTCAGAATCTTCGATTGTACAGAAAAAAAACAGCAAAGGCATTCATTACGGTTGGATATTCTTTGGAAGAGATCGATTCAACGCTGTATGAATTATTCAATGCATTGCTCATTGGTTTTCCAATTGTATTGTTCATTTCGACACTTGGAGGTTTCATTCTTGCTCGGATTTCCCTCAAACCTATTGATGATTTATCTCGTTCAGCACGGGAAATCACAGCGAGCAATTTGAGCAATCGTCTTCCCGAACCTAAAACTAATGATGAAGTCGCACGATTGACGCATACATTGAATGATATGATTGCTCGCCTTGAAGATTCTTTCAATCAAATCAAACAATTCACAGCAGATGTATCTCACGAATTACGAACACCACTGGCAATTCTCACGGGTGAATTGGAAGTGGCGCTTAGGAGTGACAAATCACCCGAAGAATATCAGTCATTACTAATAAGCGCGCTCGAAGAAGTTGGAAGATTATCAAAAGTGGTGCGGACCTTATTGGATTTGTCTCGTGCAGAGACAGGTCAGGTGACGATTGAACATACCAATGTAAATCTTAGCACAATGCTTGATGATTTATCAGAAGATGCGATGATTCTCGCCGAAGAGCGCTCTATTTCCGTTGGGAGCATGATTGAACCAGGGATTGTCATCGACGGAGATTCCGTAAGACTTCATCAAGCATTATTGAACATAGTTGACAATGCCATAAAATACACGCCAAGCGGAGGAGATATTCTCATGCGATTGGTAAAAGAAGGTGACCGGGCAATTTTGCGAGTTAGCGATACAGGAGTAGGCATTGCAAAAGAACATCTTCCCCATATTTTCGACAGATTTTTTAGAGCTGATCAAGCTCGCTCTCAAGATATTCAAGGGAATGGACTTGGTCTTTCAATCGTAAAATGGATCATTGAAGCACATGAAGGCACCATCAGAGCAGAAAGCACTCCTGGCAAAGGAACGATGATCACAATTGTTCTGCCTATACTTGAGAATCCTCAACAAAACAATGAACATCCTCCAACTTTTTATGGAAGGAATCCATATTCATGATGAAGGTGCAATTGGGAATGCAAGGTGATCTTCCCATGAGATTAGATGCCCCCGGGACCTATGAATGGTGGTATTTTGATGCGATTGATGAGTCGAGAGAACTTGCACTCACGATCATACTCTTCGATGGAATGCCAATGTCACCCTATTGGCTCGAGGCATTGCCAAAAGCCAATGCCGAAGATTTTAGAGGTTATGCCATTTCAGTGTATCGCAAAGGGAAAAAAATAGCAGGGTTCATTCATCATGTAAACAATCATGAGATTAGCATAACGAATGATGAATGCTTCATTCAAATGGGCGATGTGAGCATGCGACGAAATAGTGAAAAAAAATATCAGATTGAAATTGATACGTATTTTCCTGATTCAACGACTTCCTTACAGGGATTGTTCACATTCACCCCAAAGATATATTCCGAATCCGAAGAATATTTCGGTTCTGGCAATCATTGTTGGCGATTGATAGCTCCAATGTGTCAAGTCGATGGGAATATAATTCTCAGACAATACGAAGATGAAATTGAAGAATTACAGTTTTCGGGTCATGGCTATCATGATTGTAATTCCGGTGACGATGCTCTGGATGCTGACTATGATGATTGGTATTGGGGTAGATTGCCAATCAATGATCGACAGACATTGATTTATTACCATTATCCTGCATGTTCACGCCATGATGAAATGAGTATTGCATTCATTGCCGACAGCGAATTAGGGATTCAGAATATTGAACATTGCATGATACAACTATCAGATTTCAGGATGACTACTTCACTCATGCGCATTGCACATGCAATTTCTATTGAAGGTGAATTTTTAGGGAAGCATTTCAAATTGTGCATTGATCATGGAAAAACACTTGAATTCGGACCTTTTTACTATCGGTTCCTCACCAAGACCAAAACCACAAATACCGAGTTTGTCCAATCAAAAGGTATTTCCGAATATTTCAATGCCCGAAGATTGCGTTCCCCATTGGTGCGTACAATGATTAAAACCCCCATGCATCGCATTTGATCAATTCAACTCAAAATGAACTCATAAAAAAAGCGTATTTTTGAGTCATTCTCAATTACATGTTCTTCTATCATGACTTCACGCGAAATACGATCATCATTTCTTGATTTTTTTGCCTCTAAAGGACATACCATCGTTCCCAGCGCACCGGTGATTCCTCATGGCGACCCCACTTTGCTTTTTACCAATGCCGGAATGAATCAATTTAAAGATGTATTTCTTGGACAAGGCAAAAGAGAATTTACTCGCTGTGCCGATACTCAAAAATGTATTAGGGTTTCCGGCAAACACAATGATCTGGAAGAAGTCGGGTATGATACCTATCATCATACATTGTTTGAAATGCTCGGGAATTGGAGTTTCGGAGATTATTACAAAAAAGAAGCAATAGCATTTGCATGGGAGCTTCTGACAGAAGTGTGGAAATTACCGAAGGATCGCCTTCATGCCACCGTATTTCGCACCGATGATGAAGCACATGAACTATGGAAAGCATATTTGCCTGAGTCTCATATTCATCGATGTGATGAAAAAGATAATTTTTGGGAAATGGGCGATACCGGTCCATGCGGACCTTGCTCTGAGATTCACTTTGATCGCACACCTGATCTTTCCGGCGGACCACTTGTCAATGCAGGCGTTCCTGAAGTAATTGAAATTTGGAATCTTGTTTTCATTCAATACAATCGAAAAAGTGATGGATCTTTGGAAGATCTGGCACAAAAGCATGTAGATACCGGGATGGGTTTCGAACGCATTTGTGCGGTGATGCAGCAAGTGCAGTCCAATTATGAAACGGACGTATTTACTCCAATCATCAAATCGATTGAAAAACTTAGCAAAAGATCATATTCAGGTGATCTCGACAATAAAGATGGCATTGCGATGCGTGTCATTGCAGATCATATCAGAACATTGGTTTTCTCTATTGCCGATGGCGCGATGCCCGGCAATGAAGGACGCGGTTATGTTTTGCGACGCATACTCAGACGTGCTTGTCGTTATGCAAGGAATTTAGGATTTCGCGCGCCAATGATGTATCAACTCACAGATGTTTTGGCCGAAACAATGGGCGATGTATTCCCCGAAGTTCCTCAAAATCTTGAGCATATCAAGCGTGTCATCAAAGCAGAGGAAGAAAGTTTTCTTCAAACTTTGGAACGCGGCTTGGAGCGATTCGAAGAAATTCAATCAGGTATGGAAAAAGCACAATCAACAACTATTTCAGGTGCGGATTTGTTTTTGCTGTATGATTCATTTGGATTCCCTGCAGATCTCACTGAATTACTTGCAAGAGAAAGAGGGCTTTCCATCGACATGGAAGGTTTCACCAACTTGATGAATGAACAAAGAAACAGATCCCGCAGTGCGCGCAAACAGATAGTTCAAGAAGTCTCAACCATTCAACATGATATCAATACAGCCTTCAAAGGATGGGATCAGCTATCGCTTGATTCACAGATTGCTTTTGCTGAAGAAACATCACTCATCACTAATGAAACCCCGTTTTATGCTGAGATGGGAGGTCAAATATCAGATACAGGTATTGCGATAATCGACAATGTCAATTATCATGTCCAGGATGTTCGCAAATCAGGTTCTGCCTTTGTGCACATACTTGATAAGCCCATATCACATGCAATTGGGAAAGTGGCACATCTTGCGGTGAATCATGATAGGCGTTGGGATATTCAGAAGAATCATTCAGCAACTCATTTATTGCATGAGGCATTAAGAAGAGTACTTGGTAATCATGTTCAACAATCAGGATCATTTGTCGGACACGACTCTCTGCGATTTGACTTTTCCCATATTCAAAAAGTCAGTACAGAAGAACTCACCGACATTCAAGCAATTGTGAATGAAAAGATTCGTGAACGCATTGCAGTCATCACAAGAGAATTACCCATTGAAGAAGCGAGAAAAGTCCCCCATGTAAAAATGTTTTTTGGCGATAAATACGGTGACTCCGTTCGCGTTGTGACTATCGATGAATCCTTTTCATCTGAATTTTGCGGTGGTACACATGTTGGCAATACTGCCGACATTGGATATTTTCATATTCTAAGCGAGAGTTCTGTAGCTTCAGGAATTCGCAGAATTGAAGCAATTTCATCATTTGGCATCGAACTCTATATCCGAGAATTACAAGCTAATCTGCAAAGCAAAGATATTGCCTTGCAGTCAGCAATGGATACAGTCAGAACCCTTGAAAAAGAACTGTCCGGTTTAAAAGTTGGTGATCTTTCCACTCAACTGGATACTGTCATCAAAAATGCGATAATCATTCCCGACACCACAATTCGTTTTGCTTCGCTTCGTGCAGATGGCTTAACAATGGATGAGGCAAAGCAATTGGGTGATTCGCTCAGAAATACTCTCAAAACTCAAGGTTTGGGACTCATTGCATCCGTCAAGGATGACAAAATTTCGCTTGTTTGCATAGCCACAGATGATATCGCAAAGGATAGACCTGCAGGGCAATTAGTGGGGATAATCGCCAAAAAGCTTGGTGGCGGCGGAGGTGGAAAACCTCATATGGCAACTGCCGGGGCGAAAGATATCAAAGGACTTGAGGCATTGTTACAAGACCCTATGTCAATATTTCACTCATGAGCAATTCTTGGGGTAAAGTGGGTATAGTACTTTCATTCTAAATCAGTAAATTGCAGACTGTTATGAAGTTTAACTCATTCATTGGGCTGAATATGCCTCGGAAAACTACCTGGTTCATGAATCATTCTAGGGGAACCCTTCTATCTTTTTTCTTTGCAATGATGATACTTATCTCATCTTGTAAAGACAAAGTTGATGAACCCGTGACAATTAATGGCAAATCCATGGAGCAATTAATTGCAGACAATGCCGAACTTGAGGCATTATCATTGGAAAAGGATAGACTCATGACTGAATTGATGGAAACGTCCGGATTCATCAATGATATTTATGCAGCAATGGATGAAATGAAAACATCTACAGGCATTGATCGCGAGAGAATTTTAGGTAAAATTAGAAGACTTTCAGACTCATTGTCAGCCTCACAAACAATTATCAAAGCCAGCAGTGCCAAGATTCGTCAAATGCAAAAAAATGCAGATGTGCTCACAAGAAAAATCTCAGAAATGGAGCGGAATGTCTCTACAATGAAAGAACAATTGCTCATTCGAGATAATGAAATAGCCCAATTGAAAGCCGATGCAGGAATCATCACTGAAAGTCGTGACCAATTCAAAGAACAAGTGAATGTGATGTCTTCCGAAAAGGAGCGCATCGAAATGGAAAGAAGCACATATTACTATATCATTGGTAAAGCAAAAGATCTTGAAGATAGAGGAATCATAGCCGAAGAAGGCAGTGGCTTTCTTGGAATAGGTGGAACCTTTGTCCCCGGAAAAAACTTGAATGAACAAGACTTTATAAAAATCGATGCCCGTGCTGTTCGAACTTTGCCCATTCCGGATAAATTTCAAATAGTGTCTTCGCACAATCCACGATTATTGGAGCGAGTTTCCAATGGCATGGCAATAGTCGACCCCGTAAAATTCTGGAATTCGAAATTTTTGATCATCATTGATAAACGTTAACAACAAGGTTCCCAATGGCTTATGAATTGCAAGGAAGATTATTTGAAATCTTCGATACACAGCAAATCACGGATACATTCAAAAAAAGAGAGTTTGTGGTAGAGACCACCAGCGGGATGTATAATGAATACATCAAAATGCAGGCTGTTCAAGACAAATGCGATCTTCTCGACTCCATGAATAAAGGAGATCAAGTGAAAGTATCATTCGATTTACGTGGAAAATTGGTGAACACCAAAGATGGTCGCCAGGTGTATATCACCAATATCAATGCATGGAGAATCGATCGTCAATCCGGTGGTTCTTCTGCACCACCAACCCCTAACTATGGTCAGGAACCACCTGCAGCAGGTGGTGATTATGAAGATGTTCCATTTTAATTAGTATAGTGAAAGAGGAAAAACACAAATGGCTATTTACATAAATGCCGATGACTGCATCAACTGTGGTGCTTGCGAACCTGAATGCCCAAATAATGCCATTTATGAAGGCGGTACTGTCTGGACTTTAGGAGATAAGCAATTTGAAGACTCAACTTCACCCGGAAATTTCAAGGGTGATTTTTGGAAGCCGGATTTCTATTATATAGTACCGGACAAATGCACAGAATGCAAAACATTTCATGATGAACCACAATGTGCGGCTGTTTGCCCAGTTGATTGCTGTTTACCCGATACGAACAATGTGGAAACAGAAGAGCAATTGATTGCGAAGGTTGCATATCTTGATGAAATCGACCCAAGCAGAAGAAGAAATTAAGATGTACATTATTCGAAAACCGGTTATGAATGGTACAAACCCAAACATAACCGGTTTTTTCTTTTGATATCCTCACATGAAACCAATTCAAGCAACAATCACCATTGAAAGAGGTCGAATCACCGGAATTGAATTATCTCCCGGTGGTGTCACCATCATTTCTGAACAAGGAGTTCATTCATATCCCGGTGCATATGTCACTCCAGGACTTGTCGATGCACATTGCCATCTTCATGCACTTGGTGAATTACTCAATGGATTGCAATTGTACAATCTTGCTTCAAAGCAAGCAACACTCCTCGCATGCAAAAAGCATAAGGAATTACGAGGCGATTGGCTTTATGGCATGGGTTGGAATCAAGAATTGTGGGATGAATCAACGTTTCCGTCTGCGAAAGATTTGGATGAATTATTCCCTCATATCCCGGTATATCTGCGCAGAGCTGATGGCCATGCAGCATGGGTTAATACTAAAGCATTGGATTTTGCGGGGATCAATAATGACACTCCAGATCCGGATGGTGGAACTATTCTTCGTGAAGATGGCAAAGCAACAGGAATTCTCATTGATAATGCAATGGATTTGATTGCGAATCTCATTCCTGAACTCAGCAAAGAATCAAAAGTCAAGAATATTTTGACGGCCTCAAAGCATTGCTCTTCATTAGGTTTGACAGAAGTGCATGACATGGATGTGCATCCAACATTTCTTCCTATCTATCTCGAGCTTGCTGAAAATGGCCAATTGCCCATCAGGATTCAGTCATATGTGAAAGCTCAACAAGATCAATGGATTGATCATGGTTGTTTACCCGCAGGCGGTGAATTCGTGCGAATCGCAGGATTGAAATTCTTTGCTGATGGTGCATTAGGGTCAAGAGGTGCTGCCTTGATTGAACCTTATGCTGATGCAGCCCATACCGGATTGATTTTAATGGATGAAGAGACGCTTTATCAGAAGGCAAAACGCGGAATAGAAGAAGGGTTTTCGATAGCGACTCATGCAATCGGCGATATGGCAAATCGAATAGTCATCAATGCTTATGAACGTCTTCGAAATGATGGCATAGCCGATGATGATGTAATTCTTCGCATAGAGCATACACAAATCATCAGAAAAGAAGATATCAAACGCATGAGCAAGTATGGAATGAAAGCAATACCACAATCCATACATTGTATCAGTGATGCAACAATGGCTCAAGCACGATTGGGGCAAAGGGAAAGCATTGCATATCCCTGGAAATCATTGATCGATCAAGGTTTAAAACCACCTGGTAGCTCCGATTTCCCTATTGAGTCTGCCAACCCACTGATTGGCTTTGATGCCTATTGCAGAAGAATGCCTTTTGGTGATGAAAAACCCTGGATGCCTGAAGAAATCATCTCACAAGAGGAGGCTTTGTTAAGTTATACCACTTGGGCGCATGAAGCAGCGGGAATGGAATATCGAAGAGGTCGTATTGAAATGAAATATGATGCAGATCTCACCATCTTGAGTCAAGACATATGCGCTTGCCCGGTGGAAGACATTCTCAATACAAAAGTTCTGGCTACCTATTCAGCAGGCACAAGAAGATTTCATGCTGAATAATAATGCCAATCATCAATAATGATGTCCTTTAATATATCATCCCTCTTCTCTATCTTTTGAAGAATGATCAACTCTTCTTCTGTATAATGTTCTCTATCTCCCATGCTTCGAAAGATATATGTCAATTGTTCAAAAAAAGCATAATGTTCTTCAAAGCGCTCACGAGCATAATCTGAAGCTTTCTTCATGGAGATGAGCCAAGTCCAATCCGATGCCTGCATCAACATCAATTCACGCAGAGCAAGTTCAGCAATTCTCTGCTTGAAACTTCCCGGCGGATTTCCTTCCTCAAGAATTTCATTCATCATTTTCTCAGCATGATGAATGTTTTCCCAAATTGATTTGGTATGCTCATTCAACCAAGAATCATCATTCCCATTTGCCCCCCATGACCCCCTTGAACATTGAACGATTGGCAACTCTTTTTGTAATTCCAAAGACTCCGAATATGTTGTAATATTCAAGTACTCTGATTGATTGATTTGTTCTATGAGACTTTCAAGAAAATGGGGTCCCTCAAACCACCAATGACCAAACAATTCCGAATCAAATGCAAGACATATCACACCAGGTTGATTCATTGCTTCTGCATATTCACGTGCATGTGTTTCCAACATCTGTACATATTCACGTGCATGTTGCTTAGCCTTTTTCTTTGCTATATGAGGTGAATATGGTTGCTTTTTATCTAGTCCCACTGCTCTGTCAGTCACTCTCCAATATTTTAATGAAGAGTCATATTCCTTTTTATGGAATTCAAGGTAATCAGCATGTGAAGGAAATCCTTCAATCTCTGACCATATCTTCGAACATAATTCTTGATGACGAATCATTATTGAAAGATCGCGCTTTTTATCAATATTTGATTGAATTCGGACAATGCTCAATGGTTGCAGATGTTCCGGAAGTTCTTGCCACTTGGAAGATTGATCCACAATATGGAAATGATTGGTTTGATTGATGATTGTTGCCCTGACATCATTTGACAACATATATTCTTCCAACCCCATGTCTCGTTTCGTATTCATCCTTGGGCTATAGCCACATTCGGGTAGCCACATGATATGAGGTTTATGATGATACACTCGTTCATGTAGCGAAAGCGCCTTAGCTATTTGCATATTGATTGAATGCTCACTTTGCAATAATGGGAGATAGGAGTGGGTTAGTGAAGTTGGCATTAATTCCAAGATTTCTTTTTCTTGAGCCTGTCTCAAAGCTTGAGGAATCGATTTTGCATATCGGTCTGTAAAATCCTCCATCCGATGCTGATACCATGCTTTCCAATAAGTACCCATGGGAATATTCCACCTTGCATCTTCTATGCGATGAAATTTTTCCAAATCAGTTTCTGCTTGATGAATTTGTTTGCGGATATAGTTTATGAGCAAGTCAGAAAATTGAGGATGCAATAATTGTTCTGTCAATATCGGAGACATGCTCCAGGTGAGTGCGGATCGCATTCCTCGATCATCAAGTCTGTTGATCAAGTTAAGCAAAGGAATATAGGACTCAAGAACTGCTTCAAAAAGCCAAGTATTGCCATGAGGCCATTCTCCATGACCCAGTACATAGGGCATGTGCGTATGAAGCACTATGACAATTGATGTTTTTTGCAAAGGGATTCACATAAAAAAAGCCACACAAAACTGCGTGGCTTACAATAAAATCTGAAGATTAATGGACTTGTTTTGTATCAATGGCAACTTGTCCATCCATTGGAATTTCACCATGTTCTTTTTCGAAGCGAATGATATTATCCGTAAGTGCATGTAGCAACATCTTTGCATGCTGCGGGGTCATGATGATTCTAGCATGAACGCGCGCTCTTGGCACATCAGGCAAAATACGGGTGAAATCAAAGACGAATTCAGCAGGTGAATGACGTATGATGGCTAGATTGGAATAAATTCCTTCCGCTTCCTTTTCGCCCAATTCGATATTGATATGTTGTTGTTCTTGTTCTTTCTCAGACATCAATACTAGCTCCGTAAAATTATTTATTCTTCTTCAATGTATCTGCCATCTTGAATGCACCGTCTGCTTTGTCTTTAAGACCTTGCTTGGCATATACTTTACCCATATACTCATAATATGCGGCATTTGTGAGATTTGCGGGTTCTGCAGCTTCAAGATCAACAATCATCTTTTTGAATTTGTCATTTTGACGCGTGATGAGATAAATGTCAGACAATTGCTGTAAAACACCCAAATTATCTTTGTTTGCAGGGTTATTTCTATACTGTGAAAAATAATCAGCTGCTTTGTTCAAAAGAGGAAAATATCGTGATTCATCAGGTTTATACTTTGAATTTGCATCAATCTTTTTGTTCTCTTCATCAATGATTTCAACAGCTTTATTTACATAACAAGCACCGATATTAAAGATGGCATTCTCAAAGTTTGGATCGATTGCCAAAGCCTTTTCATAATTTGCAATTGCTTTGTCATATTGCTTTTGTCTTGCCAATACTCTTGCATATTGCTCGAGATACGTTTTATTATTGGGATTCTTGCTTGCAGCAATTTCCAATGATTTCAATACTTCATCAGACTTGCCTTGCTCATCATAGATTTGAATTTTCAAGCTTGCCAAATCATCATCCGTGGGATTGACAGACAATGTAAACTCGATGATTTCAACAGCTTTATCTAGTGACTTCGAACCATAATACAAGTATGCAAGATTCACAAAAGGACGAATGTTCATGGAGTAAAAACGCTCACGCTCCTGACTTAACCATGTTTTGGGTAATTGTGTTCTGAGACCTTCAAACAATGCCTTACCACCTTCTTTCTTGACAGATGAAAGAAAGACTTCATCATTGCCAACGATTATCTTATCAATCAAAAGAGAATCACCATTATTGTCAGGGAAAGCTCTTGAATTTGCTGGCTTACCCAATATTCTTAGAACCTCCTCGCGTGACATCCCAATGGTCAATCCATTTTTCTTCATGAATTCAATATAGGGTGACAATTGACGCACATAGCTTTGATAGGTAGCGATTGCTTTCGTTGTATCACCTTTGAGCTCATAGATATTTCCAAGAAGAGCCAATGGTTCAGTATTCTCAGGCTTGATTGAAATTGCCAAATCCAATAATGCGGTCATTTCAGTCACATCACCGGATTTATCTTTTCCCAAAAATTCATTATATGCATTGGTTCCTTTATTATAAATCTCTGCCCAGAGGAAAAATAACTGATCCGCAACTTTTGTTTTCATTGGCTCTTTATCAGCTCTCTTTGAAGCTTCCAATGAATGTTGAACTGCCTTGGGAAGATCATTCAATCTATAATGACAATCTGCCAATAAATACCATGCTTCGGCATTTGTCGGATTCTTGGATACTTCTTTTTGCAAAGCAATCATGGCTTTGTTATAATCTTTTAGATTATAAGCAAGCTTGCCACCGGTGAAATCAGGTGATGCACATTGGAAACTTTGGATGATCAAGGAGCCAAGGAGCAATCCAAGCAAAACGTGTTTTTTCATGAGTGTCATGGGTTTGAATTCCATCTTTGTGTAGTAGAATTGAACATGCAAAATACAAAATCGCAAGCATGCCTGCAATTGAAGAACATATAACAAAAAAACCCCACCAATGGCGGGGTTTTACAAAAGGCAAGCTATGTTACTTGTCAGTTGGCTGTATAAGCGACTGTGCAAGCTCGGGGCTTACTGAACTGACAAGATATGTGTATTTCGGCATGCGTGGCTTTCTGCCCTTGCCCGTAGCCATATCGGGTACAATCATCAATACTGCCTGATTTCCTGATTTTTGCTCCAAGCTCTGACGAGTTTGATGGCGCTTGACAGCAGACGTAAAGTCTGTGAACACCTCAAGATTCGTACAAGCATACAATGGAACAGTCAGAGGCTGATGATCCGCAGTGAATCCAAAATACTTGGCTGTGTTGAATGTCAAAGGGCCAAGAAGAGACAAATGTTCAGGAGTAAAATACTCAACTGTCAATTTGTTCAAATGCTTACCGATTTGACCTGCCGCTGTGTATGACAAATCAATGATGCGAGGATATACATAAGGACCTCTGTCATTGATGCATACAAGCACTGATTTTCCTGTGACTTGACTTGTCACTTTTGCGATAGAACCTAGTGGCAATGTGCGATGTGCGGCTGTATAGCCATACATGTCAAATGTTTGACCACTTGCAGTTCTACGATTATGAAATTCTTTGCCATACCAAGAGCCCGGACCGAATTGTCTGGGTATCTTTGCATGAAATCCGCTGTAGCGCACTGAATCGTGAACCACGGGACCATATCCATGCTTGGATTTGCGAGCTTCTGCCGAATTGACAAAGAACATTACTGCCATTGCGAAAAACACAATCAGAAACGACATTGAATTGTTGTGGCTGATCGAGAGGAATTGTCTATGCAAATGCAATGTTTTGTTGTGCATAGGGGCCTCCTTCTTGTAATGAATAATCTCAAACTGCCTCCCCCCAGAGTCAGATGAGCACCCAATTAATGCTGTGGAAAATGATGTTCATAAGTGGTGAAAAAAAACAGCTCTTTATGCTAAGAACCAAACATCACTTCCAAAAGCAGATGTGCAATCTCCGAAAATTTTCGAACTTTGCCAATTAAATTACTCTTAATTTATGTTCATAATTCTATACAAATCAAATGTTTACAGTAAATCTTCAAAACAACGATCTTCCTAAGTCTTTGCGATACAAAGAGTTGGCTACAACACTCTCTGCACTTTTAGACAATGAACGGGAATTCCTCCCGAATATGTCAAATATGGCGTCATTTCTTTATTTCAGCCTTAATGATATTAATTGGTGTGGTTTTTACCTCGTAAAGAATGGAGATTTACTGCTAGGTCCTTTTCAGGGGAAGCCCGCTTGTGTACGTATTGAAATCGGGAAAGGGGTATGTGGAACTTCTGCACAAAACAGAGATTCTGTCATTGTGGAAGATGTGAATAACTTTCCGGGACATATTGCCTGCGATGTGGATTCTCGCTCTGAGATAGTCATCCCTCTTTTGAAGGATGGCAAGCTACTTGGTGTTTTGGATATTGATAGCCCGACTTTGGCACGTTTCGACCAAGAAGATAAAATGGGATTGGAGAAACTTGTTTCTATTCTTCTTGAACATTCCGATTGCTATTGAATTGCAGGAGAAAGCAAATCACGCAATGCATCAATCGGAAGATTCCTGAGCAATGTATAAAGGCCGGTAAGAAGCAAAAACACAATGATGTATTTCTTTGGCGGCTCCCATATTCTTTTTGGTTCTCCATCAATCCATGATCGGAGGGATTGAATTCCACGATAGAACAAATATGGTCCCCAAAGCAGAATAAGCAAGTTATTCTTCAGCCCCATTGCGATCTCCCCCTTCATGAATGATGAAATCGCCCTTGTAGATCCACAACCAGGGCAATGTAATCCGGTGGTTACATGAAAGATACAAGGAACATAAAAGTATTCATCAGGTGGATAGTTTAATAGCAAATACCGTAACATCAGACCTGCAGCCGATAAACCAATGATCACCAAAAATAATCTTAAAGCCGGTGTCATGAGAATTTACTCGTCTACAACGGTTGTTTTCACAAGTAAATCATGCAATGCTTGCTTATAGGTGGTAAAGAACATGACAAAGGCAAGAATAAAGCACAATTGCATTGAAATTGCATTCACAATATATCGAAGTATTGAATTAAGAATAGAAAACTCCGATCCATCAATGCAGACAATGCGAATATGCAGGAGTTTTTTACCTAATGTTGCTCCATTGGACATAGCTTGAAAGACTCCAAAATACACTATGCCAAAAGCCAATTGAATGCCTGTCAATAGCTGAACTGTTGGCAAGATCTTGCTCATGATCACTTCCACATCACCACCTGAATACTCCGCAATAGCCATAAGCCCTGAGCCTTGTCCGATGGCAAAAAGAATAATGATCGACAAAATGGACATAAAGATTGAATCCACGATATAAGCCAGAATGCGTTTTCCTGGATTTGCGATGGTGTATTCCACTCCTTCCATGATCTACTCCTTATTTTACTGAAAACAGATTAAGATAGTGATTGAGCATGCCCGCATCCATTTGCGGGTTTTCATACATGCCATGATGCATTCTTTGACGAAAAGCTTCGTATAAGGTTACAGCACAAGCAACAGAAATATTCAAACTTTGTATCATGCCCACTTGAGGTATGAGCATATTCCCATCAGCTTTTTCAATTGCTTCATCAGAGACTCCGGCATGTTCATTCCCAAAGACAATTGCAAGAGGTTGAGTGAAGTCAACGGAATATAACGATACGGCTTCCTTTGACATACCGGTTGTCAAAATACGCTTACCTTCGGATCGAAGGTGTTCATAGCAAGCATCAATTGATTGATGCTTCCGAGTCAATACCCATTTTCTTGCACTGGCAGAGCTTTTCTCCCCCAATTCCGGAAATGTTTGCCCGGAATGATACACAAGATGTATATCAAGCACGCCTACCGCATCACAAGATCGTAAAACCGCAGATACATTATGTGGGTCATGCACATTTTCTAATACGACAGACAATGTAGGTTGTCTTCTCGAAACACATGCATAAATTTTCCCCGCTCTCTCTTCATTGAGCAAAGAAAATGGTGAATCATTCTGAGAACTATCAGTATTCATAGCAAAAAAGGCGTCTAAAAGACGCCTTGAATATTGGGAATCACTTTCGCTTTGCCAATGCTTCTGATAATCTACGCATGGCTTCTTCTATATTGTCCACAGAATTTGCATACGAGAATCTCACAAAGCCCTCACCATTGCTACCGAAAGCTGTTCCACTCAAACAAGCCACTCCGGCTTCATAGAGTGAAAAGTCTGCAAATTCCTGAGATGTCATTCCGGTGCCTTCGATATTTGGATAGACATAAAATGCACCTTTTGGCGAATGGCATCGCACTCCTGGCATTGCATTCAATGCTTGCACAATGACATCTCTTCTTCTTTTGAACTCTGCAACGAATTCTGCTGCTTTTGCATCGGTTCTTTCAGACAAAGCTTCAATTCCGGCGATTTGATTATAACTAGCCGTACAGCTTGTACAATTGGTTTGCAATTTTGCAACGACCTGCGCGATATGTTCCGGCATGCAACCATATCCCATTCTCCAACCTGTCATTGCGAATGTCTTGGAAAATCCATCAAGTAGAATCGTTCTCTCTTTCATTCCGGGAAATTGCGTGATTGTCTCATGCACAAATCCATCATAGGTGATTTGAGAATATATCTCATCACTCAATACAATGAAATCATGCTTGACTGCCAATTCAGCGATACGCTGCAAATCTTCTTTTGTGAGAATCCCACCTGTTGGATTTTGCGGAGTATTGATGATCACCATTCTTGTTTTTGGCGTGATGCGAGCTTCAAGATCTGCTATATCAAAACGAAATTCTTTCTCTTCCTTGAGAGGCAATGGAACCGGAATTGCTTCGAGAAAATTTATCACAGATTCATAGATTGGAAATCCGGGATTTGGGTAAATGACTTCATCGCCCTTGTCGATCACAGCCATCATTCCATAAAAAAGAATTGGTTTTGCGCCGGGTGTGATCACAATCTCTGTTGGAGCATATTCTGTCCCACGAGTGCGCTTAATATAATCCGCAACAGCTTGACGAGCTTCGGGGAGCCCTGCTGAAGGACCATAATGCGTAAAGCCATCATCGAGTGCCTTCTTCGCAGCATCAATGATATTCTGTGGTGTATCGAAATCAGGTTCGCCAATCTCCAAATGAACTATGCTTTTTCCTTGCGCTTCCAAGGCGCGAGCACGCACAAGTACTTCAAATGCTGTTTCTGTGCCCAATCGGGAAATGCGCTCTGCAATATGCATCATAATGTAAAATCCGTGTGGTGAATCAATGTGATGAGTGACCAAAAATTGCATTGGCGATTGAGATGATTCCTGATGGCATAATGCCAAGAATAATCACGCCTGCAATGGTGATGATGAGAGAAATACCGGAGAGTCCGATTTCAGTATCAGGTATTTCTTTTTCGGAATCATTGAAATACATTTTCACAATCAAACCAATATAGAAATACACGGAAATGATTGATGATAATACCGCAATAATGGTAAGCCAAAGGAAACCGGCATCAATTGCGGCAGTGAAGAGATAGTATTTTCCGAAGAAACCGGCAAATGGAGGAATGCCTGCAAGTGAAAACATGAAGATAGCCATGAATGCAGCTAAAACAGGATGTTTTTTACTGAGTCCTGCATAATCTGCAATCTCCAAATGTTCTTCTCCACGACGCTCAAGCAAACCTACAATGATGAATGATCCGATCTGCATGAACATATATGAGGTGAGATAAAACATGATACCGCTATATCCGGCCTGAGAACCTGCAACCAAACCCATCATGAGATAACCTGCATGAGCAACAGAGGAAAATGCAAGCATGCGTTTGATATTTGTTTGTGCAAGTGCGCTGATATTTCCAATGAGCATTGTTGCTGCAGATAAAACAGCAAATGTCATTTGTAATTTTGCAGTAGCAGCAGGCATGAGCACCATGATCATTGGCATAAATGCAGCAAAAGCCGCAGCTTTACCTGCCGTACTCATGAATGCTGTGACAATTGTAGGCGCGCCTTGATACACATCAGGAGCCCATTGATGAAATGGGAAAGCTGCTGCTTTGAAACTCAAACCAATCACCATCAATGCAATGCCAATCGGCAATAATGATTCCAGAGGAAGAGATCCGCGGGTGATATTCATCGCTATGTGATTATAATCCATGCTGCCGGTTGCGCCATAAATCAATGCCATGCCATAGACCAAAAATCCCGTTGAGAATGCACCAAGAAGAAAATACTTGAGTGATGATTCAACAGATGCAATTGAACTACGCATATACCCAGAGAGAACATAGAATACTACAGACATGATCTCAATGCCAATGAATAAACTCAGAAGATTATTGGAATGGCCAATCAGCATCATACCACCAATGGCAAACAAGATGAGTGAGTAAAACTCATCATGTTCAATTCCCTCTCTTTGCAAATATGTTCTTGCTGCAAAAATGGTGAGCAAGCCACCCACAGAGAATAATACATCAAAATACGATGCAAAACCTCCACCGGTTACCATTCCATTAAATCCAATTCCATGTTGACCAAAAGTACCTATGGCCAATATGCCGGACACGATTAATGTGATCACGCTGAACAAGAATGTGATGCGAGCACTATTCTTGATCAAGGCATCCACAACCATCGCAATGATTGCCATTGCAGACAAGAATGTGAACGGTGCGGTCAACAGTAAATCTTGTATCATTCCTCTATTCCTTGGTTATTTTCTCTTGTAATGAACATGTTGATCAGGACTTCACGGGGCGCAGCATAACCATGCCGACACGATATGTTTCGCCATTTGAACCATCAGAAGTTTTTCGCTTAATCACAGCTTCTTGTGTTTCCGGATATAATGACTCCACTGTATACAACACATCTTCGGTGACTGTCATTGCAAATTCAACCGTGTCTCCAATGCGTACATGTTTCCATTGATCTGTTGTGTCATGACCGTTTTTCTTCCAATCATACGGTCTTTCAAATATTTTCTTTAAAAGATTTGCCATGTGTGAATTCCTTGGAGATTCTAAATCAATGATCGGATTTGTGAGTGGAATGCTCTTCAATCTGCTGAGCTTTGATTTTTGGATACGCAGATGTGCCAAGCACGGTTTTTTCTATCGTTCCGACCAATGTTTGTGCATACAACTCTGTTCTCGAAAGAAATGTCTTGGGGTAAATTCCAATCCACACAATGAAAATGACAAGTGGAACCAATTGCCAATATTCACTTTTGGTGAGATCCGTCAAACCATGATTCTTTGGATTATCATTTGTTCCAAACATCACTCTTTGGAACATCCACAGTAAATACACCGCCGCGAAAATCACACCCGAAGCGCTTAGTATGCTAAACCATGGATTATTCAAAAACTTGGATTGAAATGAACCGAATAATGTGAGATATTCACCAACAAATCCGTTCAATCCCGGAAGTCCGACAGATGCCATCATTGCAATCGTGAACATAACTGCAAATTTGGGCATCACCTTTGTAATGCCACCGAAATCCGAAATTTCTCTTGTATGACGACGCTCATAGAGCACTCCAACACAAAGGAATAACATTCCGGTTGACAAACCGTGATTCACCATTTGAATAATCGCACCTTGTATTCCTTCCGGAGTCACGGATACGATACCAAGAACAACAAAACCCAAGTGGCTGACAGAAGAATATGCTACGAGCTTTTTGATGTCTGTTTGAACCATCGCAACCAAAGCGCCATAGATCACTCCAATAACCGATAGCCAAGCAATCGGATGCGCAAATGTGTGAAGTGCTTGTGGGAATAATTCGAGATTGAATCTGATCAAACCATATGTACCCATCTTGAGAAGTACGCCGGCAAGTATGACTGACCCTGCAGTTGGTGCTTGCACGTGAGCATCTGGTAACCAGGTATGAAATGGAAATAATGGAACCTTTATACAGAATGACAAAGCAAATGCCAAAAAGAGCCATATCTGAATATCGAGTGGTATTCCGGGAGCAAGTTGCTTGAGCAATAAAAAGTCAGTTGTGAAATGTCCACCAGGTGTCCACTTCGCATATAATCCCATCCATACAATCGCGATGAGCATGAGAAGCGAACCAACAAGGGTGTATAGAAAGAATTTCACGGCGGCATAAATTCTATCTTTGCCACCCCAAATGCCAATCAAGAAATACATCGGAATAAGAATGAGTTCCCAAAACACATAAAACAACATTGTGTCTAAAGAAACAAATACTCCAAGCATTCCAAACTCCAAAAGAAGCATCATGGCATAATATTCTTTGAGTCTTTTGCCGATGGGCTCAAACGAAGCCAAAATACTGATGGGCATGATGAATGTGGTAAGCACCACAAGCAATAATGACATGCCATCAATCCCTACTCTAAATCCGGCATCGATGGAAGGTATCCATGATATGTTCGTATAGAATTGAAACCCATCCAAACCATCATTGAATATAAACCACAATGGAAGCGAAGCTAGGAATGTCAATAATGAGAATATCAATGTGACATATTTGATCGCCTTCTCTTGCACTCTGTCAATGAAAAGAATTGAGAGGAATCCCAAAAGTGGCAGGAATAAAGGCAATAATAGCAATCCTGCAGAATGAGTATGTGGCATGCTTTACTCTAAAGAACTGACAAAAGATGAATAATTCGAGCAATCTCATCAGATGATGAATTATTGCCCCATTGTGTAATATGGAGAAATCATGAGGTACACGATGACTCCGGTTATGGTGACATATAACCAGATGGGTAATGTCCACCGAGCAATTTTTTTGTGCAATGGAAACTCCGATCTCCATGCTCTTAGCAATGTAAATAATGCCAAAGGCACAATGATTGCCGCCAAACTGATATGTGAAATCAGAATTGTGAAATACACGATGCGAATGAATCCTTCACCACCAAAAGAAGTAGAAGGAGCTTGCGAATGATATGTCACATAGGAAAGCAAAAACAAAATCGACAATCCAAATGCACTCATCATCATCATGCGATGTGCAGCAATATTTTTCTTGCGAATGAAAACATAACCCAAAGCCAAAAGCACTGAACATGTTGAATTGATATATGCATTCAACTTGGGCAATACCATCACATTGAGTCCTTCAATCGTGATTGCCTGAGGAACAAAAAGCATGAATGCCACGAGAATCACAACAATGATCGAAACTGAATATACCAATAGCGATAATGTGCGTTCACTCATTGAATGCAATGCATTTGATCCCTGCGATGAGGGTTGATTTGTATTCATCATCAAATTATCATCCACAACATGATACCAACTATACCTAAAAGCATGAGCAATGCATAATTCTGCGCAATGCCTGTTTGAACTTTTCGGAGAGATTCAGCCCAAATGGCAATCGAGCGGGCACTGCCATTAACGATGCCATCAATAACTTTTACATCGAAAATCTTCCATAATGCTTCAAGCGACATTGTATATGTTGGGCGTACAATCACGGCATGATAGATTTCATCAACCCAATACTTATTCCAAAGCAAATTGTACAATCCTTTATTCTTGGATGCAAGTTCATCAGGTTTGGAAGAAGATTTTTTATACAATGAAGTAGCCAAAAGAATACCAATGATTGCTATTCCCAATGAACCAGCCATCAATCCCCATTCCAATGAAAGTGAATGTGCATGTTCGCCATGACTTTTTGCTAGAATTTCATGTGCATTGTGAAAAATCGGATGAAGCCAATGCTCGAGGATATTGATGTCTGCTCCAAAAGACAATGCTTTGGGTATTCCCAAGAATCCACCAAAAACTGAAAGAATCGCAAGAATCCACAAAGGAATGGTCATGGTTGCAGGAGACTCATGTGGATGCACATGATGATGATCGAATCGCTCTTCGCCATGGAATGTAAGATAGAGCAATCTAAACATGTAGAAAGCTGTGCATAATGCAGCAAGCACACCGGCTCCCCATAGAATTGGGCTTCCATTCAAAAATGCATACCACAAGATTTCATCTTTGGAGAAAAATCCCGAGAATGGGAAAATACCTGCAATTGCAATTGTTCCGAGAAGAAATGTAAAATAGGTTTGAGGCATGTATTTTTTCAGACCACCCATTTTTTGAATGTCTTGTTCTTCATGCATACCATGAATAACAGAACCTGACCCAAGAAATAGCAAAGCTTTGAAGAATGCATGTGTCATCACATGAAACACAGCGGCTGTATATGCTCCAACTCCCAAAGCTATGAACATGAAACCTAATTGGCTGACCGTTGAATATGCAAGCACTTTTTTGATGTCATTTTGCACGATTCCCACTGTTGCGGCAATCAATGCGGTCGTGATGCCAACCCCTGTAATCACAGCCATGGTTGTATGTGACATTGCAAAGAGCGTTGAATTTCTTGCAATGAGGAAAATCCCAGCGGTAACCATCGTCGCAGCATGAATCAAAGCTGATACGGGTGTCGGACCTGCCATCGCATCTGGTAACCATACGCCAAGTGGAATCTGTGCGGATTTTCCGGTGCAACCCAAAAACAAGAGCAAAGTAATTGCCGTAATGAGTCCGGCATCTACGCCTTGTGTGGCAGCCATCATATTGACTGTTGCATAATCCAATGATCCGAATCTCCAGAAGATGAGGAACATCGCGATCAATACTCCAAAGTCACCGATGCGATTCACAATGAATGCTTTTTTTGCAGCATCTCCTGTCCACACAATATGCGAACCTTCGAATGTTCTGTCATACCAAAAACCAATAAGCAGATATGAACATAAACCTACGCCCTCCCAACCAAGGAATGTCAACACAAAATTGTTTGCAAGCACAAGATTGAGCATCATGAACACGAATAGATTCAAATAGGCAAAGAATCGCGGGAAACTTTTGTCTCCATGCATATAGCCAATTGAATATATGTGAATGAGTGTCCCGATTCCGGTGATGATGAGGGTATAAAGAATGGATAATTGATCTACTTGATATGCAATATCGATTGATAATGCCCCGGTGTGAATCCAAGGAAAGAGTCGTATGACATGCGTGCGTGCTTCAGGAGCTTCTCCGATCAATTGCAGAAAAATTCCAACTGCCACCAAAAAGGCACCTCCAACGGCCGCACTGGCAATTCCGCCGATGAGTTGTTCATTGCGCAACTTCTTGCCGAAGAAACCAATGATAAAAAAGCCAATGAGTGGAAGTAGAGGAACGAGGTAGATCAACTCAGCCATATAAAACACTTTAAGTTAATGTAATCAAAGTTTGTGAAGTCATGCTTCTGAAATCGCATGCTCAATCGGCAAATCAACATTTCTAAAACTAATGCGCATATTCTCATCTACACTCAACATTGAATTGCGCTCAACTTTCATCCATTCAGATCTTTTTGAGGTGAATGGTTCGGATGCAACAACTATCGCATTGGGCTTACCATTGCTCGGTTCCATCATGCAAGTTTCTTCTCTGCAATGATATTCCTTGCCATACATGTAATACATCGAAGCGGGCTGCACACTATGATTTGTGGTATAGCGAACCGCAATCAAACTATCGCCATCTGTCAAACATGCATTGATATATGAATGTTGCTTCACTGATGATTCAAGCAATATCTTGCTCAAATCTTGCAATCCTTTTTCCATCGCATTCATCAATTGTTCACAGGTGATGTCTGCATGAGGATCTTCAATATGATTCAACACCAATCCAAACAAATGTTCCGAATCCGTAGAACCGGAAATTGCATCATAAGCCGTATCATTCAAACTGCGAAGTAGGGCTCTGCGGATTTCCTTGAATCCTCCGATCATGCCATTGTGCATGAACATCAATCGACCGCATGTGAAGGGATGAGAATTGTACTCCTCAACCGGCATGCCGGGCGATGCTGCTCGAATATGAGCAAACATTGATGGCGCATGAATTTTTCTTGCAAGATTCCTGAGATTCTGATCACTCCATGCAGGCTTTATGCTTCGAAACACGCATGGTTCAGGATCCAAACTCGGTGAATACCAGCCAATGCCAAAGCCATCACCATTCACCTGAGCGCTCATCTCACCGGCATTGACACTCTGTGCGGATATCAGCGAATATCGCGGCTTATAGAGCAGGTCGTCCGCCAAAACAGGACTCCCCAGATATGCGACAAATCGGCACATACGGAAATTCTCGCTTAAAAAGTGCCTAAAAATACGAAAGAGCGAACACTTCACCAACCATCGAATGCCATGAATCAAAGTTCACTGATGGTTGAAACAAAAGTTTTCCACAGTTTTTCAACATCAAAAAAAATCCGCTTGAATTATTGAATCCAAGCGGATTTGACCGAAGTCTTTATTGATCAAGCAGCTTGCTTGTCAACACAATATGTTTCATAGACACCATCAAGCAAAAGATTCAGTGCATCTGCTGCTTCACGGGCTGCATCGAGGGCGATGATTTTTTGCTCATCTGTTGTACACAAACGAACGAGGGCATCGCGAGTGACTTGTCTGTGAATGATATCAGCATCTTCGTGTACCTCGAAAAACACAAGAGCATCTTCGCAATCTAGATTATACTTGTTCTTCAAACCTTCAATCTTCGTTGTGCAGATTTCAGGGATTTGTGATTCATACGCATATAATGCAGCAAGACCTTCAGCGGGATTGTCTTTGCCGGCAAGCTCTTTCAAAATTTTGACTGATTGCTTTGTATGTGGCAAATATTTGCGTGTCATCATTTCTTCTCTGCTTATGCCGAGTGAATCACCAAAGCGGCGCCACAGTTCTGGATGATTATTGGGGCCATGCTCTTCTTCAATCAAGTTCTCAAGCAGCATCTGGCGCACTTCCATGTCATCACACTTGGAATGAGTAGCGCTTACATAGGTTGGGAAATGATGCACTTGTTGATAATATTCAAGGGCATATTCACGCAACATTTGAATTGTCAAATCGCCGGTGTTCCACATTTGATAAAAGGGATGCTGGAGCATGTGACGCTCATTGATGATCGCATCGAGTTTTTGGAGAAATTCCTCATTTGTCATGATTATGTCCTGTGAAAAATTGATCATGAATATTGGTGAACAAAAATAGTGTTTTTTCGTAGTTTACTTCCATAATTTTTCAGCAATGTTACGGTGCTCTATGGGTATGACCAGAAGAACGGTATTGGGACTGGCTATTTCAGGGTTTTTTGCAAAAGCAAGCATGAATAATCGATTCAATGTGCTGCAAGAACCTAATTCATCTGCAATCGGTTCCGAATCCGGAATCAAAGTATTATCAACATGGCCTTTTGGAATTGATGCAAATGCAAAAGCCATGGATATCATGAGTAAAGGTGGCTCGGCTTTGGATGCCGTGGAACAAGGGGTGAGAATCACGGAAGCTGATCCTAATGTGACATCAGTTGGATATAATGGCAGTTTGGATCGTGATGGTCATTTGACTTTGGATGCTTGCATCATGGATCATCGTGGGATGTGTGGCTCCGTGGCTTGCATAGAGCATATCAAACACCCGATTTCAGTGGCAAGAGCAGTGATGGAAAAAACCCCACATGTCATGCTTGTTGGAACGGGAGCGCTGGAATTCGCTGAATCTCAAGGGTTTACGCGTGAAAATATTATTACTGAAGATGCGCTTAAAAGATGGAAAGAATGGAAATATTCAAAGGCAGCACCACCGCCCACACCGGAAAATCATGATACAATTGGCTTGCTTGCATTGGATTCCCAGGGGAATCTATCAGGAGCATGTACCACGAGTGGTTTGTCATATAAGTTACCGGGCAGAGTTGGCGATTCCCCTTTGATCGGACCAGGTTTATATGTGGACAATGAAGTTGGAGGTGCAACCGCCACAGGCGTTGGAGAATCAATCATCCGGGTTGTTGGGAGCTTTCTCATAGTTGAATTGATGCGCTCTGGCATGGAGCCGGAAGCAGCGTGCAAAGAAGCAGTTAAACGCATCGTAAAAGTGCATCCGGAAACATATTCTTCTTTGCAGGTTGGTTTTATAGCGCTGAGAAAGGATGGGAAAACAGGAGCTTTCGGAATGAGGAAAAATGAGTTCTCCTATTCACTCACAGATGCAATGAATCCCAATGGTATTGTAATCAATGCACCTGCGTGGCTTGATTAATGTTTTTTTAGAAGAAATGTCAACACATAAATCAGCGTGCTCAAACGCAATGACCATTCTGCATGCTTGGGCATATTCCTTTTATATGTATTCCATACATAAGCATATCCACATACAACTCCGAGAACTGATAGTGTGAGCAAGAAGATATGAAATGGATTGACATATACCGGTAAAATTGCAAGCAAAACCTTCCCTGAAATGGGTGCTCCATAAATGATAATCCCCTGCCCAACATAAATAACCAATGATTCTTTGCCACTTAATGACAACATGCGAGAGACTGGCCCTTTCAAGCGATCTTGAATCAAATACAGAAATGCAAAAAGCGTGAGTACACCTGCAATTCTGAAGAGCATATGCATAGGCGAAACAAGCCACCAATTGAGGTTTGCATCATAGTAAGTCCATGGTATTTTTGAACATGCATAGACAATTGCCATGAGTATTGGCCCTAAAATCAGATAGTGTTTGGCTCTTTCTTTTCTGGATTCAGCAATCAGGAAATAATGCGTGATGATATACCCCGCAAAGTAATACACTGACCACGGAAACAATGGGAATGATGCCTGCGGATAGGTTGTCAGATACATTCTAAAGAAGGTTGGAATCTGTGCTATTATTGTTGGATCGATACTCCAAATCAAAGGCGTGCAGATCCCAATGGACAGTAAAGCCAGCCATGCAAAGAGTATCATTCTTGAAAGCGAACGAGTTATGAGAAGTCCTGCCAAGGCGATGAATGAAGAAGCAACAATCAATTGCAATACATTGCAATCAAGAAAAACAGCCCATTGCTCCGGCGAGAAATTGAGCATTCTTCTGAATGAAAATAATGGAGGCTGCAATGAATAGCCAATCAACAGAATAAACAGCAATCTTCGAACATAACTCCAAAATGGCTTGCCGAATGAAACATACTCATTGATTTTTGAGTCCAGGGCTAGTCTGAACCCGGCTCCTGCACAAAAGATGAAGGCAACAGCCACAAAACCATTACTAATCTGTAATACCGAGAATAAGGGGTTATTCTTAAATGCACCATCCAAAAAGGCATTTACGGCATGCGTTTCAATCATCCAAATACAGGCTATACCCCGCAGGATGTCAATGAAGGTAAGTCTTTGTGGAGCCATGCGCTTTGAAACAGCGAATAGTGGTAAATTTGCAAATGATTTCGAATGCATTAAGGCAAGACAAAAATAGCAAAAAACACTCTTTGGAAATCTTGCATGGAAATCTTCGTCATGGTAGCAGCGCAAATCTTCAAATACATAATGATTAGAATGCAAATCACATATCTCATTGGTTTAATTTTCTTGCTTCTGTGTACAATGCAAGAAATATGCTTGGCACAGCAAAACAATGATTCCTTGATTGTCCTCCGATATGCAGTGCAAGATCCTATGAATTATACATATGGGTTGAAAAGCATGGTATCACAATCATTGGGTGAAATGATTGATTTCAATGCAAAAACTTCCGCCACAACCGAATTGAATTTGAGTACGAAGAAAGACAAATACATCGAATACACCTATTCCTATATGCCCGGCACAGTTACACTCAGCGGTTTGTCCATTGCGGGAATACCAGATACAACATTTACTTCAAATGGTCCGCTTGTGCCATCAATCAAAGAGATGATCACTCCGAAAGGAATTGTCATTCAACGCTTTGCAGGTGAAACAGCTTCAAATGTACCGGGAAGATCCGAACAATTGATGCAATCACTAACACAAGGTGCACGATATTTTTTACTTGAATTTCCAAAAGATCCAATCAAGATTGGTTCAACGTGGAATATCAGAAAATCAGATACCGTAGGCACTCAAACCCAAGAAGGAAAATCAACGATTATTCTATACACAGAATTGGATTGCAAAGTCATTCGCACAACTATTGTCAATGGCATTCGCAATGCATTCATTGAATGTGGCTCAAATGCGCTTGGATTGTCCGGAAACATCGAACAGCAAGGCATCACCATGACAATTGATGGTGAGGGCTCGGCAAAAGGAACATATGCCATTGATTTGGATACAGGTTTACCAATTGATGCAACATTATTGATGGATTATGAATTACGCATGGCAGCCACCGGACAAGAACAAATGATAGTCCCTATTCAAATGACAATGGAAACGATGTATCAACGATTGCGATCAATATCGATGCCACAGAAATCGAATACTTCACCGCAGGGAAAGAGACCATAATCATGAAAAGAGATGTTCTGTTTTTTTTCGTCTACATATTCATCTGCACATCATCAATTGTTGCACAGCAATTTCCGGATGTGGTGAATACCAAAGATAGTTCACGATATATGTATGCCTTTCTTGCAGGAGATACACTGCTCTATGAAGCAGTTTCTCGTGATAGTGTGCTGATGGACAAACAAGCACCCCTTTTGCGTGAAAGGACTGAGCGTTTTCTTCTTTCTTGCGATTCCGTGGACCAAAAAGGAAGGATGTATGTATCACAAAGACTCATCGATATAAAGATATCTGAATACAGTGGGATTTCACAAATCATCGACAGAACTTCTCATGATTGGCTGAATAAAAAAATCTCATTCATCATGGATTCTGCCGGAAAAAGATATGGATTTGGAAGTTCGGACTCAATAAGTTCAATGCTTTCTCCCGGCAGCGCTTTCCAACCAATCATGTTACAGAATCTTGGCTCAGGATATCATTTTATCAATAGCGGCTGGATAATCGAGGATACACTCGATATTCCTGAATTCGGCATACCCGCTCCGATGATTACTTTCCTTTCTTCAATGCGAGCAAGATCGAATTTCGACACTCTGAACATGCAATGCTCACGTTTTGAATCTACGATAAGCGGACAAGGAACATATCAAACGAAAACAAATTCAGGTCAGACATTACGCACAACCGCCATCATAGCAGGATATGCACGAATGTCATTGTCGAAAGAACTCAATATCCCGATACACTTTTTTGGAACGAATGAAAGTAAAACCACATTGACCCTGAATACATCAAAAGGGATCGTGGAACAAAAGGCAAAACATTATGTGACAACCAATATTACTTTGAAGAAAATGGTGTCCAAGAGAGGAATCATTACTATCACCAGCAAAAAATCAGTAGCCGCGCCAGTTCAAAAGAAAAACAAACGAAAGAAAAAATAAATCGTAACATTTAGAAATTCAGTTCGTATAACTGCTGCATTCATTCAATGACAAAAGTATATTCATGAAAGTTTTGATACACATTACTCCAATCATTGCCGTATTTCTCCTCATTTCAAATGTAAATGCACAAAAGACAGAGCTCTCATCAACGGGCTCAGTTAAATTGTTTACCCTTCAGGAATGCCTGGCAATCGCAGATTCAGCAAATCTTGATGTATTGATTGCACAGTCAGGAATTCTTGGAGCCGAAGCAGACAAAAAAGCGGCATTTGGGGCTTATCTTCCTCAAGTGGGCGCCAATATGGGATATTCTCGAAGATTGAATGAACTTGGTGGTGGTCAGTTCAATATAGGTGGATTCCGGGCACCTGCCGATCAATTTTCGCTTTCTTCAACAGCAAGTATTACGGTCTTTGATGGATTTGCACGCGAATCTAGAATTGATGCCACAAATAGTTCATTAAGTGCAATCAAAGAAAATGTCAAACAAACCAAACAGCAAATTGCTCTTGCAGTCTATCAAAGGTACATTACAGTATTGAGATCGATGCAAATCGTCAATATCAGAAAAGAAAATCTCAATCTTGGAAAATCAGAACTAGCGAGAGTCACCGCCAGATTTGAAGCAGGTGTTTCTCCTATTGCACCAGTCTATGCACAAGAAGCTGATAATGGGCAAAGAGAATTGGATTTGATTCAAGCAGAAAATCAGCTTGCCATTTCTAAAGCCGAGCTTTTGGCAGTCATGGGTTTATCACCCGACATGAAAGCAGCTTTTGATGAACAGAGCATTCCGACTGAAGTGCAAATGGAAACGATTCAAAGTTTTAGGAATCGTTTTACCTCACTCGAAGAGTCAGTTCTATCAGCATTGAAAAAAAGGAATGACTTTTTAGCAGCACAACTTCGGATAAATGCAGCAAAGTCATCGGTTGATGCTTCAAAGAGCGGGTATTACCCAACAATTGGAGCATCAGGTGGCTGGAGCTGGTTCAATTCAGAGCTAACAGATTTTGATTTATTCTCCAGAACATTTATAGGCTTCTCAATTGATGTACCGATTTTTGATGCATTCAGAGTTCAACAGCAATTGGAAAATTCAAGAGTGCAATTGCAGCAAAACGAAATCGAATTCAAACGATTGGAACAGACAATTAGAACACAATTACAAACAGGCTTGCTAAACCTTGGTGCTGCCGAAAAGCAATTGGACATCACAGAACGATCCCTCAAATCAGCCGAACTCAATTATCAAAGTGCCAAAGAGCGATTTGATGTTGGCACTTCATCCATCATTGAATTTCAAAATGCGAATACGCAATTTGTCACATCAAAAATCAATCGCATCAATGCTGTGTACAATTATGTTGATGCACAATATCAGATACGCTTCGCCATGGGCGATCTCTAATTTTTTTATCAACTGTCTATTGAATCGTATGGCAAAGAAATCACACAAAGCTAGAAATCTCACCCTCATCGGATTAGGGATATTTTTTCTCATACTTGGGTATTTTTTATTCCGACCCAAAGATGAAACAATACCTGTAACAATTGACAAAGTTGGTAAACGCACCATCACACAAAGAGTGAGTGCAATTGGAAAAATCAGACCTGAAACCGAAGTGAAGATTTCATCAGAAGCTTCCGGCGAAATCATTTCTTTGGGATTTCGTGATGGTGATTCAGTTACGAAAGGACAGTTACTTGTTCGCATTCAACCGGATATTGTTTCATCTCAACTTGAACAATTCTCAGCATCAGCCGAAGCTGCCAAGATTGCAATCGACGGGGCAAAAGCTGAAATGGACAGAGCCAATGCTGATTTCAAACGCATCAATGATCTGTATGCAAAACAATTTGCATCCAAAGAAGAATATGACAGAGCCAAATCAGCAATGGATCAAGCCATTTCTCGCTATCGTGCATCCGGTTCTGAATATTCTCGTTCTTTTTCTGCATTGAAACAAATGCGTTCTCAAGCATCAAGGACAACAATTTATGCACCAATGAGCGGCACGGTTACGAATCTCACCGTTGAAGCAGGTGAAAAAGTTGTGGGAACTGCTCAAATGCAAGGAACAGAAATGATGCGCATCGCAGATCTCAATGTGATGAATGCTTGGGTGGATGTAGATGAGAATGATATTGTTTTCGTGAAAATTGGTGATACGGCAAGAATTCGAGTAGATGCAATGCCCGATGTGGAATTGCTTGGTTATGTATATGAAATTGGTCATTCAGCCAAGACTGCTGCCGCAGGAACACAAGAAGAAGTCACGAATTTCCAAGTGAAGATTCGCATCATCGATAAAAACAAACAATTACGTCCCGGCATGAGTTGTTCTGTAGAAATAGATACTGAAACACATCCCGATGTACTTTCCGTGCCTTTACAAGCAGTGACAGTTCGGATGAATGCTCAAAAGGAAGTAGAAGAAAGTGGAAGTATCACTGAAGACAAATCTGCAAAAAAGACAATGACAAAG
>JBMSYN010000010.1:0-93942 GCA_049426725.1 Candidatus Kapaibacteriota bacterium
ATGATTCACTTGATTTGATGCTTGATGATTCACTTGATTTGATGCTCGATGATTCACTTGATTTGATGCTCGATGATTCGCTTGATTTGATGCTAATGGACACGACAATATTTGCTGATCTTGATGAAATAAATCCTTGGACATTGAATACAGGGCTTTCTCTTCGTAATAGGCAGGTTCAAAATGGAGTGAATTTGAGTGGTAGTCAGGGGCTTTTGTCTATTGGAACAGAATTGTCGCATGAGGGAGGATTTCTTGTTGGATTTGATGCAGCCCGGCGTGTCGGAGATTCGCCCGGACCACAAGGTTGGAATGCGCGCCTTGGATATCAATATGCAGCAAGTGATTGGCTGGATATATCTGCGCAATTCACTCGATTTGGTTATCCAACAGATACAATCAATCCAGTTGCGGGCATTCCGAATATGTTTTCATTGAGTGCGACCGCATTTGCTTCCGGTTTGATGTTTGATTTGACATTTGATCGCATGTTTGGGCCTGAATCTGAAACAATCAATTATTTGTCGGCAACAATCATGGGAATGATACAATGGGAACATCTTCGCATCACGCCGATTGCTTCTGTTGTAGGGACGAGATATACGATTGCGACAAGAAGATTACTCATTAATAGACCAGGAAAATTACAGACCATTTCCGGCATTGCCATGACATCAATTGGATGCGCACTCGCTTATGATATCTCAAGGCAATGGTCAATTACAGCGACACCAATGCTGCTGTATACTCCCCAAAAAGATTTTTCCTCTGATGACATGCAAGCAACATTTGTCATTGGAATCAGACATCTACTTGAATTCTGACAATAATTCGCTAATATCGATTGTCATTTTTGAGAAGAATATGTCCTCCATCATCCGCATTCAAGATTTACGATTCACAGAATATGTCACTCCCGATGCAATTGCGCGTCGCGTGCACGAGATTGCTCAAGCTCTTGATGAGAAATTCGAGGGAATTGATTCCATCTTAACAATCATAACATTGAAGGGTGCTTTTGTTTTTGCTGCTGATCTGATTCGTTGCATGAAGACACCCATGTTGATTGACATGGTGAAGGCATCAAGTTATAAAGGAGGAGTGTCCTCATCAGGAACAGTTACATTGAGTAAGTTTACGGAAGAATATGATGGTAAGCATGTACTGATCATTGAAGACATCGTGGATTCCGGCAGGACAATTCATGCATTGCAGGATGCTCTCAAAGAGAAAAACATTGCATCATGTACGATTGCTGCCTTATGTTCAAAGCCATCACAACATACGATTGAAATTTCTCAGGATTTTGTGGGATTTGAATTGCCACCGGTATTTATAGTCGGATATGGATTAGATTATAAAGAAATGGGCAGGGGATTACCCGGAATATGGCGCTGCATTGATTAGGGAGGATCGCTAGATTTCAATGAATCGACTGGGCTGTTATTTTCCGGAAGTGAGATATTTACCGATCCGGGCTGAAGCATATTGCCCGGCAATTGCAATGGTTGATTTGGATTCAACTGCAGATTGTTTTTTTGACTCTTTCTATTTTTGATTGGTTCTCGCTGATCTTGCTGTTGTTGATTAATGATGATGGTATTGTCTTTTTGTTGAGTATTCAATTCGGGAGTAGATGAGCCCGAGATAGAATCAACTTGTGGTGCCGATACTGAATCAGGAAGGGGTTTCCTATCGATTATTTTCCCGGTTTTAACATCATAGATCCCACTTTTGTATGCCAATCCGATTTCAACGCCTGCTCTTACATCTTTCGCATATTCAGATTGAGGATAACGTTCAACAAGCAGACGATAATAATATAGGGCACTATCTGTTTGCATGAGATTGTTTTCGAACATCCAACCAAGAGAGTACAATGCTTTTGGGGCAAGAGGTGAATCACGATATTCTTCCGCAATTCTATTGAATTGTCTTGCGGCTAGGATATAATTTGAAACATTTCTGAAGCGAACTCCTGATGAGTATAATTCAGCCAGAGTATCTATGGTTACAGCTTCCGTGAAACCCATGATTTGCCGTGCTTCTCTACCATATTCAGTTTTACCATAATCATAGGCAAGAATTTCAAGGAGAGAATCAGACAATTCGGGTTGCTCTTTGCGAACCATTTTTTGATAACTGTACAAATACTGAGGTCGATTGGTATCATTGATTCTGACAGTTTCATAAGCAAGTTTATAATAGTGACTTGCTGAATCTACATTATTCAATTGATCATGAATTCTTGCCAATTGATAATGTGCAAAACAGAATTTTGCATTCACTGAATCAGGATATTGCTGTGTTGAATCGATATGCATTGAATCAACAATGGCTTTACCTTTGGCAAGCATTTCATGTTTCATGCTCCAATCAGAAATGAGCGCAAAATACTTTCCGGCTGCATCCATTACAGGTGATTTTACAGTTTTGGATTTTGAGAAGAAATGTTTTGCTTCATCATATTTTCCTTGCTTATATAAACTCATTGCATTTTCAAAATATGCCACCGGTATTGCTTGAAAGCCGGCATATTTTTCAGATTCTTTTGCAAGCGTATTGAACTCATCTCTTTTACCTTGTAATCTGAGCATGCGAAGTCTTTGACCAAGAATATCCGGCTTATATTCCTTGAAATTCTCATTCCCATCCAAATCATCAAGAATTTCCTGTGCTTCTGCAAATCGCTTCATATACATCAGGCAGGCTGCTTTGTATAACTCGGCTTCGAATTCTTGAATCAATTCCGGACTTTCTTCCAAAACAAGATCGAATTCTTTCAATGCTTTATCGAATCTTCCCAAGCGATAATACAAAGAAGCCAAATCCAATTGCCAACGTGCTCGAATTTCTCCATCATCGCTTTGGGCAATGGCTTGTCTATATGGTCTTACGGCTTCATCTTCATCAGATTCAAAAATTGCTTGTTCAGCCATGAATCTGAATGTTTCGGAAAGAATATCATAGCGCTTTTTAAACCATGCAATATCAGCTGTACGAGATAGCATGGTTTTACCCAATGCATATTTTCTTTGGATGAGATATACTTTGGAGAGCAATAAATGTGCATCGGGAGATAACTCTCCAAGAGGAAATTTGTCGATCAATTCAGAGCATTTGATTTCAGCGGACACCCATTCACTTTGATAGAAAAAAGATTTTGCCATGAGAAGGAGCGTTCCTTCCACATAATCTGATTTTGGATGTTGTTTGAGAATTTTCGATCCTTTTATGATCACTGAATCCAATTTTACTTTCACGGGTTGGAGTCGTGATTGTTCAATCATGATGTCTTTAAGGAATTGGGGAATTTCCGCAGGTTTCCCAAATGCATCTTGACCAAATCTCATTCCGCTGTCAACAGGAGTTAGAACGCGTGGCTTTTGCCTGCGCATGATTTCCGTGCCCTCGAAGTCATATTCTGTTTCCCAAATCAACCTATCCATGTTATAGTATGTGTTGAAATAGGTTGTGAAATTGTCATATGTATGACAACCGTTAAGGATCAATCCTGATAAAAGGATGATGTATAGAATTGAGAATCTTTTCATCGTGCCCCCGAATAACGATATTTAACTCCTGCAGGAAAAGGAGTGGTAAGACGGAAATCTTCAAATCCGCTATTGTCAACAAATGTGAATTGCCTTTGATCTTGATAGATCCATCGTGCAAAGGTTCTACCATCTGATCCGCGCGGCGTGCGTTCTACTTGTGCTGGTTGTCCGAAAATGATATAGACCATTCCCATATCTGTCATCCAACCTTCGGTATATGATCTGAAATTTTTATTGGCAAAATCGATTCTTCCATAATAATCTTCAAAAGCTTCATTTCGTGAAGTTGATGGATTGGGATCAAAGGATTTCCAATACTCTTCAAAAAGCATGCGTTTCGTTTCATCATCATCACCTTCATTGATATGATCAATCTCAGCTTGTGTTGCTATGAAACGTAATTGTCGAATCGCTTTTTTTAAATCCTGATAAACCAAGCCGCCGATTGTCTGCTCGATTGTGAGTGGTCGAATGACACGTGTGAGTTCTTTGTCCAAAGAATCACCTTTCATGCTATGTGCCATTAAAATCAGTTTATATGATTTCGCTCGTAATATCGGCAATTGTTTCACGGGAATATACAAATGTTGCGATTCTGCTCTCCCTGCGGCATACGTCACCGGGGCAGACTTCACAAATTCCTCTTCCAAATCTTCATCCATGATTGAATATGAAATGCCAATCACATCGTCTTTTGGCATCCCAAAATGATACAGTTCTACATAGAGAAAAAAACCATCATTCAATCCTGCCACATTATTGGAAAGATGTGGAGTGATGACAATTGGTCCTTGACTTTTTTCTTCAATTGCCGCGGCAAACATCACCGAGCTAAACATATATCGATGATTTTTTTCCGTTCTTGACCAATTGGGAATCGAGATTTCGCGAACCTCTCGAATATCTGTATTTGCGATTGCATCATGCACATTGATGAAACATGAATGGAAGCCAAATGATGCGGGAATGCGAAATTGCACATAATCGAATTCTGCATTCATTCCTCTAGATTGTTCATAGGTTTCTGCAAAAAGAGTGCGGTCCAGATTTTTTTCGGCTATTTTTTTTCCATTTGTATCACGAATTGAAAGCGAAATGGAAATCTTTGCGCTAAAACCTTGTTTTTCAGGTGTGAATTGCAATGATTCATACGGTATTGTTGCATACACATCTATGAATGGAAGAGAATCTCCATCTGATTTGAACCAAAAAACATCAGCATGGATTACGGACATTTTTTTTGTGATTCCATTTGACTGCCTGAACTGAGCATGAAGATAATCGGGAAGTATCATGATGATGATCACGAAGCATAATGTCATACTATGCTGAATGCATTTAATCATCTACTATCGACTCAAGTTCAGACATGCGATCGATGATGCCTCCGCCTATGACATCATTTCCCTCATAAAGCACTATGGATTGTCCCGGTGTGATTGCTTTGCGAGCTTCATGAAAGATTACATGCAATCGTCCATCGGGCAATAATCTGCATTCCGCTGGGGCACCTTCATCTTTATATCTGATTTTCACGGTGAATGTTTTGGTGCCTTCAATGGTTGCATACTTGATGAAATTCACGGAGTGAGCAATCAATTCTTTTGAAAGAAGGGCATCTTCTTTACCAACGATCACTTCATTAGTGTCTGCAAGTACATTCAACACATAGAGCGGTTCCGGTGATGAAATTCCCAAACCTTTTCTTTGCCCAACGGTATAGCCATGATAGCCATTGTGAGACCCAATCACTTCTCCATCCATGATGATATCTCCAATCCCCGCCTTTTGATCCAAGTCAGGCACCATGTCGCGCATGAATCTTTTATAATCATTATCAGGAATGAAACATATTTCATACGATTCAGGTTTTTTGGCAATGCTAAGCCCGAAACGTTCGGCTTCGGCTCTGGAGCGCTCTTTGGTAAATCCGGTCAGAGGAAATAATGTGCGGGATAAATGCTCTTGAGTCAAACCCCATAATGCATAGGATTGATCTTTCAAATTGTCTGAATCTCGGGAGAGCACATAACGCTCTGTAATCGGATCATGAGAAATATCCGCATAATGTCCGGTTGCAATCCATTGTGCGCCAAGCATATTAGCTTTGCGAATCATCTCGCCCCATTTAATCGTGCGATTGCATTTTACGCAAGGATTTGGAGTATTCCCCTCAAGATAATCATCAACAAAATAGTTTATGACTTCCTCTTTGAAGCGTTCGGACCAGTCCACTACATAATGCGGTATGCCACGGGCATTGCACACTCGACGGGCATCATTGATGCCATCAAGAGAGCAGCAGGATGAATCATTTCCAACATTGCCACCAACATCTTCATATCTATAAGTTTTGATGGTGATTCCAATCACTTCATATCCCTGCTCATGCAAAAGACATGCAGCCACGGAGGAATCCACTCCACCGGACATCCCAACCAGAACTCTATTTGGATTTCTTTTCATGCTTATTTAAATTCTTATGAGGTCATTCCTGACGATTCATGGGGAACGATAGTCTACTAGTGCAGAACTTTCAACTGCTAAGTTTAAGCCCAACAATACCTGTCAGTACAAGAAATGCTGAAAATAGTCTCCACATGCTGCCTGAATCACCATAAAAGATGATGCCGATAGCCATGGTTCCAACGGCACCGATGCCAGTCCAAACCATGTATGCAGTACCAATTGGTATTGTTTTTTGAGCCATCCAAAGAAATGTAAAGCTCAATGCCATTGAACTAATGGCAAGAATCGTGCCCCATAGCCGATATATGGGGTTTTGGGTGAGTTTCATGCCAATTGGCCAACCCATTTCGCATATTCCGGCTAAAAACAGATATATCCAATCCATTGATGCTGCTCCAAAAAACTCATGCAAAATTACTGAAATGGTCTGTCTAAAGGGGTCTTTTTCATGGTAATTAGCGCATTTTTCAAGCTCTTTGAATATGCCTGATCAAACAGATTTTGCTCATTAAAGGGCGTGATTATGCCATAAACTCCATATGATTAAGAACACGCTGATGTATCATAACGATATTAGGGGAAAATTTCATGTATAAGTTTCACTCTATTATTCGTAGTTTTAAGCCGTTAAATTTTGATAAACCCCGAATTTTGCATGAATTATATACATGATTTTCACATCCCTGTAATGGGACTATCTTTCTCGGTAGATACTCCTCTCAAAGTTGCTCATTATGGCATCTCTTCCGTTGTTTCCATCATGGAGGAAGATCTGCTTGAGATGATGAGGGAGCATCATTCAAAAAAGAATGGGATTCCTTTCGAACCTGTTGACAAAAAAGAGTTTGATTCCAGAGCCAAGCGTATCACCGCTTATTGCAATTTGCTTGATGTATTGGTGAAGCAAAACATAGAGAAACTTCGCCAACAGGATTTTACATTTGGCTCTGAAATCGTGAAGTATTTTGAATTATTGCCCGAACAATCACCTGTAAAAGCCAGATATCGTGAGATGCTCTTGTGTACTGATCAAGAGCAGAGACTGGCACTCGAAGCAGAACTCAGAAAGGCAATAGTACCAGGTTATATTGATGTCAACATCATGTCCAAAGTGGACAATTTAGGTGCCACAAAAACAGGCGAGCCGTTGCCAGTTGAACAATCCGATGCTTTGACCGCTCTCCGTGGATATGCTCAAAGCGTACTCAATTCCTCGATAGTATTTTCTGCGGGCTATAATCCAAGACTATACAATTACATTGCTGCTTTTGATGACTTCTATCCAAATGAATGCGGCATGTTAAAAAAACGCGTGATCCTCAAAGTGAGTGATTATCGAAGTGCCGTTGTACAAGGGAAGATTCTTGCAAAAAAAGGAATTTGGGTTTCTGAATTTCGAATTGAATCGGGTTTGAATTGTGGTGGTCATGCTTTTGCAACTGATGGATTGCTTTGCGGACCAATCCTTCAATCATTCAAAGAGAATAGACATGCCATGCGTGAGGAATTATTCACGCTTTGCAATGCCTCACTCGAAGCTGCCGGAAGAAATGTCTTTCCTGATTTTCCCATGCAAAGAATCACGTATCAAGGTGGTATTGGCACTGCGCATGAACAACAATTTTTGATTGATTTTTATGAATTGGATGGTACAGGATGGGGCAGTCCATTCTTGCTAGTGCCGGAAGCAACCAATGTTGATGATGTGACGCTTAATGCTTTGGCAACCGCCGAACAGGATGATTATTATTTGAGTGGCGCATCTCCGCTTGGTATCCCTTTCAATCATTTTAGAAAAAGTGGTTCACAAAAATTGCGCGATGATCGTGTGGCAGCGGGCAAACCAGGGAATCCATGCGTCAAGAAATTACTCATATCCAATACAGAATACACACAAGAACCTATCTGTACTTCTTCAATCAAATATCAACGGTTAAAGCTTGATGAATTGAAACAAGCAGGATTGCCTGAAGAGGAATACAAAAAGAGATTCTCTGCTATTGTGGAGAAGGATTGCCTGTGTACGGGTTTGGGAACGACTGCTTTGCTCAAGAATGACATTGTCAATAAGCAGCATAAGCCGGAAGGAGTGATTATTTGTCCCGGACCAAATCTTGCATACTTTTCCGGAACATTCACATTGGCCCAGATGATTGATCACATCTATGGTAGAACCAATGTGCGTAACTCAGTTGAGAGAGCATCCTTATTCGTCAATGAGCTAGTTCTCTATGTCAAATATCTCCTCAAGGAAATTGACAGAAATGCACTAACGCTCAATCAAAATACATTCAGAACCCTGAATGCATTCAAAACAAATCTTCTTGCAGGCATTGAGTATTATAAAGGAATCAATGCAGATTTCTTGAAGAATTGTTCTTATGAATGTCCTGACATGATTGAGGAACTTGAGCGCCATGCAAAAGACATTGAAGCAATTGAGATTCCATCGCTTGTCATAGCTTCTTGATCATCGCTTTATAAATACATGTGAAGTGTTGCTTTTTCCTGAGGACATTATCACATTATAGACACCAATTGGAAATTGAGAAATATGAATTGGGTCTTGATTGTATTGCTGATGAATGAGCCTTCCATTCATGTCATAAATCAAAATCCTATTCATTTCCGGCACTATTGATGTAAATCGCAATATATCATTGTGCATGATGAATGGCATTGTTTCCTCAGAGATTGTTTCCTCTGCAGAAGTTGATCTGCAAGCCACATCCATTGTCAATTTCCAGATATCATTCAATAAGAAATTTGGAACGAAGCCAAGGGAATCCGGGCTATTGCCCATGCGGATCATTAGGAGATCGTGCTGTTTTGAAAATGAAACAATTTGTCCATTCTTTCCCATGCCGGACACAACATCTTCGGGGGCATCTTTTGCGAAGTTTCCATTGAAGAAAAACTGATATCCGGGAAGCATATAACCACTTTGACCATTCAGCCACCAGAGATATCCATACGATGGATTTAGCACTTGTGAACGAGTGATCATTGCTCGAAAATAATCACGATCTTTCATGATGCTGTCTTTATTCCAAACTCCATCATTGAGCATCAGAAGTCCAAAACGCGCCATGGCTCTTGGAGTGCTAAAGTACACATTGTTATAGCCTAGTTTTGCCCAGAGTCCTGTCATGCCAATTTTGTTTTTCAACATTGATTGGGTATATGCATTCAAAGTCTGGTCTGTTGCTTTTATAAGCACATCTTCAAGTAATGTATAGGGAGCATTGTGATAAGCCCATCGCAAACCGGGATCGGCAAGATATTGCAAACATGAATCATCTGTGCAATCTTTGTCGGGAACTTCATCATTAAGCCCTGTGGTCATGGTAAGTTGATGTTTGATTTTGATTGCATCTTCCTCCTTTTTGGGGAGAGCAGTCCATCCATTCCCAAGATATTTCGATGTAGGATCTTCTATTGAGAGCTTTTTTTCCTCTTGTGCTTTTCCAATCAAAAATGATGTGAGCGTTTTGCCGGCAGATGCCCAATACCACACACTATCTTTTTTAAATTCGCCAAAATATTTTTCTAATACAATTCTGCCCTTGTATAAAAGTAGATATCCTTTGGTATTAGATTGTTCGAGGAATTCATACAATGCCGGGATATTTTCGGTGCACCACCCCAATTTTTCGGCGGACAAAGTATCCCATTGGGCTTGTGGATTCAAGGGAGGGTAATATGAACCCTGTGCATTGGAAAATGTGATATTTCCAATGAACATACCTATACTTGCTAAGAGTAATCCAAAGCGCATCTTCTTCTCCCAATGATGGCGAAATTTTTAGAGTAAATTTAAGACCAATATTACTTGTTTGTAGTTTAACAACAATATTCCTGCCAAAAAAAAGCCCCACATTGTAGTATGCGGGGCTGTGTTTTTCGTATTGCTGATTATCAGAATGAGTATCTGATTCCCAATTGCATCTGCATGCGAGAAAGCAAATCAGAAAACTGATATGGATTTTCTCTATCTCTATAGCTGAAGAGAGGAGTTCCAACCGGTAATGCTGTGCCATTTGCTCCAAGAGTATTGCCACTTCTTGCCAATCCTTCGAAACGCAACATTGCATCGCTTTGATTTGGAACGAAACGATATGCATTAGAGCCAAGATTGATGATATCGAGCGATACCTCCAAATTGTGACCATTTGCAAAAGGATTGCGAATATCAGCAGCGATACGCAAATCTATGCGATTATTCCAAGGTTCGCGCGCTGCATTTCTCTCAATGATTGTACCACGTGCCGCATTCAATGCCTCATCATTAGAAATGAATCTATCGAGTGCATCAAAAGTTGCATCACTTGCACGAGCGGTGCCGGTCACAAGTGCAATATCATTCTTGTCTTTTGGAACATAAACCAAGTCATTGCTGGTTTGGCCATCGGCATTCAGATCGCCATCATAAACATAAGAGAATGGTTGACCTGAGCGACCTTCATAGAATAAAGAAGCTTTCAATGAAACTTCAGGTATCAATTCAATGCGATAGGCTGCTGACGCAATCAAGCGATGAGGAATATCAAAATATGAGCGGGAGAGTGTTGGAGTATTTGGATTGTCTTGGATATAATTGAATCTCCATTGAGATACCGCTTGAGATGACAAACCAGAGTTGATATCATAAGAAGCAGCATGGGTATAAGCAGCCATCAGGTCCAAACCGGCTTTAAAGGATTTTTGCAATTGTACGGACATATTGTAAGAATATCCCATATCTGTATTGCTTAACAAAATCACATTGGTGAAACCTTTGCGACCATCAAGGAATCGTGCTGTTGTGTTTCTTCCATTATAAATTCCATAAACACCACGATTGGCGGGTAATGTTGTCCCAAATTGTGTTGTGTCGCGTCTTTCACCAAGGTTGAGATCAGTATAAAAGATCTCATTCAAATTTTTGGTATACATACCATCAACGGTTAGGATGATGTCTTCCGGAAGTTTGTAATCAAATCCCAAATTCATGCGGAATGTTTGTGGCATTTTGAAATCATTGCCGGTAAGATTCAGCTCTGTGGTTGATGTGATCTTGGTTGTGTCTTTTAAGTTTCCTGACAATGAATTTGCAATCGTTGGATTGAATCGCACGGTATCTGTACCTGCGGTGGACAATGACAATCTGGCGATTTCAACTCCTGTATTTCCATAATGATTGGAAATCCACACAAATGGAACGCGACCTGTGAATATACCTGCTCCACCACGAACTTGGAAAGACTGATCGCCATTCACATCCCAGTTAAATCCAACTCTAGGTGAGAAAAGCAATGTTGATTTTGGCATTTCTGATGTTTTCCATCCAAGTGTTCTTGTGGAGTCATTTTTATAAACAATAGATCCATTTCCATTTGCAAGTGAGGTTACGGTTGCAGTATTCACAAAAGCATTTTCAGCTTTGAAATTGTAGGAAGGTGCATCCGGGAAAACAGGTACATCCACTCTCAATCCAACATTCACTTTGAGATTATCTGATACTTTGATGTCATCTTGGATATAAGCACCAAGCTGCATTGCGGAGAATTGTGCTGCCCAGTCTGAAGCAAAGCCGGGGCGTGCAAAAGACATGCTTACTGTAGCAGCATTCCCTGCAACAAAATCATTATAACTATTGAAACGATATGTTCCATAAGCATCTCTAATGAAAAGATTGCGGAATGAGAATATTTCATTCTGAGTACCGATTGTCAATGTATGATGTTCATTGAGACTCATCGTGAAATTGTCGGTGATTTCAATCACATCTTGATCAAGCTTATTGAAATTTGAAAATTCTTCAGAACCGAGTTGAATTCCAACACCTTGTCCCATGCTTGGATCATTGATTGTGATTGCAGAAAATGGCTTTCCTGTTACTTCGCGGAAATCACGAATTCTCGTATACCCAACAATCAATTCATTGTGCATATCATCGCCAAGAGAGGAATTGAGTTCAAGCACTGTTGAATTTTGGGAATTGTTGAAGCGATAATTGCGATCACTAAAACGCAAGCTTGTAACTGTGGTGCTATAATTGTCATCATAAGCACTCACATAATTGTTTCTGAATGTAAGACGATTGCTCTCATTGATATTCCAATCTAAGCGAGCAAATACCTTGGTGGAAGGACGTGTGATTTCAAAACCCGTCAATTGCCCTGGAGCATATCCATACGTGGATGTCAAATGTGATGAGACCAATTGAGCAATTGAATCAATTTGTTTTGCTCTGGTGTTTTGAGTCAAAGCAACATTATCAACTGGTTGAACGCGTGAAGTGAACTCAGCATTGGCAAAGAAAAATAATTTATCCGGGATGATTGGGCCACCAACTCGCACACCTGTTTGCAATTCATTGAAATTATTGAAGACAGTTGTGATTGTAGTGTCCTTTGTCAATGGATCTAACAAATTATTATTTACAATGTTTTTTCTGGTGATTGATAAGTCACTAATCATTGCCTGACTTCTAGTAAACCAGTAAGCAGAACCTTCAAATTTATTTGTTCCTGAACGAGTAACAGCATTGACACCACCACCGGTGAATCTTCCTTGTCGCACATCATACGGTGCAACAAGAACCTGAAACTCCTCAATAGCATCAAGTGAAACAGGATTCGTATTGGCTTGTCCACCCGGAGTTCCGGCACTTCCCAAACCAAAGAGATCAGTGTAATTGGATCCATCGATTTGAATATTATTATAACGATTGTTTCTTCCTGCAACAGAAACACCTCCACCTGTTGAAACCACTTGCGGAGTGAACTTTGCAAAATCTTGGAATGAGCGTGAGATAGTGGGGAAATTATTTAACTGTTCTTTAGACACATTGGTTTGTGCACCTGTTCTTGAAGCACCAAATACACCTTTTTGTGCCATGACTGTCACTTCATCAGTTGATACAACCTTTTCTGACAATGCCATGTTGATTTTGAGGTTTTGACCAAGTTTTACGAATTGATTTGACAAAGAAGATTCACCATAACCAACAGCCGATGCTTTTATGGTATATGGTCCACCAACACGAACATTGTTGATTGTAAATGTTCCATTGCTTTTTGCATTTGCTCCAAATCGAGTACCGGTTGGAATATGAATGGCGATGACTTTTGCACCGGCCACCACACCACCATTGGCAGCTCTAACGGTTCCTGTGATTCCACCACTGGTCACACCTTGCGCATGCATTGCCACAGGTGAAACAGTAGAGCAGAATAATCCCAAGCCCATAATGGCACTTGCACAAAGTGAAAGTACAGTATGTCTCATAACACTCCTTGAATTGTGAAACTCATACAACCTATGTTGCATGAATGAGAAATTTATGTGTGAAGAGAAAAATGCAATATTCAGTATGCCAAATTGTGATTTTTCATGAATGAAATCATATTACCATGTGTTAATATGAAATAGACTCATGAGGATTTTTTAGGTACCTCTGCACAATGAATGCAGAAAAGAAACCAAATGCGGCTCCAAAGAGAAGTCCACCAATGACATCCAATGGATAATGTACTCCTACATATATTCTTGAATAACTAACCAGCATCGCCAAGATGATGATTGGTAATCGAAGATGCGGGAACAACATGCAGATAAACATTGCCATGCATCCATTGTTGATTGCATGGGTGGAAGGAAAAGACTGTCCGGGACCACAAGGAATCAACAATCGAACATTTGCCTCTTGCCTGCAAGGTCTCTCTCTATTGAATGTAGGCTTCAAAACATGAGTTGAAAATTGATCTGTAATGCCAAGAGTCAGTGCCAATGCAAACAGTGACACGAATCCTTTTTTCTTATATCTATATGCAATGTAGAATGCAAAAGAAAGATAAATCGGCCATGTATTTTTTGTGGAAGTGATAAATGTAAAGAGTAAATCGGTGGGTGGTGATGTCAGCATTCCATTCAATAGCTGAAATAATGCAGAGTCAAAGTCAAGTAGGATATTCTGCACAGTATTCTCCGAATGGAACTCTACTAATCATAAGGCAATTTGACATTTTTTACACAAAATCAGGAGTTGAGTTTTCCACAATGTTCACTCGCTTGTGCTTCTGCCAACTCTTCGTGCTATAATCATCTCTGTAATCGCAAAACACAAAGCAAGGATGAGGAATAATCGCCATAATTCAGTACCTACTCTTGCTTTCGCAACTGAATCTCCAATTCGTGATGATTGGTGTAATTCCTGAACTAAAGAGGGTGATTTCACGCGGTTTTTTATTGCTTTGAGCAAGTCATTATCAGATGCATAAGCAAGATGACCTTCCTTCACGGGGATATTGACCGACAATGCCGTAAGTGATTCACCTTCTTTATTGCGTATGGCATATACACCCGGATTGTTTAATCGTCCAATGCGAACTGAGAGCCCTCCCGGTACAGTGTTCCCTTGAACTTGTGATTCTGTTCCTTTTGGATCACTCACACGCACCATTTGTTCGGCAGTTTTCATTGCTTTTGTGGGTATGAGTGCTATGGCATCATCACCTGTGATCAATTCTGATGTCAGCATTTCTTTGGCTGACAAATATTGCATTGACCGATACAGAAGTGTTGGCAGTAATCCTGAATAAGGGAATGAACTCCAAGCGGGGGAGGGTGGTACCGCACAGTATAATATTTTACCTTCACCTCTTCGCACTTCGGTCAGAAAACTTCCACCTTGCATTTGAATCAATGATTGACCACCACCACCTGTCAATGCTTTTTTGATTTTTGGTGAATCACCAAGCGATGTCTCCATTTCCAATCCTTTGAATACACCACGGAACAAAGGATGCTGTCTGTCAACGCTTGTGCAAAGTCCGGGAGATCGTTCGGAAAATGCCTGTACTTGCAGTGGCGCCAGACCCAGCATTGTCAATGCCGGAATTTGCTCAGCGGGATCCAAGCGATCATCGGGGAAAATGAGTGCGGTTCCACCTGATTGTATGAATGCATCTAATCGGCTTGCTTCATTTCGATTCAAAGCTCCGGCAACAATGATGATATCATGTTCTTCATAATTCACCGTGCCTGCCTGATCTGCTGAATAAGAAGCGTAAGAGCTTATTGCATTTGAAGTTGCAAGTCGAAGAAATTCTGCTGCGCTGCCTGATGCTATGGCACCAACTATCGGTGGAGGTGGAATGATGAATGCCGCATGCCGCACATTGTCATGTTCAAGAGCATCCGGCTCGATCATCATCCGAACTCGGACGATTCCTGACATTGATGGTGGTGCTGACAATGTGACTGTTGTGGATGTTCCAGCACTGATATCAATGCTTTTTTGAGCAACCCTTTGCTCATTGAACAACATGCTTATGATAAGTCCGCGGATGTCGGTTGATCCACTATTTGTTAAGCGAGCCTGGATGTCAGCAGATTTTCCCTTTTCAAACATCGTTGTCATCATCATGATTGTGTCGATGGACACATTCGTTGAAGGATTTCCATTTTGCATTGGTATGACATATACTGCTGTTTGATCATCAAACAATTGCAATGAATCTGTCACAATGGAGGCATGCTGTGATTGCTGTATGTCTGTTATAAGATAAACTTCTTTGTGTATGTTCAAAGAAGCATCAAGGAGACCTTGAGAAGCTCGCAATCCATCATTGAGCGTAGCCGTGGAATAGGCAGGAGTACTCGCATTGATTTCTTTCAATAAGAATTCGGGATTTCTGCTAAATGATCTTTTTCTTTGATTGGCAATCGAAGATAGAGGCAGAAATGCCATTTCATCTCCTTCCTTCATTGCCAATGCGATTTGTTTTGCAATACCCTTCGCTTTAGCAAAACGATTTCCTCCTGCATCGGAAACATCCATGCTGAGTGAATTATCTAGAATGACAATGATGCTTGTTTTTGCATGAGAACCCAAAGCAGGGAATGAACTCTTTATCGTTGGACGCGAAAAAGCCAATACGCAACAAATGATGATAAGTGTTCGCAGGATCAAGAGAAGTATTTGCTGGGTCTTGAGTTTTCGTATACTTGTTTTTTGCAATTCTTTGATGAATCGCAATGTGCTGAAATCAATCGTTTTCAATTTCCGTAGATTCAACAAATGAAGAATCACGGGAATTGCCGCCGCGATGAGTCCAATCAAAACAAGTGGATTAAGAAATGTCATGAGATTTACTACTATTAAATGATTACCCCTGAAACATCAAGATTGTTCTTGAAGATCCATCGTGCAATGTCCGCAACGCAATGCTTGCACGGGAATCTTCATGAAACAATATGGACATTCCTTTTCTTTACTGTCTTTTGACTGCTGAAACTTCATGAAAGCTCTCGTCATTGCAAAAATGGTAACGGAAACAATCACGAAATCTAAAATGGAATTCAAGAATAAACCTAAATTCAAGGTGGGTGCTCCGGCATCTTTTGCTGCCTTCAATGTCGGATAGTCAATACCATTGAGACTGACGAAAAAATTGGAAAGATCCACTTTATTCATTGCTCCCAGTGGTGGCATGACGATGTCATTGACAAGTGAAGTAACGATTTTGCCGAAGGCACCACCAATCATCACGCCAATTGCCAAATCCAGGACATTCCCTTTATTGATAAATTCTTTAAAATCTTTCAGCATGTCTCTACTCCTAAGATGACCCAAAATTCAGGAAATGAGCGCTTCTCTGCAAACGAATTCCGAATGGAAGGATGTCTTTTCCACATGCCTATTCGAAATAGCAAGAAAAGCAGGTGTTTTCGTATTTTGCAGATATTCTGATATACTTTTCGCAAGGATTGCTTCATGGCTGAGCATGGAATGGGCATAGATGCCTCTGAAAAAAATGAACTTCTCGGGAAACGCATAGATTGTCTTGATAAAGGCTTTGTTCGCCTCATCGACGTAATGGGTGATGATGCTTCAATTGTCCAAGCGGCTCGCGTGTCCTATGGTTCCGGAACAAAAAAGGTACATGAAGATCGCGGTCTCATTCGCTATTTGCTACGCCATGCGCATACAACTCCTTTCGAGATGGTTGAGTTCAAGTTCCATGTGAAGTTGCCAATCTTTGTTGCAAGACAATGGATCAGACATCGCACTGCGAATGTGAATGAATATAGTGGTCGCTATTCGGAAATGAAAGATGAATTCTATACTCCGGCAGTACAAGACATTCGTCCACAAAGTGTTTCCAATAAGCAAGGCAGATCCGATGAAACTCTTCCTGATGGCATGGCTGAACAAGCGGCGCAGGCTTTCAAGAAAGGTCAGGATGATGCATATGCACAATATCAAGAATTCTTGGAGCAAGGCATCGCTCGAGAAATTGCTCGCATCAATTTGCCGGTGTCTAATTATACTGAGTGGTATTGGAAGATTGATTTGCATAATCTCTTTCATTTTCTTCGACTCCGCATTGATGCGCATGCACAATATGAAATTCGCGTATTTGCAGAAGCAATAGCCGAATTAGTGAAACCATTTGTGCCTCATGCTTGGGAAGCATTTGAGGATTATATTCTGAATGCTCATCGCTTGACAGCCCCAGAAATAAAAGTAATGAAACATTTGCTTCAATCAGTTTCTTTACCAACTGATGAGCAATTGGCTGAACTTGGTTTAAAAGGAAGAGAAGCAGTAGAATTCAAAGAAAAAATGAAGGATGTATTTTCTTCAGATAATTTTTGATTGTACATGATTTGCGCATTTCGCCATAGTGTCTCATTGATCATTGTGATGAGTTTGTGCTGTATTTCCTGCTCTGATTCAACCTCGCCAAGCATTGAATATTGTACTCCAATGTCAATGAATCTCCCATCAGGGGTTCCCATCATTCCATTTTCTCCGCATCAATCATTTTCACAACCTGTTTTTGAACTTGGTCGTGCATTGTTTTATGATGCCACATTGTCCGGGGATGCATCTGTTTCCTGCGCTTCTTGTCATAAACAAGAATTTGGCTTTTCCGATGCCGGAAAGATCGTGAGTAAAGGTGTTGCGGGAGAATCCGGAATGCGAAATGCTCCCACAATCATCAATAGTGCTTATCAGTCTTCTTTTTTTATGGATGGTAGAACGACAACACTCGAGCAGCAAATTGAAGATGCATTGCGAAGCCCGAATGAAATGTATGCTACGGATTCCATTGTAAAAAAAGCAGTCGACCAATCAACACATCTTCAGAAATTATGGAAGCAGGCATTTGGAGAGCAAGAGATATCTGTTAAAGGAATTGCAAATGCGATTGGTGTTTTTACGCGCATGATTGTATCGGGTTTTTCTAGACATGATGCTTTTCTTTCTGGAAATGCATCAGCACTCAATGAACAGGAGCGAAGGGGGAAATTGCTTTTTGATGGAAAGGCGAATTGCGGAAAATGTCATGGCGGACCCCATCTTTCAGACGGTGCATTTCATAGCACTGGATTACATACGCATTATTATGACAAGGGAAGGTATTATGTCACGAAACTTGACAAAGACATAGGTACATTCAAAACACCCACACTTCGCAATATCGCTCTCACTCATCCATATATGCATGATGGATCTTTACCATCACTTCGTGCAGTTATTGAGCATTATAATATTGGTGGAAAGCAATTCATCAATAAATCTCCGGACATCACTCCTTTGAATATGACGAAAGCTGAAATGGATGACTTGGAAGCATATTTGCATGCATTCACTGATTCATTGTTGATCAGGAATTCCTGCTTTTCAAAACCCTGATTAGGAAGCACCAAGAACGGTCAATTTTTGCTCGGCTTCATCAAGTGTTTTTTTGCAGGTTCCAATAAGAGCTATACCTTCTTCATAGAGTGCCATCATTTCATTGAGCGGGGCATTTCCTTGATCCAATACAGAAACGATATATTCGAGTCTTTTGATTTGATCTTCAAAACTTTGTTCATTCTTCTTTGCCATGAGCATCCTTGGATGAAAATGAAAGGGAAGCTGAGTTCACGCAATAACGAATTCCGGTTGGAGCCGGGCCATCGGGAAAAACATGTCCGAGATGGGCTCCGCATTGAGTGCATGTGATTTCGGTTCTCACCATGCCATGAGAAAAATCCGGTGTTTCTTCAATCAATTCAGGATTTGGTGCTTCAAAAAATGAAGGCCATCCGCATCCGGAATCATATTTTTCATTGGATGTGAAGAGTGGCGCTCCGCAACAAATGCAAGAATATGTGCCATCTTCATGATGATTCCAATACTCGCCCGTGAAAGCTCTTTCTGTGCCTTTGAGTCTGGTAACCGCATATTGGAGTTCAGTCAAGGAGTTCTTCCATTCTTCATCAGATTTTTCGATTGATTTCATTTTATTTATTGATGATGATTGGTAGTGAAACACTCTCAGTTCTTGTTTCCAGCATCAGTATATATGTTCCGGCAGAAAATTCTTTGTGAGAGAGAGTTGTCATAATGATTCCTGGCAGAGTGAAACCTTTTGCTATTGGATATTCAGTACCATTTGTAGAAAATGCTCTCAATGTAAAGGCACCTTGCTCCGGTATGCGAAGAACAATAGTTGCATCTTGTTCTACAGGATGAGGATTCACGGTAATGCTTGCTTTTGCAAATGATTTGTCGGGATGCCACAATCGAACTCCTCCTTCATAGCAAATATCACCAATGACTACTTTTCCTTCATTGGTGTTATATCGCAATATTCCGCCAATAGGTTTTACAGCTTCTATCTTTACATTGGTGGATGGTGCATTGCCAAGTAAACCTCGAACTTGCAATGTGCCAAGAATTGGTGTGCTACCAATTGGTAATGTTAAAGGAGCAGATTTGATGGAATCACCAATGACCGGACCAAAATCCGGATGAGAAATGTCTGCGACGGTCGGATTCCAGGATAATGTCAAGGTAAGTGCTGTGATCCCCGCACCCGTGATTCCAGAGGTATCTGTGATCGAGATATTCAATGGTTTGATTTCATTATTATTCACCTTGATGGAATCAAGAATGATTCGAGCATTGCCAATTGCAACAAACAATGAATCAGAGAGAGTGCTGCAGTATTGCGAAAATGCACTTACTGAATAAAACCCCGAAGTATCGATAATCAGAATTGAATCTTTGCCTCTGGAAATTGCAAATCCATTTCTATACCATTCATATTCCATTCCATTGCCACTGACAAAGAGTGAATCATTTCTGCGGGTGATGATTGGCTTTACAGGTGGATCAACTACTGTGATTGTCATTGAGTCATAAACCGAACAGCCTTTGGATGATGTTGCTTTCACAATATATGTAGTCGTAATCTGCGGACTTGCCATCGGACTTGAGCTTTTTGGATCAGACAATCCAATATTCGGTGTCCATTCATATAGATCCGCTCCACTTGCATTGAGCAAGATGGAATTTCCTTTGCATAGCACGGTATCAAACAAAGTGTTGAGTATCGGTGTAGGATTGACAATTACAGAGATTGAATCTTTAAACACGCATCCTGCGGGAGATGTGATAGCAAAATGGTATGTCGTGTTTCGTGAAGGTTTTACCGTTATTTGTTTGAATTGCGTTCCTGTTTGAATTGTATCGCTTTGTGTATACCATACATATGTGTATGGGGGAATTCCTCCAAATACAAAAGATTGCGGAAGTTTGATTGAATCCTGTTCCGGACAAATTTCGATGATGCGATTAATGCCTGTTACAGTTGGCACTTCTTCCATTTCTACACGAATGGTATCGATTGCCGAGCATCCGGATTGTGTTTCCGCATAGACCGTATAGGTGCGAGTGGAATCAACAATGCAACGAACTGAAGGACCTTTATTCTCGAGCAAACCTTTTGTCGCAAACCATGTAAGTTCTTGTTGACTATTTGCTTGAAGAATAATCGTGTCACCCTTGCAGGCTTTCACAACATTTGTTGGAAGATTGAGCGAAGGCGCGGGAAGAACTTTGACATTCACCAATGCATAATTCACGCATCCATTGGAGTCTGTTACAATCACGCGATACATTTCATCTTTTGTTGGACGGGCTGTGGTTGTTTGTGCATTAGGATTGGTGATGTTCATTCCTTCCCAACGATAGGTATAAGGACCGCTCCCTCCCACAGGTTTTACAGACAATTGAGCCAAGGTCTTTTCACAAATGGTTGTATCTTTTGAAGCTGATAAAGTCATGACACCAAGTGAACTTTCTTTGAATTGCACATTGGTGAGTATAATGCCTCTTTCTCCTTGGGCAGCTCCATAACTTTTGCCATGAGCATTATTCAAGCCGGGCAAACCGCCAATATTATTGACTGCAACTGTAGAGGGAAGATTCATTTTAAACAATATTGCTCCACCGCCACCTCCTCCACCCGGACCATGCATGATAGCATTTGTGGAACCACCTTTGCCTCCTTTTGCCTCAATTGTCAGAGTATCACCAAATGATATAAAGCGATTGACATCAAAATAGACCGTTCCTCCTGCACCGCCACCTCCATATCCATCATTCGATGGATTGAGAGGTCCACCGACATCATTGCCATTTGTTTTTATTATGGCAAAATTCCTGATGATCACATTATTTGCGCGTATATATGCTATTCCCCCACCAGCACCACCTGATAAACTTGCATTGTTATTGTCATGACCGGCACCACCACCTCCGCCCATGAATAATCTGGGCATTGAATCATTCACGAATTGCTGATAAGGAAGCTTGATTCCGCCTATACCACCAATATGATCGAGTGTATCAGGCCAATCTTTAGAACCAATACCGCCATTCCCTCCATTTCCGCCACCGCCTCCACCGGAATTATGGGCATTTCCGCCACCGCCTCCATTTGCGGGAGCTCCTCTTCCTATGATATAAGATCTTGAAAGTACAGCTATGCCTCGACCTTTTTCCCCTGCATCGAGTGATGCAGATATTCCCGGTAGTGTATCTGGTAAACTATAGTCTTGCACTTTTGATTTATTCGAGCCATATCGGGCTCTACCTCCATTGAATCCTTTTCCTGAGATATCAATCATTCCCGCCATGTCAAAAGCGAGTCTAACCTCAAATGCAAGTACACCCCCTGTTGAACCATTCCACGGCTCACAGGAGAGCGGATTCTGGAAAATATTCACCTCAGCAGAATCATAAACAGGTATCGTAACCAATTGCACCGGAGCATTCTCAGGATCATATTGCCTCATCGGTGCTTTTTTAAATATAATCGTTGAACCTTTGATGGAATCGATTACAAGAACCTCCGAATTACCCGCATTTTTATAATTCAGGATAGTACCGAAAGCAGGGGAATTGGTTGTATCAATCAATGCTCCTTGCATTTGAATCATCAATACTTTTTGATTTGGTGCAAAACCAAATACGCCTATTACATCCACGGATTTTGTGCATGGATGATATTTGATGACCTTCGCATAGTTGTTAATGATTCCTGTGAGGACTTTCGAACCTTGAGCATGGGAAATAAAAGCAGAAAACGCCAAAATTATGCATAAAGCAATCATAATCCAGATGGTTCTGAACACATTTGAAAGGGATATATGTGATAGATGGGTTTTCATGCACACGAAAATACATGTTTTGGCAAATTGAGACTCTAATTTTAAAAGGAAGAAATCTCTTTTTCCAAAAAAGGAACTAGCAAGTTTTTAGAGCCAATCCCTTGAAAATTATTGCCTTGGATGAATGTACCAACCGAGTAAAAGAGGTGAAATTCGAGAAAAATCCGTATTTTTGCTCTAAGCATTCGTGCATATTCATTCACCTTAAGGTTGATCTGCAAGCTATGGCAAAACCATTAAGCATCTTATTTGTAACGAGTGAAGTATATCCATTTGCAAAGACAGGCGGACTTGCCGATGTGTCATATTCCTTGCCACTTGCATTGCGTGAATTGGGTCATGACATTCGAGTCATGGCACCTAAATACGGTTCAATCAGCGAAAGAAAAAATCGCATTCATGAGATAAATCGACTAAGGGACATTCCGATTCCAATTGGTGACTCTGAATCGTATGCAACAGTAAAGTCTTCCTCGATCAATAATCCACGATCAAAAGTTCAGGCATATATCACTACGAATTCAAATTATTTTGATGCGAAGAAGGGATTTTATGCAGATCCTTCAACGGGTTTGGACTATTCTGACAATGATGAAAGATTTGTGTTTTTTGGACATTCCGTGATACAAACCTGCATGTTGCTTGGTTGGGTTCCCGACATCATTCATTGCAATGATTGGCAGACGGGTATTCTTCCTGCATTGGTTCGATTGAAGCATAATGATTTGTTTGCAAAGACAAAGATCATCTACACGATTCACAATTTTGGATTGCAGGGTGATTTCCCGATGAAATCTTTGACAAAAACCGGCTTTTCACAAAGTGATGCCGATGCATTGTCACACAAGAAAAAAGTCAATTTCATGAAAGCCGGCATTCACTTCTCTGATTGCATAACAACTGTTAGTCCAACATATGCCAAGGAAGTCCTTGCCGATCAGAAACTCAGCAATGGTTTGAGCGATGTCTTGAAAACCAAGCCCGATCGTATGGTAGGCATTGCACATGGTGTGGATTTGAATACATGGAATCCCAAAACGGATGCATATCTCACCAAGAAATATGACAAAACATCATTGGATAATAAGGCGCCCAATAAAGAAACCGTACTTGAGCGTTTTGGTTTGCCTGTACACCATGATAAGCGCATTCCATTGATTGCAATGGTAACAAGAATAATTGATCAGAAAGGCATTCAATTGATTTTGGATGCAGAAAAAGAATTATTCTCCAAAGACATTCAATTCGTCTTGCTTGGTGAGGGAGATCATTCCTTCTATCCGAAGCTTGAAGCATTGGCAAAGAAATATCCCGAGAAATTCTCTCTGCGCATTGAATTTGATGATGAATTGGCTCATTTGATGGAGGCAGGGGCTGATATGTTCCTCATGCCTTCAAAATATGAACCATGCGGACTCAATCAACAATATTCACTAGTGTATGGAACCGTTCCAATCGTGCGTTCCACAGGTGGATTGGCAGACACGGTAACTGATTTTGACAAAAAAACCGGAGAAGGTACAGGTTTTGTATTCAAAGAGTATACCGCCAAAGCAATGCTTGGTGCAATCGACAAAGCATGTAAACATTTTGCCGATGAAGAACAGTGGAATGCCCTCGTGCTCAATGGCATGAATGAAGATCGTTCTTGGGGTCGTGCCGCAAGACAATACAGTGAATTATATCGTGCTCTCATGAAAGACATGTTGTAATGAAAACACAACATTCCTTGATACAACTCTGCATGTTCACCCTTTGTGGAATGTTTATTCTACTGGGATCTGCTTGCAATGAGCAGAGTCCGATTGCCGGTAGCGACTTGCATAATGACACCATCAATGCAAGTGTCATAACATCGGATTCCATTCCAATGTTTGTGGGAACAAATCTGCTCAACAATCAACCAACTGCTTCATACCCTGTTGATCTCTATTTGGGAACTGCAAAAGGATATACCTCTTCAATTCTCCTTCGATTTAGTCCTGATGCATTGCCTGATTCTGCCGGTATTGAAATTCTTTCCGCACAATTGCTTCTTCAACCAAAGAGATACGCATTCGGTGATACCATTGCAAATCGTTTGGCATTTGATGTGTTTTCAATAGCCAAACCATGGACTCCCAGAGCTACTATTGACACATTTAAACAAGCAGGTTTTTTAGAAACAGTTTCTCATGGATCATTTGATGGTTCTATAGCATTGCGTGACACAATGCCTGAAATATCCATGGATATCTCTCCAACATTGATCAAATCGTGGCATGAGAGCAAACTCAAGAAATTGAAAGATACATCCTTCAACACTGAATCTGCTTATGCGATTGCATTGATACCCAAGCCAAGTTCCTCTGTCATAAGAACATTTGCCCGCACCAAAACGGTGACTGATCCTGCAACAAATGCACGATTGATTGATGAAGCAATGATCATGCGTGTGATTTGCAAAAAAAACAATGCTGTCAAGAATGATACACTGTTCATCAAAACAGCATATCATGGCTCTTTTACTTCTGATCCATCCACTCAATCAGACAAGATCATCATCAATTGTGGCACGGGAGTATATAGTGGATTGGATATTTCCTTGAAGTTGATGCCGGAAGGAATTGCCATTCACGGAGCTGTGTTAAAACTAACATTGGATAGTGCTGCATGTCTGCGAGGGAATCAACCTCTTGATTCAATCCTCGTAGCCCAATTCACTGATTCAACAACAGGAAATCTAATTCGTGAATTTTCCGGATGGTCCAAAGGTGGGTCAAAGATTTATGAATTTTCAGTCGTGAATGCTTTGGTTGAATCTCTGCTCAGAAAATCAAGAATTGGTACATTGAAATTATTTCCATTCATTGATCGAGATCGCACAAGATTGGACAGACTTGTTTTTCATGGTCCGAATGATCCTGACCCAACAAAACGCCCCTCACTTCGCATCATCTATTCAACGCGTCCAAAGCCTTGATTCTATAAGTGCTAAACAGTACATGCCTCTGATCATGTCCAACATTGCACCTTCTATTTTTCTTGCCATAGTGGTATATTCAATATCCAAATATTCTCAGAGTACATCCATGTTCATTTTACTTTTTCTCGCTATTGTTTCAATCCAACTTCATGCGCAACAAACTGAACAATCAATTATTCAAGGGATGAAATATCGGCATATAGGTCCTTTCCGTGGTGGTAGATCTCTTGCTTGCACTGGAGTTCCGGGTGATAGACAAACCTATTATTTTGGAGCAACCGGAGGCGGAATTTGGAAAACCGAAGATGCTGGTGAATCATGGTATTCAATTTCAGATACATTGTTCATGGCATCTTCCATCGGTGCAATTGCAATCGCTCCATCTGATCCATCAATGATTTATGTAGGAACAGGTGAATGTGATATTCGTGGAAATATTTCATTTGGTGAAGGAATATATCGTACACTTGATGCAGGAAAAACATGGAAATCCATTAGTCCAAAAACATTTGGAAGCATTGCAAAGATTTCCATTCATCCCAATAATGCAGAAGAAGTCCTGATTGCATCAATGGGGAGAATATTCGGTCCGAATCCCGAAAGAGGAGTGTATAAAACAACCAATGGTGGAACATCGTGGACTCTAGTACTAAAAAGATCAGGCACACTCAGTGACTCAACAGGCGCTATTGACATTCAAAGAGATCCACATAATCCGCGAATCATGTATGCTGCTCTTTGGCAAGCAAGCAGAAATGCTCATAGCATGAATAGTGGCGGACAAGGAAGCGGTTTGTTTCAATCAATAGATGGTGGCGATACCTGGAAAGAAATTTCCAAAAACCCTGGATTGCCCAAAGGCATCCTTGGTAAAATTCGCATTACTTGTTCTCCGGCAAAAAGAGATCGCGTGTGGGCAATGATTGAACATGAGCATGGCGGATTATTTAGAAGTGATGATGCAGGTGCCACTTGGTCAAAAGTATCTGAAGATCGCAATATCCGTCAAAGACCCTGGTATTTCTCTCATATCATGGCTGATCCACGCAATGCTGAGACAATCTATGCAATGAATGTTGGAATGTTCAGAAGCACAGATGGTGGCAGAACATTTTCTGGCATGAGAACGATGCATGGTGATCATCATGACATGTGGATTGATCCGAATGATTCCGAGCGTTTCATAATCGCTGATGATGGTGGCGCATTTGTCACAAATACAGGTGGCAGCACATATTCGGACATTGACATACCAACTGCTCAATTTTATCATGTCACGACAGACAATCACATTCCATATCGTGTATATGGCTGTCAGCAAGATAATTCTTCAATCGGCATAGCATCGCGTTCACTCGGTTGGTCAATCGATAAATCGGATTGGTTCATTGCAGCGGGAGGTGAGTCTGGTTATATCGCAGTTGATCCAAAAGATCCAAACATCATCTATGGTGGAAACTATGGAGGATTTCTCTCTCGCCTCAATCGAAAAAACATGCAAGATCAAGATGTGAGCGTTTATCCCGAAAATGTTGTTGGGAGTGCTGCTGCAACGCATCCGTATAGATTTCAATGGACATATCCGATAGTGTTTTCAAAACATGATCCCAAGATTTTGTACACATGCGGAAATCATGTATTCAAATCTTCGAATGATGGTCATTCATGGGAACGCATCAGTGATGATTTGACCACAAAAGACACCAGTAAAATGCAAGCTTCCGGTGGTATGATCACAAAAGACAATACTGGCGTGGAAACATATTGTACGATTTTTTCCTTTAGTGAATCTCCCAAAAACAAAGACATTCTTTGGGCGGGAAGCGATGATGGATTGGTGCATGTCACTCGAGATGGTGGAAAAACGTGGAGCAATGTAACTCCAAAAAATCTCCCGAATGGTGGTAAACCGGCATTAATCTCAATCATCGAAGCCGGACATTACAGTGAAGGCACTGCATATATTGCAGCAACAAGATATAAATCAGCCGATGATCGAATGCCCTATCTTCTAAAAACAACAAATTATGGAGCTTCATGGGAGTTCATCACAAAAGGGATTCCTGAACTTGCTTATACACGCGTCATTCGCGAAGATCCACAACAACAAGGATTATTATTTGCAGGCACAGAGATAGGATTGTTTGTTTCGACAAATGATGGAAATACTTGGATGCCATTGCAAAACAATTTGCCAAGAACTCCAATTCATGACATTGCAATACATGAAAGAGAAGGCGATCTTGTGATTGCCACGCATGGTCGATCATTTTGGATCATGGATGATATCACTCCACTACGATCCATAGCATCGAAAGAACAACAGTATGCAAGCAATCAATCGAAAGGTCTGACTTTATTCAAACCACGATTGAGTTGGAGAATGGATGGCGGTTCATGGTATTCACCAACAATGCAAACAGGCGAAAATCTCCCCAATGGTGTCATGGTATATTATCATTGGGATGGTTCGGACAATAAACCAATCACAATGCAATTTCGTGATGCAAAGGATTCACTTTTAAGAGAATTTTCTTCCGATAAAGACGTGAAGGGTGAAAAGGCGCAAACAGAAAGCATATATCATACAGAGCCGGGCAAAGAGATAAAGAATGCGGCATTGCCATTGCAAAAAGGACTCAATCGATTTGTATGGGATATGCATACAGCACCTGCTTTGGAATCCCCGGTTGTCATTTGGGGTGCTTCAACAAGAGGACCAAAAGTTATTCCAGGTACCTATTCCGTTTCATTAAAAAAAGGGGATAGTCTGATAGGAAAACAATCTTTTGACATTGCATCCGCAATTGGGGCATCAACTGAAGATTTAAAACTGCAATATGATTTGCATGTTTCAGTAAATGAAAAAGTCACAGAAACACATAAAGCGGTAAATAGGATAAAAGACATGAAGTCTTCCATCAATCAAGCGATTGCAAAAATGAAGAAGGAAGTCAAAGACACCGCCATCACTAAAGACATCATAAAACTTGGAAATGCAATTGCTGATACATTATCTGCAATCGAGCAAAGATTGGTGCAAAACAAAGCCAAAGCAGGACAAGATTTATTGAATTACCCAATGAAACTCAATAATAAATTAGCGGCATTGACTTCAACGATTGCATCTGCTGATGCAAAACCCACAGAGCAAACATATCAAGCCGTGAAATACATTGTCGGATTGATACAAAGAGAACTCGATCAAATCAAAGGTTTGGAATTGGTGGAGATAAAAAAATTCAATGAGCAATTCACCAATCTGAAATTACCAGTCATCGGAGCAGAATGATCACTGTTTGATGAAGCGCAGCGTTTCATCATCGGTGATTCGTACAGTATAGATGCCGGTTGGCAATGAAGACACATCGAGCGGAGTATTTGTCATGCCAAACATGATGAATGCTCCGTTTATTGCATATATGCTGTATGAACGATTGATTGGTTTTTGAATCAATAGCTCATCCTTTACAGGATGCGGACTAATTCCGGTTATTGAAGATTCTTCATTCACTGAACTTGTATTGATTTCCTTGAATGAAATTTTGATGGCTTCGCTCCATGAACCCCATCCAGAATTGTTTCCAATTCTACATTGCATGTACACAATCTCATCACCTCCAAGAATATTGAATGGCAAATGATTGGCCTGTTCATTCATTATATCTGTGGTGTCTGCAACCGTGAATGCTCGAGTTTTTGAAAATCGTGCTTGGGCTTGTGTTTTTGTTTGCTTTGAATGTAGCGTAGCCCGGATTGAAAGAAAGGGACGCTCTCCTTTTTTATGTTCAATAATCGTGTCTCTGTCAGGAATTGATGCATTCAAAACAGGTATTGCAGGAATTTGATGTGTGCCAAATCTGAGACCATTTCCATCAGTACCGATATGCATATCCCATTGTGCATTTGGATGAAAAGAAAATGTGCGTGAAGCTCTTGCAGGAAAGATTATTGCCAATTCCGAAAAAACCGGACTTGCCGATTGAGCATTTTGCGAAGCATAGAGTCCATGTGTTGCGGTGCCAACATACATGAGCGATGGTTGTATGGGACTCATTGTGCATGCATTTACATTCCCTGAATATCCATCACCTTGTGGCAGTGTAAGCAATCTCGTCCATGAATTTCCTCGATTGGTTGTGCGATATACACCCCCCGAATTGTCGGTTGATTGCAATGGATTACTCCAAGTACAAGCATACCACGTATTTCTATATGGATCATGTGGATCGACTGAAATGGAAGTGGTCCATACTTTCATTGCATCTATTGAATGATCACTCCAGGTTGTTCCCCCATCTACTGTAGAAAACACGCCTGAGCTTTGCGTCAGCTGCGAACCACTTCTTCTGGCTGTAAACGTTGTGATGATTGTGCCATCTTTCATCGCCACAATGCTATATGGATGTCCTTCTGTTCTCGGAGGATTTGATAGATTCTTCCACATGCCTTTACCATTTACATTGTCATTCACAAGAATTCCACCTTGTGTTGAATGGACCAAACCCGCATACATGGTATTTGGCTTTTGAGGATCAGCGCAGAGTGTGAATATAGTTGATCCAAATTCTTGAGCGATAGACCAAGTATTTCCTTTGTCGGTGGATCGTAACAATACACTTTTTGCTGTATTAAGTATGCTATCTGTGATATTGATGACAGAATATAAAGAAGCTCTTTCTGACATCGCGGCATACACTGTTGAGCCCGCCATTTCCAATGCATAACAAGTGCCAAAAGTTGTGGGAAGTTGTATTGCATTCCAAGATCTACCATTGTCTGTTGAACGCATGATGCCACCAATATTCATGCCGGCAAGGATAGTTGAAGAATCTACATGCAGAATATCATGGATGGTTGTATTATCCAATCCATTTGACTGATAGGATTTACTTGTAGGAATGAGTGTCCCCGCGGGATTCTGATCAGCACTTCTTGTATAGGCCTGTCTCCAATTTTCTCCCGCATCCGTTGTTATATGCAAGGAAGCATAATCACCAAAACCAACATATTGAGAATTTTTCTGAGCTATGGCCAGTGTCAAAGGAGTTCCTGCATGACTCCAATTCCATTGGCTTCCTGATCCAATCCAACCTGTTGTGACATTCTGATTGTTTGTTGTTTTGAACATTGATTGAAATGTCGTGCCACCATTCGTAGATCGTACAATCATAGGTTGCTCTGCAGCATCCGTACCTGAAAGAAAAATTCTTGAAGGATCATTGATTGCCATTACGCACTGATTCGGCAAAAAATCCTGAGGCAGAGCATTCTTTTTGGAAATCCATTCATCGGATACACCATTAATCACATCCATGACAAAGAGATCATTAAAGGTTGTGATTTCATCTGCTTCGATTCCGGGATAGAGAATTTCCATTGGTCCGGTCAAGCAAATGAGTCTGTATAGATTTCCACTAGAAGCATATTGAAATGATATAATGCCTGTTTCAATTGGTAAATCATAAAATGGATCTTGCATGAATGACAAGCCCCCATCTTCAGAAGTGTATATTCCGGCTTGTGTTGCCACCATGATATAATCTCCATCAAACAAGACGCCTGCTATATAACAACCATCAGCCCCTTCAGTCAATTCACTAAATGCGATTGTCCAATTGGCACCTCCATCTGATGAAAAATAGACATCGGTATAATCAGAAAGAATGAGTCGATTGGTTGCTGCAGGATCTGCATGTATGGAATATGCTCCACCAAATGTTGGATCATAGATAGGAATCCAATTTCTTCCACCATCGGTTGATTTCACTGGTATATGTAATCCTTTTTGGTCTGATATGGCATATTGAATAAGCGGACTTGAAGTAAATGTCACTTTCCCGGAAAATCCTCCACCGGCAATGTTCCCATGTTGAATGGCATTCCATGTGGCTCCAAGATCAATGCTTGTGAATAATTGCGAAGAACTCCCTGAGACTCGCATCGTAAAAGGGGAAAAAGGGGATATAGACAAAGAATGGAATTCCGCACCCCCGCCCATTCCTCTTGATTCAAAACGCATGGGCTGAGAAAATGTAGTAAGAGAACCACCTAAGCTGATGAGGAAGAAGTACAATAATTTCTTCATAGATTTGAACCAAGGATGCTGTTTTACATGTTTGATACAATAACACCGCAAACTACGATTAGTCACATTTGAAATCAAATCATGAGATATTTCTTCTTCTGCCTCATTTTCTGTGTCATGCAGTCTTTTGCTCAAGACAAGCCCATGATGACGCCATATAAACCCGAACCACTACAAAAAGTTGTTATTGATAGAACCTCGCGATATGGATCTGTTCTTCCGGCAAATGCGCAAGTGAATGTTCCTGAGGGATTTAGAGTCTCGGTCTTTTATGCGGGCAGTCCATTGCAAAAACCAAGATTCATGACATGGAGTCCGGACAATACATTGCACATTGCAGATCTTTCCGCTCAATCAATTTTTGCTTTACCGGATAAAAACAATGATGGTATTGCTGATACAATTGTACGCATTGCCTCAAATGTGGTGGCTCATGATATTGCCTTTTATAAAGGTTCTGTATATGCTGCACAAGAAAGATCGGTGCTTCGATTGCAGGATCTCAATAACGATGGAGTGTATGAAACCAGATCTGAATTCATTTCTCAAATTGCCGAAGGGGCAACCCAGCCGGGTGGAGGGCACACCACAAGAACAATTTTAATCGATTCCATCAGACAAAAACTGTATTTGTCCATCGGTTCTCGTTGCAATGTTTGCAGAGCTGATGAACCAGGTTCGCAGGATTTTCAAAGAGCACTCATTGAGGAATGGAATCTTGATGGATCGGGAAGAACAACCTATGCAACGGGAGTAAGAAATGCTGTCGGACTTCTCTTACGCGGTGGTAGAGTTTGGGCTTCAAACAATGGAAGTGACAATCAAGGAAATGATATTCCGCCTGAATGGATAGATATTGTGAGAGAGAAAGGTTTTTATGGTTATCCATTTGCTCATTCTCATGGAATATTTTTCCCAATAACCAATTCATCGCCCAATGATTATAAATCACTATTGCCTTTCAATGCAATTGATTCTTCAAAAGTACAAAGCATGGTGCAACCTGCAGCATTGATTCAAGCACATAGCGCTCCAATGGCTTTGATATCTGGTCATGCAAAGATGCCCGAACGATATCGCAATGGTGTATTTGTTGCATTGAGAGGATCATGGAATAGAACGCCTGCCACCGGAGGAAAAATCATTTATTTGGATTTTGACAATGAATTTGACACAACGGCAAACTTTACTTCTGATTTTCTTACCGGATTCATGACAGACTCTTCAAAAAGTTCAAATTGGGGATGGGCTCGTCCTGTGGGTTTGACTTTCGACACGCAGGGAAGAATGTATGTGGGAAGTGATGCGAATACTCGTTTCATTTTGCTTGTGACACCTCCTTCATCAACAAGTTCAATAATGACGGAATCAAATGGAAGCAGTGCTCCAATGTTGGTTGTCGAAAATGGTGAATTGCTTGTGCGCTGGAATATGCCTTCAGAATTGATTCACAGAATATCAGTGATGGATATTCGAGGTTCAATTGTTGCGCAATTTGAATCCGGAGATGTATCAGGCGGAATAATCACTTTGGAGGGATTATCTCAAGGAATGTATTTCCTTGATGTGATGATGAAAGATGGATCACATCAAATGAGTCATGCAATGCTTATCAGGTAATCAGAGATAGGTGATTTCTTTTTCTTGCAATGGCTTTAAATAGGATCCAATGACGGGAGGAAACAAGTGTGCTGCTTTATTACACAATGACATTGCACTGACAGCCAATGATCCTGATGAAAGCAGTGAACGAAATGCATTGAATCTTTGTGTGGGGTTCGTAACCGCCTGAGATAAAACATCGAGCAAATCCTTTCTTAGTCCCTCGCCATAGAGCAGAACTAGATCCGGGGATGGTATATCAGGAAGATATGTGGGTAAGGTTGAAGTGAGAATCTTTACACAAACTGACCCAAAATCCTCACCTTCGGGAATTCCGTAGAGAGAATAAAATGCAAGTTCGCCGGCATGCAGAACACTGACATCGATGAAATGCTTCTGAACACCAAAAATGGCAATGGATTTACCAGCATATTCGGGATAATTTGTCATGCAAGCGGAATGCGCGGCAAATTGACTGTTCTGAGTGAATGAAATTGGCACTTTAAAACCAGATAAACATTCCTTGCACATATTGAGAAGTGAAAGATCGGTCAGTACGGCAAGCATGTGTTTGGATCCATCATCAGAGGTATTTCCCGGAATCAACATAATTAAAAAATCATCGGGTGATTTTCCTGGTTCAACCGCTTGAATTTCTGCACTGAGCAATTCCCTGATTTCCATTTTTCGAGAAAGATCGGCATTTGGTACTTGATAGATATAAACTTTCTCGATTGGAATGCTAAACTTCACGGCTTGTACCATCCCATGAAATGGGGCAAGATCTTTCATGATCAATTGCGACAAATTCTGAATGTCATATTCACTCTTCAAAGCTTGCGGGAATACATTTGCATGCATCACCTCAATCCCTTCTCTTGCAGTATTAAGAAGAGCTATATATGTTCTATCCGAACCAAAATAGACTGAGAGTGTTGTATTCATTATTCTTCAGAAGAATTGTGCTTTTGTTTGCGAAAATACAGATAAAATGGTATTCCTAATGCAACCAATACCAAGCCAAAAACAGAATTGATGATGGGGGTTGTTCCTGCCACATACATCGCAATATCATTATACAGGGTATAACAGACAAAACCAATGGCAAAGATGACAAATATTGCGGGTATGATGGGATATCCCCAGACACGATAGGGTCGTGGATGATCCGGCATTTTTTTTCTCAAGACAAATACTCCAAATGCACCCATGGCATAAAAAATCCATGAAACAAAAATGAGCATGTCTGTCAATGTGTCGAATGTGCCGCTAAATACCAGAATCGATGACCAAATCCCTTGTATGATCAAAGCTTTAGCGGGAGTTTTATACTGTGGATGCACAGTGCCAATGGATCGAAAAAACAATCCTTGCTTTGCCATCGCATAATACACTCTTGAACTCACCAAGATTGTTCCATTCGAAGCACCAAATGTTGAAATCATGATTGCTATCGCAATGAATGCTGTTGCAAGCGAAGCCATTCCGGGATCAATCGAAGAAAAAATTGCCTTTACCACATCTACAGCAACAAGTGATGATTGTGCCATTGCATCAATGGGAAGAACATATAAATAGGCAAGATTGATGAGAAGATAGACGGCAATGATAATCATCATTCCAAGAAATAATCCGCGTGGAATCGTTTTTGACGGTTCCTTGACTTCTCCTGCTATATAGGTGATATTATTCCAACCATCATAAGCCCAAAATGCTCCGGACAATGCCATCACAAGCGCGGAAATCAGTGACCAGTCAGTTGGAACTCCACCAATGCCATCAACTGAAACAATATCCTTGCTAAAATGAGCAAAATCTCCATTGCCAAGTGCGAATGCCATAGCCACAATGAAGAGCAATGCAAGTACTTTCAGTGAAGTGAACATCACTTGAACCGTGCCACCAAAATTCACCCCGCGATAATTCACATAAGTAAGAAACAGTATTGCAACAATTGTGAGAATCTTGGTGCCAAAATCTTTGAGCGGAAAAATAGACCCAATAAATGGCAAATGTAATGACCATGCTTCCAAATCGGGTGAAAGTCGTGGAAGAGGCATAAGTGAATGTACGGAATCCGCAAAGATGAATGTTATGGATGCAATCGATGCAGTTTGAACCACGCTGAACATTGACCAACCATAAAGATATGCGGTGAATTCACCATACATTGTTCTGAAGAATTCATATTGCCCACCCGTTTTGGGAATCATGCTTGCGATTTCTGCATTTGTGAGTGCGCCAAACAATGTGAGCATACCCGCCAAAACCCAGATGAACAAAAGCCATTCAGGTGAGCCAAGCTGAGAAGCCATGCTTGCAGGCTTCTTGAAGATTCCACTACCAATCACTCCGCCAACAACAATTGAAACTGTTGTGATTAAACCTAATGTGGGTGTGAAGTCTTTTTGAGTATTCATGATGCCCCAATGTGTTGTGGTTTGATGATTGCCATCGTGGTAGTTGCATGGGCAATCAAATGTTCTTCGCCGAATTCATCAATGCAATACACATGAGCTTGACAAAAATGCATGGATGTACCTTGTTTTATCACTGTGCCAATTGCTCTGAGCAATGTACCTCTCCCCGGTCGAAGATAACTCACTTTGATTTCAGCTGTCACCGTATGTTCATCCGGAGCAACAAGTGTGAATCCAGCAAATCCAGCAGCAATGTCAGCTATCGTTGCAGTCACACCGCCATGCACCAAACCAATTTGTTGCTGATGCATTTGTTCCAAAGGAATTTCAGCGACAACTCTACCAAGTTCGATGGAAGTGAGTGTTGCATGAATGGATTTCATGAACTCTTGTCTATTCAAATGTTCAAGAATTGTTTCACGAAAGTTGGGGTTTTTTGTGCGAAATGTTTGCATGATCAATGCATGTCTTTGATATATGGTCCAACATCATCATGCAAGCCCATCGTGCTTTGCTTGTGAATATATGCTACTACCTCATCAAATGATTTGGTGTCTTCATATACTTTGATTTGTCTGTCTGCGCCACTTCCCATTTCAAGAATTTCATGTATGAATTCAAGCTCTTTTCTTGAGCCGAGATCATCCACAACATCATCAACGAATTCCAATAATTCTCTAATCAAATCTCTGGTGGAGACTTCTTTTTGCTTCCCGAAATCAATCAATTTGCCATCCAAACCATAGCGAACCGCACGCCATTTATTTTCCAAAATCAATGCACGGGAATATCTTCTGAAACTTAAATTTTTCGTGTAGAGTGTATAGAGTTTTTTTACAATGGCTTGGCACAATGCCGCAATGGCGATAGTTTCTTCAATGCGCATTGGAATATCACAAATGCGAATCTCCAATGTTGGATATAATGGATGAGGTCGAATATCCCACCAAATTTTCTTCGCATTGTCTATGCAACCAGTTTTGATGAGCATATCCACATAAGCTTGATATTCGGCATAACTCGAAAATTCATCCGGTAAATTCGTCCGTGGAAAATTTTCAAACACTTTGGATCGATAGGATTTTAAACCTGTGACATGACCGGTCCAAAAAGGAGAATTTGTAGAGATTGCCAAGATATGCGGAAGGAAATATCGCATTTCATTCATGATTTGTATTTGAAGATTTCTGTCTTCAATGCCAATATGAATGTGCATCCCAAAAATAACAAGTGAACGAGCAAGCATTTGCATATCTCGGATCAGAATGCGATAGCGTTCATCCGGATAGATTTCTTGATCTTCCCATTGAGCAAATGGATGGGTGCTTGCTGCACCCAGCAGGAGTCCGTTTTGTCTGCATAATGCCCAAATGATTGACCGCATTTTGGTCAATTCAGTTTTTGCTTCAACGATGTTCTTGCAAACATTTGTCCCAATTTCCAGCATGCTTCCATGCATTTCGGGTTTGACATGTTCATGAAGAAGTAATTGACTTTTTTCGAGCAAACCGACATCGACATGTGATTTCAAATCAAATGTCAATGGATCGATGACCATGTATTCCTCTTCAATTCCCAATGTGAATGAAGGTGGAATGTCATTGTCAAGCGGAATATTTGATATTCCTTCTAAATGGGCTTCCATAGAGATGTGTATAGGTGGATTTCATTATTACTGCAACACAAATTACAAAGAATATTTGGGTTGCTGACGATTCGGTTTATTCTGCTGTTCTCATCCCATGTTCACGAATGGAAAATGAAGATAAGGCAGGGGCTTTCCATGATGTGAATGCAACAATCAAGAGTGTCATGGATCCTCCTGCAATGACAGATGGAACCAACCCAAGTACTCTTGCAGCCAGACCACTTTCAAATGCGCCAATTTCATTTGATGCTCCGATGAAAATACCATTGACTGCAGAAACTCGACCCCGCATTTCATCGGGCGTGAGCAATTGTGCAATGCTGCCGCGTATCACCATGCTGATATTGTCGAATGCACCACTGGCGGCAATCAAGATCAATGAAAGATAATAGTGTGTTGACATCGCAAAACCAATCATGCATGCACCAAAACCTGCAACTGCAAAGAGCAGCCATTTGCCTGTCTTTTCAACGGGTGGATGATGCGCCAAATACATACCCATCAATAATGATCCAACAAAAGGTGCGGCTCGCAAAATACCCAATGCTTCAGGTCCTAGTGACAATACATCTTTTGTGAAAGCGGGTAGCAATGCAAGTGCTCCGCCAAATAATACCGCGAACATGTCGAGTGCCATTGCACCAACCAAAACCTGATGCGAAAAGACAAATTTCAATCCGGCGGTTAATTTATTGCTTAATGATTCTGTGTTTGGTTTCTGTGGAGGACGAGTATATCGTACGAATGAAAATGCTGTGAGTGAACTTATAATGAGAATGCATACTGCAATATTGGCAGAAATGGCACCCAAAAATCCATATAATAATCCACCAATTGCAGGGCCGGCAACTGCTGCAAAGTTGAACAGATTTGCCGACCAAGTGGCGGCATTCGGATATACTTCTTTAGGAACGATGTCTGCCCACAAAGCCTGTAAAGAAGGCCCCATGAATCCTCGGGATAAACCAACGCATGAAAGTGCAAGATAATAAGGAATGGTATTAAGCCCGGATTGCGTGCTATTCAAATCGGACATAATCTGAAGCAAGAGTCCAATCGATGCAAGGAAGAGAAAAAACATCGCAGCCATCAATACATGCTTCCTATTTTTTGTATCTGCAACATAACCGGAAAACATGGATGTGATGATATAGGGTATTGCCTCAGCCAAACCACTGAATCCCAAAGCCAATGGATCACCCGTTTTGACATACAAAAGCCAACCTATGGATACCGCCTGAATTTGAATGCTTAGCGTCAGGAAAAGTCTGCCAATGAGAATACGGCGGAAAGAAGGGAACCGCAATGCGGCATAAGGGTCATTTATGAGAACATTCATGAAACAAAATTACTGATTTTACTCCCAAGGGAATGATGTCATGTGTAAGTCCTTGAATAGTCAGTCAACGAAAATTTGATTTTCTGTAAAAAATGGGCAAATGTGTAGATAATGAGTAGAGTGATTTATCAAGCCACACACTATATTGCAGTAGTTCAATAAGTAAGATTCTGCCACGGCAGATTGCTATTGTTTTGCATCGGGGAAGATCTTTGGCTGATCGAATGATGCAGAACGAATTGACCAGGATATGAGAGAATTTACGAGGCCGCAGGGGAGGTCTTTTAAATTCTCTCTTTTTTTATGCGATGATGGAGTCCCAAAGTGCAATTCTTGATTCCAATGCCGAGATGATTGCTTGATGGGCTTCTGACTTTTTGATATCATCATTGCAGAGCAGTTCCACCATGCGAATGGCAAGATGTGAATGATGATCGCCATCAACTTCTATATGTCTTTGGACATAGTATTGAAGTTTTGGAGCTCGGATTACACCGTCCTTCTGTAATGCATCGATGATGGAGAGGAACATTCCGGGGATGAGATCTTCACGACCATAGGTAAATACTCCTGCGATTGAATGCACTGCCCCTGTCTCAATGATGGAAAATGTGTGGTTCACGAAATCTTGTGCACCTTTCGGAGCATTTGCCTGCATCAGGGCTTCACGGATTGGAATACCTTTTGAAATCGAATCCAAGAAAGTATGAATCGGGATTAGATTGCAATCAAGTTCTTGCATTGCTTGTAGATACATTTCGAAGTGAGACATCACGATGCCATGTTCATTGACATCACATTCCTCACCAAGTACTATTTCATTGATGAGTTGGCGTATCTCTGGATCGCCTTTAGGCATCCATGGAATTTCAATGCAAGTCAGATTTCTTTGCAATGATTTGAGTAAGGACATAAAATCCCATACTGCAAATACATGAGTTTCCATGAATCTACGAATATCATCACCGTTTGAAAGTGAGTTGTATAAAGCGTGATTGATCAGTTTGGAACGAAGATCTTCAATTTGGGGGTGATGCATCAGATTAATCCGTGGTGATTTACTATGTTTGAGATTGAGATGAAAACATTATATCGATTTGACAAGTTTCCAAAATCAAAAAAAATGGCACGAAAACGGATATGAATAATAGGTGAATTCCTTCCATTCAGCATTCATGAAATAGCATGCAAGATCTCATCAAACAACTTCGGATGGTTCCATTGAGCCAATTGGCTTCTAAAGTCTATCGTAAGCTCGCCAAAGAGAGTGGGGCTTGGTTTGAAGCCATGAAAGACAAAAGGGTATGTACATATGCCGAGGCATTTCCATTCGCTGATCTTCCTCCGATCGTGCTCATGCCGGAAGGCGATTCATTATTCACTCATGCATTGTCCATAAAAGCATTGGCTGACAATCACAGTCAGTCAATTTTCTCCATTTTGGATAGTGGATGGGTGAACATGACTATCCCCGGAAAAGATCATCATGCACGCTTGAAGGAAGTTGTTACTTCATCGAATTATCCGGAATCTGCGAGAATACTAGATGTGCTCATGAATTCTCCTTTTGGATTGAAGCAGGGAACTGATAGAATTCTGTATCATCCGATTGATTGGCAACTTGATTGCAAATCAGGTTTTCGATGGGATGCAATGAGTCATTATAGTGAGATTGCTTATGGCTCAAAGAGGGGTTCGGACATCAAAGTTCCTTGGGAATTAGGCAGATTCACGCATGCCCCTGGTTTGGCATGTGCCGCAGTTTTGTCTGAACAAGAAGATATGCCATCCAGAAGCAAAGAATTTTATGCGCATGTTTTCCGCACTCAGACATTGGATTTCATTGCTCATAATCCTCCACGATTTGGAGTGCACTGGAAAAGTTCAATGGATTGCGGTTTGCGCATCATGAATCTGCTCATTGCTTATGATTTGTTTAGAAGCATTGGCATTGAATGGGATGCTGAATTTTCTTATATCTTCAGAAGATCGCTTCATGAACATGTTGTGCATATCATGGACCATCCGGAGTGGTCGCCAACGAATAGAGGGAATCACTATTTGGCGAATCTTGCAGGAATGCTCTTTGCCCTTCGCGGACTTCCCTTGACTGATGAATATTGCGCAGTGATTCGTTTTGCTATAGCAGAAGCAGCCGCAGAGGCTAGTCAGCAATTTTTACAAGATGGATTGAACTTCGAGGCATCAATTCCATATCATGGTTTTTCTTTGGAAATGGTATCAATCATTTTGGCAATTGCAACTTCATATACGACTGAAGAGAAAGACAAAATTTGTACAAGCCCAATTCATCACCGGTCTTTGTCGGCAACAATTCAGCCAGCTACACCATCCGAATTCAAAAAAGCATTACATGAAATAAAGAATCAAGTCCATAAGGCATTTGAAGGATTAATGAATGTAATGATAGATGATGTGCATATACCAAATATTGGTGACAATGACAGTGGATATTGTTTTCGCATCACGCCAAATGGTTCATGGGTTGATGCAACAGAAGCACCAAACACATATATCAATCTTAATCCTCGTTATGAATTGCCTGATGTGGAAACGATGTATCCTAGCAAAAAGGCAGATGAGCACTATGAGTGGATTGCTGATACTTTGGATTGCAGACCAACACTCGGATTGGTATGCGCGGCTTTGCAAAAGCAATTGCCGGAATTGCTGTTTAGAAATGGAGCGATTGAATTTCAAATTTTATCATCAATCATTCAGACTGAACCTGTTTCATTGAATTCTGCATTATTGCCAATTCCATTTTCTGAAGCGTATCCACGTATGCATTCATTTCCTGCTTTTGGACTTTGGACCATGAAACATGAGCGCTATACTGCCATCATGCGAGCAGGTCCCACCGGACAAAAAGGCAAGGGCGGTCATGCCCACAATGACCAATTGTCATTTGTACTCAGTGTGAATGGCGAGGAGTTTCTTGGAGATCCAGGAACATTTTGGTATACCGCTTCTCCATTGATGAGAAATATCGGAAGATCAGTCACGATGCATTCCACATTGATCATTCCGGGAAAAGAACAGAATACCTGGATGGAAGGTCCAGGAGATTTACTGTTCTGGATGAAACCCGATCAAGCAAAAGCAGACGGAATGTTCAATGAGACGGTTTGGAGGGGAATACATCATGCTTATGGTGAACCACATATGCGAAACATGATTTGTTCGCCACTTGGAATCAAAGGTCATGATTCATGTAAGGTGGAATTGCGTAAAATCGTTCAGTTTCATTGCGTTCCGGGCATTCAAGCTAGTCAAATCAAAGCCGGCACTGTGCAATTGATCAGTCCATTGGGTACAACCATAACACTCAATTCATTGTCTGGATTCGCTTGGGAAATCTTGCCGGCAGTCTATTCACGAGCATATGGAAGGGTAGAAGAATCGATGATTATTCGCATGGAAGTTGACGCCAAAACCCATGACATTCATTGGGAAATCAAGATTTGAATGTGATGATCTTGCAAAATCAATGTCTTCCCATGCGGAATCGGTATATTTGTCAAGTAGTTCAATCCATTATAGAGATTCAATGATCCGATTATACATAGTGTTTGTGTTCATGTGTATGTATTCGATTCCCCATCGAATATCGGCTCAAGACATCCCTTTTCCCCGTTTCATTGTCAATAGCGATGCATCGGATATTGATTCGCTGATTCCAGACTCCACGCATATTCAAGCTCATGTGAATGGCGTCATCACCGAATGTATCATAAAACAGAGTTTTGTGTATCGCGGCACAACAACCATTGAAGCTTCTCTGCTAATGCCAGCTCATCCTTCCATCATGATTCATGGTGGTATTGTAAAAGTTGGAAATCAATCGTACAAAGCAGAAATGCAGGACAAAGAAAAGGTTCGTGAGATTTATGAACAAGCAAAAAAGAAGGTCGATCCTTTCTTTTTGAATTGGAATGAATCAAATGCTTTTCAAATGCATGTTTCCGGCATACAGCCTGGCATGACGGTGTATTATGAGATTCGTTATACACAAATCATGAAACCTACCGAGGGAAAATATACTCTTACACTTCCAAAGCCACTTAAACCATATTATCTGAAGATTCTTGATGTTGTTCCTTTGTATCGCGATACATTTAGCGATACAAGTTTTACAGAAATGAAAGAATATCCTTCAGGAAAGTTTTCATCAGTCATTCGTGTGTCAAAAGGCGGGACCATGCATGCATGTACTGCAAATGGACTTGAAGTGAAAGAAAGCGAAAGTGAATTCATCTGTTCGCTCGGCAAAGAATATGCAGGTCAAACACTTTCTGTCTCATATCAATTTGCAGATAATGCACCTCGTGAAAATTTGATGTTATATGAAGACAATAATGACAAATTCTTTTTACTGACACTCCATCCGCCTACAACCAAGCGTCTCCGTGATTCAATGCATTCGCATGAATATATCATACTTTGTGATTCATCATCTTTGGAGACCGGTGCTGCAGCTTCATTCTGGAAAGCTTTTTCAAAGGGCTTATACTCTGGTGATCGCATAAACATTCAACATTTTGGAAATGAAAATATCCAGTTAAGTGATACCTCTGTCTTTTGCACCAAAGAGGTATTGTCAAGAGCAAATGTTTATGTAAATCGGGTCCAAGAAACAGAAGGATTGGAACCAATTGCGCTTATCGATAGACTATCGAATCTTCTTGTGCAAACTCAATCCGAGCAAATGACCCCACGAACAATCATCATTCTTTCGAATGGTTTTGTAGATGCTAGCACAGATATTTTTGAACAAGTTTCAAAACAATTACAAGATGCAAACATCTTTGCGATTGCCACCGGAAAAGAAAGCAATGAGCGTTTTTTTGATGCGATATCAAGACTGACGATGGCTGAACCAATGTCGATTGAAGGTTCTCATTCGGTAATGGATGCCCAAGCTGAACAAATTGCAATGACACTTCAATATCCTGCATTGACAAAATTGAAAGTAGGATTTGATGGCTTCAATGCAATTGAGCTTGAACCCGCGAGTTATCCCGATTTATATTCTGAAAGACCTGTCATGATTTTCGGGAAATTCAAAGGAAAACCCAAAGGTCGCATTGTAATTACAGGCATGATGGGCGATATACCATTTGCAAAAACAATTGAAGTATCATCTATCAAACAATCATCTGCAAATACAGCATTGCCCTATCTATGGGCAAAACAACGCATTGCTTTGTTGATTGATTATAATGTATATGAAAGAACAAATCAACGCATCACGGAAATCACAAAACTTGGCAAGCGTTATGGAGTGCAAACACCCTATACGGCTTTTGGTGTAACAGGTAGTGTGATCGGAAAAAAGTTGAATCCTGCAATTATGTATCAACCATTAAATTTATCCATTGGTGGTACATTGGTTGCAAGTTCATCCGGCATGCAATTGGCAAGAACCAATGAAGTTGAAGTTGAAGCTGCATGCAATTATCAAGAAGCAGGTGCGCATGATGAAGAGGGTTTGATTAGCGTTGGATCTGTTATGACTGAGAAAGTAACCGACAATGCAATCTTGGAATCTTATAAACTCTCAGTTGAACAACAATTATCAACAATGCTTGCATGCTATGCGGAAGCTCTTCCTAAGTATTTCCATTTGCAAGGCACAGTGCAAATGCTTGTGATTTATGGGGAAGATGGTGGCGTAACTGAAATATCACTTGCTGATTCAGAATTGAACATTCCGGAAGTTGATGCTTGTTTATTGAAAGCAGCACAGGGAATCAATTATCCTAAAACCATGGAGGGCATGGTGCAAATATCTTTTTTGCTGGAAGTGCTATAAAGGTTTGTCTGAATTAATGTGTTGCAATGCTCTTGCATGATTACCCGTGAAAAACATGTTCAATGCTTTCACTCCCCGTTCAATCATTGCATTACGCGATTCGATTTCATCATGACGAAAAGCTGAGAGAACATAATCAGCCATTTCTCCCGGACCAAATTGTTTGTCGATTCCAAATCTGAATCTCCAAAATGCCGGACCAATATGCGCAATCATGGATGAAGTTCCATTATGTCCACCATCTGATCCACCTTGTTTCATTTGCATTTTACCGACGGGGAAATTGTATTCATCAACAAGCATGATAACATGCTCGGACGGGATTTTATAATACCGTATGAATTCACCAACCGCCTGACCCGAATTGTTCATGTATGTTTCGGGTAGCATGAGAGAAATTTTTTCCCCTTTGATTGCACACTCAGCTTCGAGCCAATTGCCTCGACCCTTTTTGAATTGCACTTGCTTTTTTTCTGCAAATGCCTCAGCAATCATCCAGCCGATATTATGTCTTGTTGAATGATAGCGTTCTCCGGGATTTCCCAAACCAACAATCAGCCAATGAGCCATTTATTCCTCTGTATGGAGAGAATCTTTTGAAGTGAGGAAGATGTAGAGCGAAGCAATGAGCCAACGAGCATCTTCCAGCACTTTTGCCCAACCTACTTTTGTCACTTCAGCTGCTGCCGCAGGAGAACTTTCGCCGAAACATCCACAATCAATATTGTACCCTCTTGCTATTGCAGTCAAAATGGCTATGATGAAAACAATCAGCATACCCGAAATGAGAAATGATGCTGCTTTTTCTTTATATGAGAATAATAGCATTGCTCCGGTGATGATCTCAACCCAAGGTAAGATAAGTGCAGGAACATTTAAAGCCGCATAGGGAAGCAAGTGAAAATTATTGATGCTTTTTGCAAATGCATCGGGATTCGCAATTTTATCTATGGCTGCTGCAATGAAAATTGATCCAATCAAGATCTTTGCAAGTTTACGCAATCTTGGATCGGACAATTCCAACCCGATGAGTAAAGCAATTCCACATATCAGTTCAATCCAAGGAAGTGCTATCCCAAACAAAGCGATTGGAAGATTTGCAGTCATCGCAAAAGCCGGTGGCTTGGGATTATCAGCACCAATTTTTACTATTCCCGCAAATGCAAATGAAGATCCAATGATCAACCGTAAAAGGAGTTGTCCGAATGATTGAAAACGTTCCATTGAATAGCCGATATGATTATATGAATATGACAAACTTCGCGAAAAATCAACAATACAACAAGTGGGGTTTGTTATTGCTCCAAGTTTGCAGTAACTTGGGATTACATTATTATGGAGTTACTATTTCATGAGTTCTTTTCAAGAAGATGAAATTGCTTATGCAAATCCTTCCGATATTTCATCAAATAAATGGAAGGCAATATGTGCATATTTAGGCATACTTATTCTCATCCCATTATTTCTTGGCGGAGACTCTAGTTTTGCAAAGTATCATGTGAAACAAGGGTTGAATGTATGTCTCTTATATGTTTTGTCAAGTGTAGCAAGTTATATTCCCTTACTACCATTTGATGGATTGATTAGTGGCTTGGCTTATCTTTCAGCCATCATATTTTCCATCATTGGAATCATCAATGTTATGCAGGGGAATATGAAGCCACTTCCTCTGATTGGACATATCCGTATCTTTTAATGAAAAAAGGCGACCAATGGTCGCCTTTTTGATTGAGAGCATATTCCTTATTTGGGATCAACCACCGATGGTTTCACATTGCCATAAGCAATGATATCCAAAGTTGCATAGTCGGGATGATTTGTTTTCATTTTCACTACGCCATTGAAATATCCCTTTTCATTAGGTGATACTTTCGCTATGAGTTCAACTTCTCCACCACCTGGAATGGTTGTAGGTTTAGTGAGGTTTAATGTTATGCCTGCCACTGTTTCAAAATTGGACAATACAATATCCTGAGTGGATGTATTGCGGATAATCAACTTTGCTTCTGATTTTGTACCAACAGTCATTTCTCCGAATGAAAAATATTGTGTTGGAAGGATTTGAAGCGGACGCACAACATCTGCTTTGAGATATAGCACTTTCGTTGCATTCTGTGGATCATTGCTGCTAATGGTGATGCTCTTTGTCATCAAACCGGAAGTGGCTCCAAGCTTAAGAGTGACCTCCATTGATCCAATCTCACCAGGATTGAGCTCTTTTTTGTCAAGAGGTGCAGTTGTACATCCACAACCGGGACGAACATCTGTGATCTTGAGCATTTCATTGCCTTCATTTTTGATTTTTATTGTTGCTTTCAAAGGATCGTCTTTTGGCTTGACTTTACCCCAATCTTGGGTATCCCCGCCAATGATGGTGATTTTTGGTTGTGCAAATGCTAATGTTCCTGCGCAAAGCAAGAGCGCAAAGCATGTCAAAAAGAAACGTTTCATGAAAACACCTGTCGATAAACGGTGAAAAACTTAAAATGTAATTATTCAAAAATACGGAAAATCCCGAATTACAGAGCATTCCCATATACGATCACATCCATCTCCGGAAGATCAGGATGATTCGTCATGCACGTAATAGAGCCATTCCAATAGCCTTTGACGCTAGGTTTGGCACGAACTTGTACTGAAATTTGACCTCCGGGTGATATGCTTTTTGACTTGGCAATCACCGTAATTCCTTTGGTAGCAATAAATTGCGTGATCTTTATGGGTATATCGGTTGTATTTTTCAATGTCATCGTGGTTTCGCTCACTTTCCCAACATTTGATTGAGGAATGGCAATATAGGGTTGAGGCAATACTTGAAGTGCCTTCATGATATATGCTTTAAGGGTGATGGCTTTTACTGGAACTTTGGGGTCATTGCTTGATACTGTAAGCCCCTTCAACAGTTCTCCAGAGCTGGACCCAGGATTTAGCGTGACATTCATCGTTGCCATTTCACCGGGTTTCAAATATTTTTTGTCCAAAGGTGCCGTGGTACAACCGCAACCAGGTTTGACTTCTCCAATTTTTAAGGGTTGATTCCCGGCATTTTTCAATTTGATGATGCCCTTTAGAGGTCCTTTGGAAAAGGGTACTTTGCCCCAATCATAAGTACTTCCACCAATGACCTCAAGTTTCGGTTGGGCATTTGCTGGAATCAGGGAGCAAAGAATTGCAAAAAACAATGAGAAAAAGGATTTCATGGCAAAACTTTTGTGAATAGCGCGGTATCAAACGAATTTTCAATCAGAACATTGTATTAGTAATATCCTAACATAATCGCTATGCCACCAAGCATGGTAAATGACCTCCAATTCCCCGGATTTGTCACACGCGAGTTGAGGGTATAGTCTGTTTGAAGGAATGCCTTGAGGTAAATGCCCTTTTGAACTGCAATGTCATATTCACAGCGTACCATTGGTTTGAATAGGACAGCTGATCTACTTACCACTTCATCTGTCAATATGGTGGGAAATGTTCTTTCAAGATTTATTTCCTGCCCTTCAACTGTATAGGTGGTCTGTATATTCGCTTCGAAAGCAGAAACAGGCGCTGAAAGAGAAAATCCTGTGGCTATAGAAAAATGCGTTGATGCAATTCTTGTTTTACCAATCAGACCAAAGTCCACTGTTTGCCCCGTATATGCTAAATCAAATATACGTTTCATGTTTTTTGGTGCATATCTTCCCGATTTTTCCAAGACTAAGATAGAGTCAGATTTTTCATAAGCAAAGTCCATTGACTCGGAACCATAACCAAGTGTTGCTTGCAATGAATAGTCTCCGGCAATCCAATATTCAGCCATGATGCCTGTGCGGATTGCATTTCCTGTACCACCATCAAATTTGCAGCAAGAAATTTCTTTTGAAAAGACATCATCTGAAACGCATTCAGAAGAGATACCTGTTCCGACATAAGCACCAATAAAGAGCTTTGGAGCTTTGAATGGCGAATTCCAAGAATATACCCAATCAAATCCTTGTGATTTGATAGTAGTAGTTGTTGCAATCAAGAATGTTATGATGAAGAAAATGCTAATATGCATTAGAGATTTCCCCAAATCAACTCAGACATGTTCTAGAAATATGGAACTCAAATATATCACAAAAACAGACTTCTTTAAGATTGTGATTTGTGTTTTTTGAGTGTATTTTTGTTTCGGTGCTAAAATACATGAATTTTTATATCTCCCCAAAGGTTAATCAAAATGAGAATACTCCTACCATTTATGATTGCAGTATGCCTTTTTAATATTGCATTTGCACAAGAAAAGCAGACTCATAAGCCAATTCTGATTGGTGTTCATGCTTGGTCTCGTATGTCTTCTTTTTCCAATGATTCAAGAACAGAGGAGCATAGCATGACATTCTCAGGCATTCCTGATCTTGGTTTGAGCCTGAATTATCCGATAAGCAAGAAAGGGCATGTTGGTTTAATAACCGATATCTCACTGGCAAACTATAAAAACACTTATACCTCGGGTGCAAATGACTATACAAGAACATTCAATTATTTGATGATTACCCCGGGAATAGAAGTCGAGAATATTACATTGGGTGTGGCTATTGGTTTGCCAATGGGATATCATCGACATAATAACACACAGGACATTGAAGAAGAAGAAACTTGGTCATATTTTCAAGGTTCTAATCAAGCACCAACTACTAAGGTTGGTGATGGTAAGAATGGCATGAACATGATTTTGGAACCAAGAATTGGATATTTATATCCCGTGATGAAGAGTTCCGGCTCGCAATTAAATCTTCATGGACATATAGGTTTGATGCTAAGTAAAGTGTTCAAGGATGAGTATTATCCAACATCGAATTTGCAGAGTTTGAATGGAACGATGTTTTCAGTATCATTTGGTGTTCAATATATGATTGGACTTTGACGCTCAAGTAAAGTTTGAACATGTTCGAACACCATTTGAGGTGTTATGTCATTCATGCAGGAGAAATGTCCGAGAGGGCATTTCTCTTTGCCTATATGGGTACAAGGTTTGCATGGGAGATCCAATGAGATAACCTCATTGGGTGTGTGATATGGGGTAAATCCAAATTCCGGAACTGTGCTGCCAAACATTGTTAAGACAGGGATATGTCTGGCGGCGGCGACATGCATGAGCCCGGAATCATTTCCAATGATGCAATATGCGCTGTCCATCAATGAAGCAATTTCATGCAGGTTCAATGTACCGGCGATATTTTCAATTGGAAATCCCACTGTTTGTTGAATTTCATCGCAAAGTGATGTATCATCCGGACCTCCTATCAATACAATTGGTGCTTGATGCCATTCTTTCAGCAACTGTATCAATCTCACAAACTTATCAATGGGCCAGCGTTTCGTGGCATGCTTTGCTCCCGGGGCAATGAGAATCTGCTTTGGTTCTGAAATTCTGTTTATGGGGTAGTTTTGATGTTCTTTATCTGTTTCCAACCAAAATTCCAAACCATGTTCATCAGGTTTGATTTGTGGATATTGCTTCACAGCCGAAAAGTATCGTAGTGGAACAGGAATGATTGAATCGATGGGAATTCGCATTTTGTTTTTGACCAAATTCCGCTTAAGAGATCGAGCGGAATCATAGACAGTTACTTCCTTTCCTAAGCCAATACGCATGAATTTGCTGCGGAGCGAATCGTGCACATCAATTACCAAATCATAAGTAGGCATGGATTTCTTAAGCTCCATCCATTGCTTTATTACTTTAACAGTCCCTTGTTTGGTATTGATGATATGCAGATTGTCTATTCTTGGATTGAATTTCATGATTTCCGCACAATGTTCGGAAATGACCATATCGATTCGAGCATTGGGGAATCCCTTTCTCAGCGCGCGTATGAGTGGCGTGAGCAAGACGATATCACCCAAGGATGTCAGCCTTATGATGCAAATTGATTGCGGATTATTCATGAACTTCTATACTCTAATAATCATGTCTTTGTGAAATCATGCATTTTGTTGAATTTTGCATATTCATTAACCAACGGAACATACATGCGCTTTTCTATAGAACATCAGGATGCCATTACTATTTTCACACTCAAGGAAGAGATACTTGATGCGAATAATGCACCTGAAATCAAAGCTGAGTTTCTCATTATTTGTCAGCCTACAGTCGAGGCATTGATCATTGATCTCTCTAATGTGAAGCAAAGTGACAGTGCAGGTTTGGGTGCTTTGCTGCTTGCTCACAGACAAATGAATGAGCATGAAGCGCCTGTCATTCTCGTTGGTGCAAGTGAACGCATCATGAGTTTGCTTCGCATTTCTCAATTGGATTGGCTATTTGAACATGCTCCAACAGTTGATGATGCAATTGCAATGCTTGAGGATGATTCAGGAGAAGCTTAATCATTGATTGCTTCATCCAAAAAGACAATGAGTGGAGCCATTGCTTTTGCTTTTGAAAGTATTTCTTTCATGAGCTGATTGCTCAAGATCATATCATCTTTGATCTCTTCCATCACGATGAATTGCTTCATCCTCAAATATTCTTTGCCGGGATGCTCAGGATCATAACCTCTTGGCATTGTTTTCACCTTTTCTCCCAATAGTCCTTTTGGGAATGCTTTTTTGAAGGCATTACTTTTTTGAATCTGATGAAGCACATTCCAATCAGATTCAATTTTTTGTCTGATAGCCTTCAATTGATTTCCATCCGGCATATATAATCCACCCGCTATGAAGCATCCTTTCGGTTCAATATGAACATATATTCCGGGTTTTTCTGTTTTCGATGCATGTTGTGTTTTTGCTTGCGGGCGATATATCGGGAACGTTATTCCGATATTCGTTTTATATGGTGACTTATCTTTACTAAATCTGATATCTCTGTTGATGCGAAATAGAGATTTTTTATGATTTGCCTCATAAGGTAATATATGCTTTATGAACAGCATATCCATTTCATTGATCAAGAGTTTTGATGGCTCACGTAGAGCGGTTTCATAAAGTGATTTGTTTTGCGTGAACCACTCTTTAGAATTATTGTTTTTTAATTCCTTCAGAAATCGAAAAGCTGATTTATCAAAGCCTTGAAACATTGAGAACCTATGTGAGTATTGCAAAGCAAAGATACGGAAGTTCCGTATTGTTGAGACCGTGGTGGATTTGCCGAATAGACATCTCCCGGGAATTGAGTAATTTTCTGAAAAAGGAGTAATGTTTGTGAAAACTCGTACACGATTTGTTTGTCAACAATGTTCGGCTGTCAGCTCACGATGGCAGGGGAAATGTCATAATTGTGGTGAGTGGAATAGTTTTGTGGAAGAGACAATCACTGATCAGAAGTCCATTAGTTTGAAAAAATCGGGGTCATCAAATGTAGTGGCAAAACAATTGGGAACAGTGGAAGTATTATCAGACAAACGAATCACCACAGGCATACTTGAGTTTGATAGAGTTCTGGGTGGAGGAATCATTCCTGGTTCATTGATTCTTGTGGGAGGTGATCCTGGTGTGGGTAAATCCACTTTGATGTTGCAAATGTGCAGACATCTCAATCCGGAATATACATTATATGTAACAGGTGAAGAGTCATTGCAGCAGATAAAATTGCGAGCTTCGCGATTGCAGTATATTCCTGATACATTGCAAGTAATGGCTGAGACGGATATTGAAACAATAGCAGCAGCCATTAAAACCTTGAAGCCAACGGTTGCGATTATTGATTCAATTCAAACTTCGAGAAGCGAAAACATTGATGCAACCGCCGGCAGCATCACTCAGGTGCGTGAGTGTACTGCATTGTTGATGCAGATTGCAAAAAAGACCGGTACTGCGATTTTCATTGTTGGACATGTAACGAAAGAAGGTGCACTTGCCGGACCCAAAGTCCTTGAGCACACGGTGGATACCGTGCTTCAATTTGAGGGTGAGAAAACATATTCATATCGCATTCTTCGCGCCATCAAAAACAGATTTGGTTCTACAAATGAAATCGGAATCTTTGATATGGATGAACATGGATTACGCGAGGTTCCAAATCCATCTGAGATTTTTCTCTCTCAAAGAACCGATAGTCAATCCGGGACAGCCATAGTTGCAACAATCGAAGGCACAAGACCATTATTGATTGAAGTTCAAGCTTTGGTAACTTCCACCGGGTATAGTAATCCTCAAAGAACAGCCACAGGTTTTGACAATCGCCGTTTACAGATGATCATAGCCGTGCTTGAGAAAAGACTTGGAATTAGTTTTAGAGAAGTTGATGTATTTGTGAATATAGCGGGTGGCATGACACTCAATGATCCAGCAGTTGACCTTGCCATGGCAGCCGCACTAGTAAGTTCACTCAGAGACAATCCACTTGAAAAAGACATGGTCATCATGGGTGAAATTGGATTGACTGGCGAAGTTCGATCAATATCATCAATCGAACAACGCCTGTCTGAAATACAAAAACTTGGTTTCTCCCGCGTACTACTTCCAAAAGGGAATGTAGCAAAATTGTCTCGAGCATTTGATGGTTTGCAACTCATCCCTGCAGATCGCATCGCAATAGCACTTGCTGAATCCGTATTATAATCTGGCAATGATTCTCATTTCTTTCTTCCCATGCATGCTTTCAAGTTTGATAGCATATATCCCGCTTTTCTGAGATTCAATCCATGAATTGATGTTTGATTCTGAAATAGGGTATTCTTTCCCTCGTTCCAACAAAATCTCCCCCTTATCATTCATGCATCGTAGAGATATAATCGGATCAGACTTGCAACAACTTGATTCAATTTTTTTCTCATCTTGCCATGTAGACAGTAATCTGAACTCGGCTTGTGTATCATCGATGTGTTCTTTCACTGCTTTCACAGCAAAGCCGGGTGCATCATCATAGCATGATGAACATTCTTCATTTTTCGCATGGAGAGTCGCTCCTGATTGTACATGAATCTGTGGATTGAATTTAATGACATTATTTGCGGTGATTTTGACCTGCTTGACTTTTGAAGTGATGAATAATGGTTTTTGTATATCACCAATGATAATGCTATCTGACGATTCGAATACATAATGAGGAGCACTTAATATTCCATCTTGAATATGCAATATCATAGGACATTTTGAACCTTTGGGATTTATCAAAGAAAAATCCAATGCTATCTGATAGAGAAGTCCTGCAGTGGCTCTAATGACATAGGGGAATGTCATGTCACGAATGGCATTGATGTCTTCATCTTTTCGAGCATATCCGCTGAGAGCAGGGTGACCATCCACAAAATGTGTTTTTGTTGGTCCCGTATGTGAACCATTGATTACGGACGCTATTTCTCCTACATGCAAGTATTCATCATCACCATCAAAACGATTGCTTGCAAAGTGATCGGCAATTTGAGCCGTGGTGTAGAAGTATGTCCAATATGGATTACTTTGAAACATCGCGCATGAAGGGAGCACAATGCTTCCTTTGTCACAAAAGACCTTTTGATGATCCCAATATTCAACTCTTGATGGTGAAGCAGGGATATTTTTGTTCATGTCGATACATGGTGATTCTTTATTACCTTCCCATTCAACATAGTTCATGGCATCTTCATAGGGATCATGCCAAAGACCATGTTCATCGCATTTTGCATGAGCCGGGATAGACATATCACCAAGAAGATGAGCAACTCTTCCAAGGATTGAGTAAATGATATTCTTTTTGTTTGATTCAACCACTACATCATCATACTTGAAATCTCCATGATACCAATCAAAGAGCGAAGATTCGAAATGCCCCGGAGAAGGAAATTCTTTGTCATCATGTGTAAACGTGAAAGATTCATGCAAACGGGGTGAATAATTGTTGCTGGAAAGATATATCATGGCTTTTTTATATGCCATCAAATCATGCTCAATATCAGACGAATATGTTCTAGCGAGTGAGCAGATATTCCATTGAAACAATCCGGTTGGCCATGGATTCCAAGGTATATGTAATGCGAATCTATTGTTAAAGCCATTTGATTGTTGATCTGGATCCCAAAAATGATTGATGCTCGTGAACATGCCTTTCTTGAACAAGAGTTCTTTTTCATGCATGTAGCGAATTGGATCATGATGGTCTTCGCTCCATGCGCCACCACATAGAGTGGAATATGCCCATGGATTTGCATTACTATCATGAAATTCACCTTCTCTTCCCATTCCATCAATTCCGAGAATGTGATAATCAAATTCAGGAATTGATTTCCCAAGATGTTTTTTGAGTAAGGAATATGCTTCTCTTATGATGTATTGATGGGTGGGCTCTTTATGAGCATATATGGGTTGGGCAAAGAGTATTGAACATACAATTATCCATCGCCCACAACATTGTACATTGGAAACTTGCTCTAACATATGATCCCCCGAATTAATGAATGATGTTCATCGGTACTGTTCTGATATTTCCATTATGTTGCAACATGCATTGATAGTGTCCTGATGGAATGCCATTATGCAATGATTTTGTGATCTGATGCAGACCCTTTTCATAATGACCTTGACCGAAACATTCCAGAATTCTCCCATCAGTCATTGTGAGGCATATTTCTACTTCGCCTGCTTGCTCAAGCATGAATGAGATCGAGACATAATCCTGTTGATTTGGATTCGGATATATTGAAATGGATAATTCATTGTCGTCTTTCTTTGTATCTTGTTTTTGAAGAACATAAGCGGCAATATTGCGGCAACTGATTGTATCGGAAACTCTCATGAAATTTCCGGCACAATAGAGTATGCCATGTTTATAAAGCAATGTTGTGATGATTCCACGGACACCGCCGCCCAAGCTGGTAAAACCTCTTTCATCCAGCATAGCCAGACCATAATCATTCTTTGTGGAATCCATGATAAAATCTCCTCCAACAAATACTCTCATTCCGTCATTTGCGAGAGTATTTATGGCAATGCATCCGGGTGGTAATCCGAGTATTGTCCAAGAGCTTCCATTCCAAGACATAAGTGGGGAAGGGAAAATGGCTGTTCCCATTTTGATTGTTGATGCAACAATCACATTCCCATTACTCAGTACTGTGATTGCATCAACTTCGCCCTGTATTCCTTCTCCCATTCCATGCCATTCCTTCCCATCCCAGTAAGCGATATTGCGAGCTTTGATATTCCCGGCAGAATCAAAATCACCTCCAACAAAGAGTTTCCCATTGAATGCGGCAAGAGCATTGACATGTGGTAAAGCACTTTTCTTACTCGCATCAATATTCTTCAGACCAATGCCGAGTGGAATCCATTCACCTTGCACCAATCGCGCAATAGAAGCTGCAGCCCTATTACCGATTGTGTCAAAAATACCTGCGGCATAAAGCGCATTTTCATATGACATTAACACATTAATGTTTCCTGCCGATAATCCCTTCAGTGCCGTCCAGTTTGAACCATTCCACGAAGCAATTCCTTGTAGTTGACCATCATTACATCTCGTGAAAGATCCTGATGCGTATAATACATTATTAGGTCCCACACAAAGAGCAGTGAGTGGAGCATTCATTCCTCCATTCAATCCATTCCATATTCCATTCTTCCACGATGCCACATATCCTGTTTGCAAGATGTTTTGTGTATTGCTGTTAAGTCGTCTAAACTGACCTCCAATATGTAATGCATCATTGAAAATTGCCATTGTCAGTGGAGCTGATTCGGGTCCGATTACATCTTTTCCATAAGAAATATCCCAATATTGATGTTGTGCAAACCCACTTGCATAAAAAGAGCAAAATCCCCAAAAGAGTGTGATAATCACTTTCATTGTACACCCCTCAATCATTAAATGGTAAACTATCGATAATGGTACTCATTTTTGTTATGTCTTTTTTTAGATGAATGATGTGTAAAGTCAATTCTTCTATTTTCTTTAGCAGTGCAATTGTTGTTTTCGACACATTCATCCCTGACTCATCGATGGTTTCTGCTGACGGCATGTCAGGCAGATGTTTATATTTCTGTATAAATGCTTCTAATTCATGCAATGTCATCAATTTATAAGAATCATCAAATACTTCATCTGCCCAATAATCTGTCGTAATCAATAATTCTTTAGCAATGATTGAACCATCAACTGTTAGTTTATTTTGAGTATGGGTACATTCGGGTGCATCATTCCATTGTTTGCCAATCATTACATTCCCGGATACATGCAATATTTGCTTTGGGTCTTGAATGCCAATTCCGATATTGCCATTTCCCATGACAGTGAGTAAAGATTTCTCATCCAAAGTTCCAATGTGTAATGCGGGATGAATTGTATCTGCTGTTGAGGCAAGTATATCCAATCTGGCTTTTGGTTCTTTGAATCCAATTCCACACAGACCTTGCTTATTTTCAATGGTTATTCCTCGTATGGTATGATCATTGTTTGGGTCCAATCGATAAGAAATATGTGCATTGCTTTGATTGGAATCGGTATTTGCCAATTGAATCATGCCATTTTGAAACATCAGTGAAGCTGTTCTGCCTTGATGAATTGCTTTTGCTACTGTGTCCACATATACATTGTCTCCAAGAACACTTGCACCACCCGCATGAATCGTAAATCGTTCACCTATGTGAACTCGTTCTTTAGGATGTGCATTGTAAATTCCCAATGCACCTTGTGAAGTAAGGTATAGTAATGTTGAAAGGTCGCTATTCTGAATCCTGAATGCTCCCGATTGTTGAGTGCTAGATCTTGTCATGATGTCAAGTGCGGCTTGAGGATATCGTTTCCCGATACTCATGCCATTGTGCATGTCAATTTCAATTCCTCTGAGTGTTTGCTCATTACCCCATTCAAACTGTACGGGATCTGACACACCTCCTGTCGATGCATTTGCAAGAATGATGCTACCAAGATGCATCGATATGGAAGAGGCAGTCCCCGATGTTATGCGTTTGTTTCTTTGCTCGTGCATGTCAAAATAGACATTGTCACCTATGCGACTTGCGCCACCTGCATGAAATGTAAATTTTGTGCCGAGATGCAAATGTTCAAGTGGCTCTGGATTGCCAATTCCCACTCGTGGATACCATTCATTTAATCCGATCCCTGTCAAACTTGTTCTTCTCTCAGAATACAGATGCAGTGCATCCAACATTCCGTCTTGCTCAGTTCCAAGTTTGCCTTGTTTCTGCACTGAAATTGAAAGTCCTCTTTGTTTGGGTAAAGCCGGACTCTGTTTGCGAATACTGTTTGCTTCCACATTCTTCAATGCGCATACTTGCTCTTCCATTCCAAAAGGGTGCAGTATCTCTCCAACTCGAAATTCAATTGATGAAGTTTTATGTTCCGATCTACCACTACTTGAAACTCCTGCAGTTTGAAGTCTAAGAATTGCCGGTGGTAATTGAGTATGATGAGTTAATCCAAAGTCAAAAGAGTATAAATGGAATAAAGTTTTGGGTAATACATTTCTTGGATACAATGAAAATGCACCAATTCCTGAGTATGGTGTTTGTTCACCTGTTGTATGGAAATAATCTTGGGGATGATTTGTAAGAAGTGGTTCAGCTCGATGATAAAATCCCCATGAAAGTGGTGGAATCTGAGCAAACATGCATTCAGAAAATACATTAAGCGTCATGAATAGCTGTATGATATTGAATATGTCTTTCCAAGACATGTTTCCCCAAAGAACAAATCGATTCATAAAACCCCCTGATGATGTGAATTAACGGATGAGCCTCTTGGTTAAGTATCTTCCAATTGGCTTTTCGAAATAGATTAAAGAGAGAAAAGCAAGCAAAGAATATGTGATATAACAAATTATTGCGGCAACGATGAAGTGTAGTCCCAGAGATTCCAGATGATACTGTAAAGAGACTGCCGATTTTGGATAACCCGGAATTGAGATATAATGCAATACATATAGACCAAATGAAATCTCACCTAAGAGTACCATCGTTTTGGTTGAAAGCAACTTTGCGATGAAACCACCTCGATGCAAACCCATGATGATTAATCCTGATCCAAATGCAAGGGAAGGGAATACGAAATCTGCCAATTTGTGTTTTCCAACAAGGTTAGATCCTCCTTGGGAACTTGTGAAAATCAATGCAAGTATGATGATTGCTGTTCCAATCATTACTATAATGTCACCGGAAAGATGTTTCTTTTCAGGGAAGAGTCTGACATAAGCTGCTATTGCCATTCCTGCCATAAAGTCATCGAGCTTTCCGACGATTGTTTGCGTTCCAACCGCAGAATCCCATGTACCGGTGAAAAAGTACCACCAATTCTGATAAATTTCTGACATGCCATTGCAAAAAGCCACGCTGATCATCCAAATGAGTATTGTTATGGAAGCAATGACATATCGAGATGTATCTTTTTCGACACCTAGTTTTGATTTCCATCCTGAGTATAAAGAGGACATCGAAAAAATGAGCAAAGGAGCAATGAGATAAAAACTCATTTCAATGGTCAGAGTCCATAATGGTGGATTGATCGAAAATCTATACTGAGGGAAAACGCCATGAATGAGCGCCAAATGCGAAAGGACATCCATGATATCATGGGTGAAATTCATTGCGATCCAACTAATCAATACGATGAGAATTGTTAATGGATAGATACGAATGAAACGTTTGGCAAGATAAGTTCGCCATGAGAATGTATTGTTTTCAAGAGCATTCACATAGAGAATAAAAAACAAATAACCGCTCAGAGCAAAGAACATATTGACACCAATCCAACCATATTCCAAAAATGGGAGCGTTTGGTCGATATGCTTATGTAGGATATGTCCAAAAAAAACTGCACCTGCAGCCAAAGCTCGAATACCGGTAAGTGCAGGAATGGAAGACATAGCGAATAATTGATGTGAAAGAATATTGACCTTGACGATTGCAACTTACTGAATTCATGCAAGCGGAATTGCATTGCAATTCATACCAAGAATCACTCTATGCCGGATTGCTCCGGTAATAACTTGGGAATGATGAATGTTATAATTGTTCCTTTGCCCGGCTCGGAAATAATATCGATTCGTCCATTATGCAATTCTGCAACTTTTTGCATGACCATGGTACCAATACCATATCCACCATGACTTCTTTTGGTGGTGAAATATGGCTTCATCATATTGTCTCTTGTGAACTCATCCATGCCAACCCCTGAATCTTTGATTCTGAAATAGACATAATTATCATCAAATGTACATTGTAGTTCAACAGTACCTTCATGCTTTTGCAAAGCTCTTATGCCATTTTCAACTGCATTTCGAAGCCCTCGTGTCAACTTTATGGGATCACAAAGAAACATGACTTGCTTGCCAGTAAAACTCAAATGAGCATTTGGAAACAATTGATCATCAAACTCTTGAACTACATTTCTACACAGGACCAATGCATCATTCAGTGATAGCTGAATTTCTTCTTCTCTCCCAACGGTAACGATATCACGAACTCTTTGCATCAATAAATTGATTTGCCCCAATATCTTGTTTTGTCTTTGAACATTCTTTTCATCCATGATCTGCAATTGTTGTGCATTGAGCAATATAATGGAAAGATTTGTTTGCATGTCATGAGCCAATTGAGCCCAATTAGTGAGACGTTTTTTTTCTAATTCTGCAGTGATGTCAATTCCTGAAAAAATACAACCTGCAAAGCTACCTGCAAAGCCAAAGAGCGGGGTTATTGACCAAATATATTCTCTGTCAGAATCACCATCAGGAATTGTTATCCTACTTTGCATTGGTTTACGGGATTGAAAGCCATCTTGTAAAAAGTTCAATAATTCGCTTAACTGAGGTTTATTGACATAATACCTAATTGGTCTATGCAGGGGTACATCAGGAGAGAGTTGCAAAACAGACTTGGCAGTTGAATTCACTTTGCTTAATCGTCCTTCATTATCCAAATACAAAATGAGTCCCATTCCACTTAATTCCAATCCTGCTTCCATGAATCTTTTTTGTCTGGAATAGTGTCGATAAAAAATACCGATGATCAGAATGCCCAAGATTGCTAGGATGTATTTTCCCGATGAATATGTAAAACGACGAAGCCACCAAAATGGATCTTCAACCATGTCGAGTAAAATATATCCCTTTTGAGAAAGGATGAGTTTTTCTTTATCGAATTCAACAAATGTGGGATCATCTTTTGTGAAATTGTGCATTTGACCAATCCTTGCTGCACTTTCAATTGAAAGTGCATTAAGATTGATCAAACAGAAGCCGTTTTCAAATAAGTATTCTAGTGATAGTCCATTGCTTCTGGTAGACAATGCTTTTGTAAGATAATTAGGTACTGTTATTGACTGAGTTGAGCCATGTAATTGTTTAATCGTAATGGATTTCTCGGCATTTTCATTTTCTGTCAGCCAGGAAATAAATGGCGTGGAATTTTTCTCCCATAATGCAATTGTTGACAAAGATCCCGGGAAGAACATCATTTCTTGTTTACCTGTTTTGATATCAAGCAAAAAAGCATTTGTGCTTACACCGGTAGATGATGAAAGAACTAAAATTGCATGTTTCGTTGAGATGATTCTATAAGAAACACCCATTGGTGAAAAGGGGATCTCACGAGTAATGTCGCCATTTTTGTTGACAGTTCGCAAGACATTGCCCCCACCGCTCTTGCGAATGCAATGAAGACCATCAGAAAAATGCTCAATTGCCAATACTTGATCAGCCAAGAGCTTTGCATATAAGCTGTCTTTCTTTATTGAGATTCCAAATACATTCTCAGATACAGAAATAAACACCATCGAATCATTTGAGCCGATAAATGTTATTTTTTTATATGTTGAAGATAGTGGGAGTTCCAACTTCGAAATGACTTTGCCAATCAAATCTATGAGTAATAAGCGGGGTATTTCTCCATCTACTGAAATCAATAGTCTTTGTTCTTGTATAGAAATGATATCATCAATTGGAAATGGAAATGAGAGCGATTTGCCAACATTTTGAGAGAATTTCTTGACAATCTGTATTTGAGAATTGCCATCAATTAAAAAAGAGGATCTTCGTACTTTTAATACCCTGTTAAACTTTTTGTCCAAAAATGTATTCACTTCTTCAAATTTTCCTGAAGCGGAATATACTTTGGGGTAAAATTCTTGCGCCATGACAAATGAAAGTGGAGCAAGTATCATCCAAGAAAGAAACAATATGCGAATTGAAATGCTTTGCATCATTTATTTATTATGTCTTGAAGAGATCCTGTTAGTAAAAGTAATTCCAATGCAGAAAGTGCTTTTTCAAATCGAGCTTGAGCAAGAGTTGATTTTGCATCAAACACGGATTGAGCAGAAATCCTAAAATCATAATTGCTTAGTGCACCTTGTTTATATCGCTCCAAAGCGATTGATGCATTTTTTTCAGCGAGTGTTATATTTTGTTCCTGCATTGCAACAATTGATCTACCCGTTAGGTATGCTCCTTTTGCTATTCCATGAGAAGCCATAAGATTATCAAGAACTTGAGCGGATTGCAATTCTGTATTTTGTTTTTCTATCCCTGCTGCTTCAATTTGTTGTCCCAAGCGGAATCCATCCAAGAGTGAATATTGTGCTGTTAATGCGAAACTTGCACCTCGCACTCTGCTTGATACAACAAAGGATCCATCATTGCTTGCTTGATTGAAATTATATTCTGAATTCAGCGATAAAGTTGGATATGCTCTTGCTTCCATTTGTCTGAGCATGGCATCAGCGGCTATTGTACCAGCTTTTACTGCCATCAATTCCGGATTTCTCTCTCGTACCAAGTCTGAATTGAGAATATCTGCATTGATATCAAATGTTGGGAATTCATTGCTTACTGCATAAAGGGTGTCTGCATATCCTCCAATCGCATTATTTAATTGCAATCTGGATTGACGTAATTGTTCTAGCAATCTCAGCAATGCTGTGCTATCAGCATGTAATTCTACATTTGCCTGTAATTGTTCTTGTTCGCCGGATCTTCCAACCGAATATCGTAATGATGCAAGTCGCAATCCTTCATTTGAGAGATTTACTCTTTCTATTGCAGCCTGAATGAGTGCTTGATTGCGAATCATTGCACAATATGCTCTCATCACATTTCCAATTGTTTGTTGCATGGAAGCGCGCAGTCGTAATTCTCCAATATTTTGAAGTGCTTGTAATCTGTCATAATTCGCGAACATGCCGAAACCATCGAAAAGAGTCCAGTTTAGTGCTATGCCGGCATTTGTTCCGGTATTACCTGCAGATTCACGAACAATTTCTTGTCCACTCAATAATGATTGATTGATGGTGTTCACTCCCCCTGTTTGCCCTGCAGTAGCACTTATCGTAGGTAGCATGCCGGCTGCTGCATAACTCGTATTGACTTTTGCAATGTTAGCATCATTTTTTGCAATTCTGATGGCATAAGATTGTTCAAGAGCGAGTGCAATAGCTCTATTGATTGTCAATGTATCTGCAAACATAGAAGTGTATGTTGCAGCAAGGATGATGAAAATGAATATTTGTTTCATGGTTCTCTGAATTGTAATTGTATGCCGTCAAGTGTCCAACGAGGTTTGACGGTGATTGTTTCTTTTGTAAAAGTATATCGTTCCGAAAAACGAAATGGAGAAATTGATCCAACATCATATTGTTCATTGTTGTCTTTGTCTTCAAAACATTCCAATGAATATGTCCCGGGTGGGATGTCCGGCAATGAAAAGATTCCTCTTTGTTGGATTTGCTTATTCAAGATGACACCCTTTTCATTTTTAAGAATGATGATATATGGTCCGCCATTTATTGTGTCGAGAATCTCACCCTTGATCGCTCCAAAGAGTCTGGCATCCAATGTTTTGAGTTGCAATCTTATGGTTGTATCTGCAAAGGGTATGCCTCTTCTATCCTGTAAACCCTTCAGGTTGAGTGTGAGTGAATGCCATGTATCTGAAAATAGAGCTTGCTTTGGTTTCACAAGAACATGGTTGTCAGCTATCTTTTGAAGAGTAATTGGAATTATTCCTTTTGCAGTAGACAATGTGCATCTTGAAAGAAGAGAGTCAAGTATCATTGCATGAGAAAACTGTATGGAAATCTCTGGTACAATGTCAATGATTGAACTGTCCTTTGCAGTAATTGAATAAACATGTGGAATCTTGTCTTTCTTTTCAGACACAATCAAGGGTTTTGATGAAATACTATCGATACATTGATTGAATGAACTATCCATGGCTTGTTTATTTGCCATATTCAAGACTATGCTTGAAGCTGTCTTCGATGGATCATGCTCAACAATGATGGAAGTTGGTCTGCCGGGAGATTGATATGCGGCTAGTGTTTGCAATGTAGAACCATTCTTCTCGAAAATGGAAAATTGGGACGCATTGATTGATTCTTCAAGCAAGGCTTCCGAACATCGAATTTCAATGATTCCATTGTCTTGAGAATATGCCTGCATGGCAATTGGTGAAATGGTATCGATGGGTTTAGACAATTTCATGAATAAAGGAGCACTATTTGTTTTGACATCAACATCTCGAGATGCGTTTGCAAAACCATCGGTGCCGATATCATAAAGACCATCTTTAAACATGTCTTGCACTGCATATATGCGATAGGTTTTATCAGACAAAGCGGAGAAAGTGAATTGACCATTCGAGCCAATCTGTGTTTTGTAGATTGAAGAAGTTTTGGTTGGGTCAATCATGGCAACAGTATCACTCAATGGGTGGAGAAATACAGAAACACCAAGTGATTGTCCAGCAACTATTCCCGAAATCGATCCTGAATCCAACAAATTTCCTGTCGAGAATATGATTGTATGTGATTCATTTGGTCTATTGCCTGCATAATCGGCATAATCAGTGCCGATTGTCAGAGAATAAGTGGTATTGGGTCGGAGTGACTCAGTAAGGCTTATCTCCAATTCTCTTCCGCTCCAAGATGACTCATAACCAATTGTCGGAGTGAAAAAGAGACTTTGTAATACTTTGTTTCTATCTACATATTCACTGAATTCAATGATGATTGTTGATTCCTTGAAATCCGTTGTTTTGTGAGCAGGGATGGTGCGAATGACTTTCGGACCTTCCATGTCTCTTGGTCCTCCGGATGGTGGCAAAGGATTTGCACATCCATGCAGAATGATTGAACACAATGCGATGAATGAACATTGCATTGTGATTGCAGCAATCATTCTGAAGTCAATCATTATCTACCTCTATTATTGGCGATTGCTTCATCAGCACAAATCGCTGCCATGCTTACAACATCATTCACATCAGCGCTACGATCAAGAATGTGTACGGGTTTGTTCATTCCAACAAGGATTGGTCCGACAACTTCTGACTGCGATAATTTTGACATGAGTTTATAGCAAATGTTTGCTGCATTCAAATCCGGGAACACCAGTACATTGGCATCGCCTTGAATGGCGCTGAATGGAAAATGATCTTCGGTTTTTTCATTTGATACTGCGGTATCGCCTTGCATTTCGCCATCGATGATGAGTTGTGGATTTCTCTCTTTTGCCAATCGAGCTGCTTCACGCATTTTAATTGCCGATCCATCATTGGATGAACCAAAATCGCTGAAGGAAAGCATCGCAATGCGCGGTTCCATATCGAGTCGCTTTACCGCTTCGGCGGTCATGATTGCAATGTCAGCCAATTCTTCCGCATTTGGTGAAATATTGATGGTCGCATCTGCAAAAAAGATGGTGTCACCTTTTTTGGAAATAAATGCCTGAATGCCGGCCACACGAGAAAATCGTGGATTCGTTCCAATGATTTCAAGCACGGGTTTGATTGTATCACCATAATTCAATTTAATTCCTGAAATCATCCCATCTGCATTTCCTGTCTCAACCATCATTGCAGCATATTCAATTCTTCTTCTCACGATTCTGTTGGCTTGATTTTTTGTCATTCCTTTTCTTTGACGCTTTGCAGTAAGTATATCTGCAAATTCATCAAGATGATTGAGATTTTGAATATCAATGCATTCAATTCCTGATAAATCAATTTGATATTCATCAACAAGCGCTTGAATTTTTGCTGATTCACCTATGAGCATAGGATGAGCAATTCCCAATTGAACGATGATCTCTGCGGCTCTCAACACTTTTACATCATCGCCTTCAGTGAAGATGATGCGTTGCTTTTTCTTTGATTTCTGCAAACCTGAAATGATTCCACCAATGAATCTGCGAACATTTGTTTGTTGAGATTCAAGCTGTATGCGATATTGATCTATATCCAATTCTGCAATTCTTGATGCACCACTGTCTATTGCGGCTTTTGCAACAGCAGGTGCAACATAGAGCAAAACACGATTATCTAGTGGTTTTGGGATGATATATTCCTTTCCATATATAATTGGATCCCCGCCATAGGCGCGCACCACTGATTCCGGTACAGGTTCTTTTGCCAATTCCGCAAGTGCATACACAGCAGCAATTTTCATTTCATCATTGATTGCTTTTGCTCTGACATCCAATGCACCTCTGAAAATGAAAGGGAAGCCAAGTACATTGTTGACTTGATTTGGATAATCGCTTCTTCCGGTTGCCATGATGATGTCGGTACGAACTGATGAGGCATCTTCATAAGAGATTTCAGGATCGGGATTTGCGAGAGCAAACACAATTGGATTTGGTGGCATGGATGCAATCATTTCTTTGCTTACAAGTCCAGCAGAACTTAATCCAAGAAATACATCCGCCTTTTTCATAATCTCAGCCAAATCAGCAGGACCTGTCCCATTTGCGAATTCAGCTTTTGTTTCTGTCATATCTGCATCACGACCGGGAAATATCAATCCTTTTCTGTCGCATAAGAATATATGCTCTTTCTTCACTCCAAGTTTTGCATACATCCTACAACATGCAATTGCACTTGCACCGGCACCGCTCACTGCGACAATGACTTCTTCAATCTTTTTTTGTTGAATGTCCAATGCATTCAATAAAGCTGCTCCACTAATGATTGCTGTACCATGCTGATCATCATGCATGATTGGAATTTGCATGCGTTTTTGCAATTCTTGTTCAATGTAAAAACATTCCGGTGCCTTGATATCCTCTAGATTTATCCCACCGAAAGTTGGCTCAAGATTCACGACTGTATTGATGAATTCATCTGGATCTTGCGTAGAAATTTCGATGTCGAATACATCAATGTCAGCAAACTTCTTGAAAAGCACGCCTTTTCCTTCAAACACAGGTTTACCTGCCGCTGCACCAATATTGCCCAAACCGAGAACTGCAGTTCCATTGGAGATCACGCCTACGAGATTTCCTTTGGCGGTATATTCATAGACTAGTTCTTCATTTTCTGCAATGTCTTTGCAAGGTTCAGCCACACCCGGTGAATATGCCAATGATAATTCATATTGCGTGGATACAGATTTGCTAGGAATCACTTCAATCTTGCCTTTTCTTCCTGATGAGTGATAGGCAAGGGCATCTTCTCTTTTTATGGTTCTTTTTGTCATAATGTCTTTCTGAATATGAACAATGTGGTGAATTCTAAGTTATTGCATCCGAGCGCCGGGTTGAAATCGGCTTATGAATTCGGATACGCGTGAGTCTTTTGTATGTTGAAGAGTGTGAGCATTACCTTCAAAACACACTTTGCCATTGTCAAGCATGGCAACATGATCGGCAATATTGAATACAGAAAACATGTCATGCGTGATGACAAGGGATGTAATCGATAGTTTTTTTGAAAGTTCAAGAATCATTCTGTCAATCTGCTCTGAATTGACAGGATCCAAACCTGTTGTGGGTTCATCATAGAAAATATAGGACGGACTCCCAACAAGAGCTCTCGCAACGCCAACGCGTTTTTTCATGCCACCGGATAAATCACTTGGCTTTTTTGAACTGAGCAATGCAAACTCTTTTTCAAAATGTGATGTACCGGATTCAGCAAGATCAGGTAATAATCCAACTGCAGACAATACTCTTCTTGCTTCACTCTCGAGCAAAGAGAGATTCTTTTCACCATGCTCATAGAGTCCGATGATCACATTTTCATAGACTGTGAGTGAATCAAAGAGCGCAGCACCTTGAAAGACATATCCAATATTTCTTCTGACATTAAACAATTCTTGTTTTGTCATTGAAGCTACAGATATCCCGTCAATCCTGACTTCGCCTTTGTCTTGCGTGAGCAGTCCGACAATATGCTTCAAGAGCACACTTTTGCCACAACCGGATTTTCCAATGATGCATGTGATTTGTCCATTTGGTATTTCAAGGTCTATGCCTTGCAATACATGTTTGGATCCAAAAGATTTATGTAGGTTTTGTAATGAAATCATGTGTTTTGAAATGTTAAAAAGCATATCTCCAGCTGATCTTCATTTCCCATTCTTTTTGTTGTCTTGTTGAAATGGCATTTGCAGGTGCCGATGCTCTCGTCAATTGCAAAAGCAAATTGCGCAATGCATCATAGTCTCCAAGAATGGTTATAGGAACATCAACACTGAATTCATAATTACCTGAAAGATCACCGATTGTTCCGGCAGCCCTCCAAGCAACATCGCTGAATAATTGACCACTCAAATTCAATCGTGCTTGGGAAAGATCGGATAAACCTTCTTGTAAACTGATTGTTGCATTTGTTAGTAATCCGGTTCCTTCAAGCAAACCCGAGAACAATTGTGATGCTGCTGCAGACAATGAATTTGAAAGTTGATTACCAATATCTCTGGTTCCCATTCCACCGGAACCACGACCAAATAATTCTGCTTGAGTTCTACCAACAATCAATTTCATCAGTGCATCATTTCTGATTTGAGCTGAATCACCAATTGCTTCGATGCCATTTCTTTCCCAAGTGATTGCTACTTGTGGAAGATTTTTTGTGCCTGTGATTTTCATGATGACTCGGAAATTTTCAAGCTCATCATCATATCGAGTTTGACCTTTATAGACAGCAAGCAGATCCAAAGTTGGATTTGTCAATTCTCCGGTATTGAACAATAATGTTCCTGAAGCATCAAAGACTTTGAGGAATTTATACTGAGATCCCTCAAGCAATTTGATTTCTCCGAAGAGTCTGGGCAGTTTAAATGCTTCTTTCTGAAATCTCAAGATCGCTTGTTTATTGGTTGGCTCTACATTGGCTCTAATTTCTTCAAATGTTCCAAGAATCATTTTCAAGAGAAATTTCCCAGGCATCAATACATTCAAATCATAGTCAAGCAAATCATTGAATCCGGCTCTTTTCCTTCTCAATAATTCATTTTCATCTATTCCTTCATCTGCTTTGCTCTTTGGAGTAGCTGCAGACTTGCCATTTGTTGTTTCGGAAAGTGCTTTCAGCAAATCGGTGATGGGATTCTCCCTAGATTGCAGAATATTCCTTTGATCATCATTCAAAACTGTATAGCGAACACCGGATGCACTTAATTGTTCTTGTTCAGGCGGCATCGTAATTGATGCTTGCAATACTTTCACATCACCACGGAGAAATGGTTTTTTGAATGTTCCATAAAAACGGAGTGGTTTTTCACCGGATGCAATGATGAATTTTCCATACATCGTAGGCATAGTTGAAGCGGAGGCATCACTCAATACAAGCAATTGTTTCGAGATGATATCCAAATCAAAATTCTTGATATAAATAATATCGTATAAATTCAGATTTCCTGTGATGATTGCTTCGCCATTTGGAAGATCCAATTTGTCATTTCTGACAAATACTGAGTCGAGAGTTGCAGTTGAGTTTTTGAGGAAGACATTTCCTTCGGCAAAGTATCGAATATTCGTCGCATCAAGAACAAAGGTCATGTCTTTTAATGTTGCTTTCCCGCCATAATTGATTCCATCAGGTGCATATCCGCCAAGAGTGATTGTAGCATCTGCTTTGCCGCGAAGATCTGTGACACCCGGTATGAATGGTGCAATGGTTGCTATCGACAAACCATTGGCTTGAGCAATCACAACAAGTGGTTCATCACTCCTCATCGCTTTGCCGGGATTATCTATGGCAAGATTATATGGAATCTGTTCGATGTCAATGGAAAGTGTTCTTTTTTCAATGGATTTCAAATCAGTCACCGACACTGACCCAGTGATCATTGAATCTGCATGATGTAAAGTGAATTGCTGATTACCCACGGCAACATCATTGTAGTATATGCTATCCATGTTCCCATTGCAGGTATATACAGGATTTTTGAATGTTCCATTTGCTGTGATGATGGCATGTTTTGCATTTCCTTTCAAGGTTGCAAGTACTTCTCTTATATCATTAGGGATAAATGGTAATTTTTTTACATCACGCAGTGGAAAATCACTAAGCGTAACATTCAAATTATGAAACACTCTTCCGGAAATTTTTCCTTTGGCTGAGATTGTTTCTGCAAGAACTCTTTTCATGTTGAAATCATCAATGTAGATTCCTGTTCCTGAAAATGTTCCTTTCAATGGACCGGTATTCTTCCAGTTTAATTGACCATAAGTCAAACTGAAATACTTTGCCGAATATCGAAATGAAGTATCTGTGAAAAGAGCATCCGTATTCATGTCTACATGAATATCATCACCAATTGAACCGGAAAACTCTCCATGAACATCTTCTTTATTCATTATGAATGACAGTGTTGGTTGCTTCAACATCAAATCATTGATGCTGAGCCAGTCTTTTGCTTTTGCTTGAATGTTCAATGAGCTCAATATGCGTCTACCATCTGTTCCGGGTTCTGTTTTGATGGAACCTTTGAGGAAAAATGGGGAGCTTGCACCATCATTGTCCGGACCAAAAATGTGGCCATTCAGTGCATGCAATGAATCAATATTCATCGTGGTTGATGATTTGTCGGAAAGAACATGCATACTCATGTTCACTTCACCTGTTGCATTGATTCCTTCCATGAATAAATTCACGGGAGCCAAATCTTTTGCATTGACAATAATCTTGGCATCGATGGTGGATGTATCCATCCTTGGCATGAGGGGATGATTTGTCAAGTCAAGACCGGACATCCCTTTGTATTTTTTTTCTCCTTCCAAAATCACACTACTCACGGTATGATCGATGGCTGTTATGAGAGAAAGAAATGTGAATCTTCCATCGGCTTTGATATCATACATTGCTGATTGCAATCGTACATGCCGAATTTCCGGATTCTCTCTTCTTATGCTTACATCAATACTTTGTGGACGAACTGTTCTATCTTTGAAGATAAGTTGTCTTGCATGAATATGCATGTCGCCATCCAAGCTATCAGGATGCATTCCGCGCATAACCATGGTAAGTGAGCCGTCAAAATGTGATGGCAATTTTTTTGAATTGAAAATTGCTGATGGTGAAATATTCTCGCAATTCGCTTCGAGATCAAAAAGGGGATTTGACTGCCTTGCATCAATCATTCCGGAAATGTGCAAAGCAGATCTTTGTACATTTTCGAATTCATCAATTCCTCTCTCGGCTTCCCTGAATACGATATCTGCTGTGTCTATTTCTATAAGCCCTGCCTCTGAAGTTTGACCATCAAATACAAGACTTGATATTGAATATTCTCCCAATCTTGATGGTCCGGCATCAATTCTGATATTCGCATCCAATGTTGGTAAAGTTGTGCCTTTACCCGCAATCTTGAGCTGCATGTTAACCAAGCCATCATATGTTTTGTCTTGAATCACTGCTCCAGGATTCAAATTGGTAAACTGTATCTTTCCATCATATCCTAGATCATTGCCCCGGAAGACAAGATTCGTCATGCCTTGAACAGCTCCTGATTTTGTGTTAGCATCAAGCTGAATGTGCAATGAATCAGATGGTTTACCTTTTACAAGCAATGATTTGAACGATACTACACCTAAATAGGGAAGTGAGGGTAATGATAAAGCAGGAATCTGATTGACAAGCATGTCATAGTCGATTCTGGAATCTCCAATCGATTCAGCAGAAAAGAACAATCTTTTCGCATCATTCACATCATTGAGTTTTCCTGAAATGCGAAGCCTAGAATTTTTGGAACCAATCTCAAGATTGTCAACTGTAATATCTTGAAGTGTCCCATTTGCTTCCAGATCCACATCATATATGCCAAAAATTCCAACCTCGGGAAGAAAACGCCGCAAGTCTTCGGTATCGAATCGCTCAGACAATAAGGCAATGCTCATGGTGCTTTTTTTGAGCCGTTCTGACAATGCATCATCGAATACATCTATATCATTGAAACGACCACTCATGGACAGCGAACTTCCTGCTGTCTTGATCTTACATGATTGAAGTGTGATACCTTCTTTTGAATGAATTGCATTGAGTGTGAAATCGCGAATGTCCAATCCGCTGCGCAAATCATGCGATGTAAAGGATGCTATATCAACTTCATACCGGTGAATTCCCGGAAAAGCTTTTCCGGACATAATCAAATTCACATCCTTGATGTCGAGATCAGATACATTGAAAATTCCTGGCTTGGGAGTGGGATTCAGTGAATCATATATCCGAATGGATCCTCCACACATTTCAAGATTTCCCAATGTGATTTGCCAATCAAATGGGGGTTTTGAAGGATCTTCTGGTGTTGGATACAAGATATGCTCAAGATTCCATGTGCCATCTCTTGATCGCAAAATCTTGATTGTCGGATGATCTAATGTGAGTGTCCCAATGCTGATGGAACGATTGAGAATGGCCTCAATGGTATAAGAAACCGAGATGTCGCCTGCATGTAAAACGGTGTCTCCGGCAGCAGTCAAAGTGACTTCATGCAGAATGAGTCCTTTGAAAATATCCAGCCGCATGTCTTCAAAATTTACTTTCCCCTTGATTTGCTTATTGATTTGCTCAATGAGAACAGGTCTGAACCATTCACGAAAACTATCAGTCTGAATAAAAACATATATCCCCACCATCCCCAAAATGAGAAAGAGAAATACCCCGGAAATCAATTGACCTATGATTCGAGAAATGCGCGTGCCAAGACTCAATTTTTCAGTCAAAATGGGCATGGATTCTATGTTTTGCTCAGAATTATCCATGCTGCAAAAATGGCGATTTTTTGCGACTTTACCGAGGGTTTTTGCCCTGTTTTATGGGGTGATGATCACCTTTCCACCACCTTTGGCAATGCCAAATTCCGGAGCAAAAATTGAGTACGCTTTCACCATCCCTTTGGAGAAAATTCCCGCCTTGTCAACTTTTACTTCATATTCAAGCATCGAATGCCCCTTTGGCAAATAATCGATGAAGAAATTCATCCCAATGTCTCTTGGAATAACATATGCTGAAAGATTCTGGAAATGACGATATTCTGAATTATTAGCCATTAAGTCAAAACATGAAGGAAAAAGATCCTGGACATGAACATAATTCATCGTCAAAGGGCTATTGATATTAATCCTCATCAATAGTGTTTCACCCAATTCAATGGATTCGCCCTCTTTTATTGGAATGATTCGCTGTTCAGGTTTTACAGTCTTTCTATAGAATGCCCTCTGAACTTGAAATTCTTCTTCATTTGATGAAAAGGTATCCGAGAGATCGACCAGACGATTTCGGAATGCACCTCCCCAAATGGGACATGATCCTGAAAGAAGAACTTCCATCTTTTTTACATTTGCTGGTTGCTCTACTGTATGAGTTTTTATGCCGGGAGATGATGATTGATGAGATTTGATTGCCTGATCATTGATTTTGACAGTCACATTTTCTGCATTACCAATGCACTGCTTTGACATATTCAAGATACTCATCACTGCAGACAATGTTGCAGAGCGCGTACTCCAATTTCTTGTTTGCTTTTGTCTGAGCATGTACGTGATGATTCCATCAGCGATATCTGATTCAGAATTGATTTCTTGAAAGGCCGAAAAAAGCATCGCATGTGTTTCAATATCGGCATCATGCCAAGAGGTTGACCTCATTGTCCAATGAATTCCTTGTTCATCTTGAATGGAGCGTTCCTTCAGAGAACGAAGCATTGCGGTCGATTTTTGAACATCTCCCATTCTTTGAAAAAACAGAGTAATCATTGCTTCGGCTTGGAAACCAAATTTCATTCTTTGTGACCAAAGTTCATTCATCAATGGTTCCACCCAATGTTCTTGTGGCAAAGGATATTGTTTGATGAAGAATGAACGAGCATAGAAATACTGAATGTCCGAAAGGGTGAGTCGCAATGTATCTTTGTTTGATTGTATATCCAATAAGCGTTTTAATTCTCTTGATTGTTGATCGTCCAGCCAGCGTATTGTTCTTCCGATCATATAAGCCATGTCACGATTTTTTGAATCAGATTTTTGCAATCCATCGCATATTCCAAGCAAAGTAAGGACCTGACTTGTGATGAATGTACTAGCTGGCATAGTCGGAAACCATGAAAATCCTCCTTCTGATGTTTGCATGGTTTGTAAGGATTGCAAAGCACTTTCAAATACCATATTCATGTGTTGTTCATTGGCATAAACTTGAATATTCTTTGACTGCATTTCTTGTTGAATCATGTCCGATTCCCATGGACCAATCTCCAAATCAGAAAATTGCTTAGAATTCTGTAGAATACGACCATTGAATGTGGAGTCTTTCAATGCAGAGCGAATAATGGGATTATTCAACATATATGTTTGAGCCAATTGCGCCGAAAGCAGACGCTGCGCCTGATCCAAAATTGAACCAAAACCAGGATTGAGCAAATCAGGAAGTGATTCGGCAGCAAACCAAAATGGTTCGGTTGCAAGAGTATAGGAAAATGATTCTATGTCTTTTGCTTGATCAAGGATGAATTCTTTTGACTGTCGTACTTTCCCATCAAGCCAAATGGGATATCTATCGGTAATGAGATTTTTGCTTGGAAGAATTGGCAATGTATATGATTCAGCATCATTCAAGTCATCCGATTTTGCTCCGATCAAGAGATGAATCTTCTTTGCATTCGGGATTTGTAAAGTCCAAGAAGCAAGTCCGGGAGCTGATTCCGAGACACTTGCTTGTGTCTTTATTTCTTGAACATTCATTGAATCATCATCAACATAATATTGAAGATATGCTTCAACAGGAATTGATTGATCACCTTCCAATGCATGAATCATGGATTTGATTTCGATATTGTCTCCAACACGCAAAAAACGTGGAACATGTGTTGAAACCATAAATGGCTTTTGAGAAATCACAAATGTGTCTATCGATCCATAACTCATGTCTTTTGCATGTGCAAACAATTGAATATTCCACCTAGTCAATGCATCAGGCATGGTGAATTTCATTGAAGCAAGATTATTGTTCAAAGGAAGTGCCGGACTGAAAAATGCAGTTTCTTGAAAAGCATGTCGTGGACTGAATTGCTGTTTTGTGGTACTACTCTCATTCATGCTTAAAGGAACATTTCTCGGAACAATCATTTCATCTGACATTGACCGATATGATTGTAATGTCACTTTTCTCTCTTGCACCATATCACTCATATAGATCATCTCGGTTCGACCAAATATTCCACCGAGCAGGAGATCCATATTCAATTCATCAAATTCTCGCAAACCAATTTGTTTCGCTGCTTCATTCCATTCATCACCAAATATTGATGAGCCGAAGCTTGTGCCAAATGTCAGACCAGTCGGTTGTGCCAATGCATAATGTGTGATCCAAAGATTATGAATCATGAGGGGCTCTTTTTGAAAGAGTGGGTCGAGAGATGCATCATACACAATACCCATAACTTCTATTGGAGTATTCGATTTTGGATAGTGTAAGGAAAATGTCCATTCTTCTTTTGCACCCGGCTGTGTTTTATTTCGAAGAACCGTTGGCTTTATCTCTATTACTTTATCTTTCCATGGTACATCGATGAACAAGGTTTGAGTGATTATTCTTCCATGTTTCACCATTGTGCAATGGATTGCAACACCGCCGCGATATGTAGGTAGAATTGGAAGTTCATACATACTCATGGATTCTGAAAGCTGAATTCTTTTCTGCGATATGATTGATCCTTTGTATTCTATTTGATGAAGAATGGATGCATTGCGCCAAGCAGAGCCAATCATATATTTGATCGTATCTCCAACTGATGCAGTTCTATTTCTTGCATGTAGCATGAGATGTTCATCAAGTGGCATCTGTGTACTTGTTTCATCGATAACAGACCAAGTGGATTCGATTGAATATGGAATTGTTTCATTATCTGTAGTAAATCGAATGCGATATCTTCCGGGTTTAAGAATCGGAAGTTTGGGGTTTATCATTCCATTTTCATCACTTGAATGAACTTCTGAGTAGATAATTGCTTCTGCTTTGTGATAGAGTGCGGTATCACATTGATCGAAAGGGAAGAGCATATCTTTGTCTTTTTGAGTAATCCCTTCCATGTCACCCAATTCAAAAGGAAGCGCAAGTTTGAGCGGATGCTTTTTCAATGTTTCAACAATGATTGTTCCTTTCATTCCCTTGGCAGGTTGACCATTTTGCAATGTGCATTGCAGGGTGATGTCTGGTTTAACTGAATTTGGAGAAATAGTTTGGTGTTTGAAATTATACATGGCTTTCAAAACACCCACACTAATGATGGTATCTGCTCTTTGTAATTCTCCATTGGATGCAATGACATCAACTTTTATGGAATAATTGTAAAGAGATGGATTTGTAGATGATATCGTTGGATCAGGTTCTGCGATGAATTGTATAGTGAAATTTCCTGATTGATCGACGATGGTTTGACCTCGCGCAATTTCTCGATCAGGAGAATAAGGGATTCTATACATGAAGGAATAGTCAAATGGATGAAAACTATTGCTTCTGAGAATGGTATATCTAACCTGAGCTCCTGAATGAACAGCTCCGGCAAATGAATTCACTGATCCATTCATAACAATGTTATCACCAAGCAAAGGATTATTTGTGCCCTTGAATGTAATCTCAAATGTTGGTTTTTTATATTCTTCAACTTTGATGGAAGCCGTGCCAATATCGGATTGCAAAGAACAAAAGCCGGTAACTATATCATTTGGGATTCGGAATGTTCCAGTAATAGAGCCGAATTCGTTTGATAGACAATTCATCGAGTCAAGTGTTTTGCCTCTTGCATCACGAAATCGAATCAGCAGTTTTTTGTCGGAAAGAACTTTTGCTTTATCATCAGGATCTTGACTGAATACGATACCTTTGAATTGAATCTGCTGCCCGGGACGGTACATCGATCTATCGGTGAATAACTTTACCCTTTCTTTGATATCTTCATCTCTATTTTGAAAACGATTGACTGAATTATCAATAATCAATGTATCGGACTGGGATATAATTCGTAATGACCTATCGCGGACATATACATCTTGTTTAAGAGGTGGAATAAAGATTGAACCCAATTCATTTGTCTGAAAGGTTTCGGTTATGACATCAGAATATGAATTTTTTTCTTGATCATAGACGCTTTCCATGATTTGTACTGTTGCTTTCAAAGGTGAACCTTGCTCACTTTCCATGACATGCACATATATTCCTCCGCCAATTTCTTTTTGCATGGTGGCAGTGATGGAGGAAACTTGAAACTCTGAGTATACAATGACATTGTCTTCTTTCTTTTTGAAAACAGGGGCATTGCTCATGAGCATGACATATTTCCCATTCTTCAGCGGCGGACCCTTTTTCAAAGTGCTATGTTCTCGATAATCATCTGTTTTTGGCAATTCTTGTTTCCATGCCTGGACAGGTTGCATATTCATCAGTTCTTCAATGGCGGATTCATCCCAAAAAAGGTCTCTATATCTACTCTTCTTCACTCTCCGTTCGATGTCTTCTGTCAATGCATATATTCTGCAGAATATTCTATCCACATTGGAATATTCAGTCCTAAACAAAAATGGTTTATTTGGCATGATCTGTTTTTGCAATGTAAAGTCCAATGCCTTATTGTTCAATCTATCAACCATTGCTTTACATTGTTCTGCTGCAAATGACCCCGGATATTTCTTGAAAACTTCATTGCATATCACAATTGCTTTTTTGTTTTGCTCTGTATTGGAATAATGTACCGCGGCTTCATAGAGTGCATTGGGTGTTGCGAGATTGCCCGGAGATTCATTTCCAATGCGCAGCAAGGCAGACAAAAGCAGGGAATCTTTGAATGGGTGTTCAGAGCCGGATGACATGGCAATCACTCTATGAATATCCGCATCAGTAAAGGCTGTGGGATTCTGATCCGAAACATGATTCCGCAAGATTGTTTGATACAGTTCCATCCTTTGCATAAATGTGCCATATTCCAGATCAAATCCCTTGAGATCTTTGGAATTCAATTCCATGAAGTCTTTCGCCAATGAAAAAATACGTGGATCCGTACAGATGGGTCTATATTCTCGATTTATGTCTTGCTCCAAGGATTCATATAATCCTATTGCAGCATGAGAAATGATGTCGAACAATGTTGGTCGATATATATCTGAAGCAAACTTGACACGAAGAAGATCAGAGTATGATCTGGCGGGAATAGAAAGAAGCAATCCGGGATTGCGCAATGCCTTGTCAATCTCAGATGATATCGCTTTCATGAATTGTGATTTCGTCCAATTCTGCAAGGTTGCATAGTCATCGATGGAATATTCTTCATATGATCTTTGGTCTATCTCACTTCTATGATAATGGAGATAGTTTTTTAATGCTTGAGCAAGATATATGTGAAGAATGGCTATTTCTTCATCCTTATCAAGACTATCTGCATATTGCTTGATTGAGAGTACGATATTTCGGTCATCAGGTTCGCCGGACTTCCCGGTAAGCACAGATAAATGCAAGATGCATTTCAGCATCGTTGGACTATGTGTGTTTTTTTTTGCTTTTGTAAACAACTCTTTGATCAGAGGTTCTGCAGTTAGCACTTTGCCGCTATCTAGTTCTTTATTGATGACATTCCATTCATCATCAAATGATTGAGCATATAGTGCCAAAGATTGGATGGAAGCAATGATGATTCCGAGTATGAGGATTCTACTAATAGTCATCTTCATTACATATTGAAAAGTTGATGCATTAATTTGGGCGTTCAACCAATGTATAATAATCATGTTGTTCATTGGTGTGAATATTCAAAACACCGGCTCTGACAAGTCTTACAAGTAATCTAGCGGCTCTACGATCGGAGATATTGACCAATGTGGAGAAATCCCTTACAGTTGCTCTTCCTTTCTTTTCGATGAAATCAAAGAGACTGCGTTCTTTGTCTGTGATGCTGATCATGAGGGGTTTTGCATCGGGACGCATGCCGCGCATGATGCGGATCATTTCTTTGCTTGCGGCAACAGATTCCTCTCCTTGGCGAATATATACCTTTGTTTCATCGGGTTTTTGAGGATTTCGAACTACATGTGGTTTTTGTTTGCTCTCCGGAACCTGAACAATTGCAATGTCCACTCTATCATAGGGCATGATATAGAGCTCATAGGTTAGCGGTGGATCACAATAAAAATAACATGCTCTTTCCACATCTGACATGATGGTTTTTTCGCTGGGGATTCCAACTATGCGCCTGTCATCATCTATGCCAATGAGTAGATGTCCACCTTTTGTATTGGCAAATGCGGTAAGCTCCTTAGCCATCTTCTCGGGTTCGGTGAATTTTCTTTTGAATTCCACGGTGGTGGATTCACCGGCACTGATCATGTCTTGAACTTGTGAGCGTCGCATGGCAATGAGCGATAATGTGATGACAGAAGAACTGTCAATTATGAGATACGAATGGCTTTTGTCAATGCAATGGATATATCTTCAACAAAATTGTCCATCGCAAATGTCTCTGCAAAACCTGGTTTTTGTTTGGGAAGTTTCCCAAGTTTCCATGTGGAATGCAATGTGCGTATATAGGTTGCAATAGCGGCTGAACTTATCTCATGTAAGGGAAATGCTGCAGCGCTGTCCTTTGCCAGAGCAGTAAGAGCCGACTGTTCGGGTGCTATGATTGCCATGGGTTTTTTCATGGCAATGTATTCATAGATTTTTCTTGGAATTTGATATGTGCTTGTGGTTTCCGCAAGCAAGACATCAGATTTGCTCATTGCTTCAAAAAGATCTCGATGTGCGATATATCCTGGTTGATGAACGCTTTCGCGAATTCCCAATTTGTCAATCAATGTTCTGAGTGCATCATCAACAATTCCGGGTAGGGAAATCATGACTTCTCTCTGAATCTCAGGATTTGTTTTGACAACTTCCGCAAAACCTTGAAAAAAGGCAGGTAGATATCCTGACATGTCTGCTTTTCCGGTATGCATGATGATCATTTTTGAAGAAGGCGGATGTGTAGGTTGTATCCCAATCAAATCATCGCGATCATATCCTGCGGGTATGATCATCACATCTTCATGTTCAAGAAAGCGATAATCTTTGATCATTTGCTCTTTTGCGATTCGTGATGGCACGATAATGCGTGCGGCACGATTGAGCAGATGATGTTCCAATTTCATATGTGCGGATGAACGCTGTTTTTGCGGCTGATCAACCGTGATGCCTTTTGTCCAACCATCTTGATAATCAAGTAAGAAAGGAATTTGATGTCTTTCTGCAATTAGATCGGTGATGACGAAATTGCTGAGTGGTGGAGAGACTGAAAGTATGACACTAACATCATAATCATTCATGATTCCATCTGCTGCGGCTATTGCCATGCGCTTCCAGCGAATTGCGGAATCTGGAAAATATACTTGCCCCAACAATGGCTTCATGATCGTTCTTTCGAACCATCCGGGTGACGATGCATCTTGCTTTGGAGGTGTTTTTGATGGTGTGCTATAAATATGCACGCCGGCATCAATCAATTCCTGCAGCAGTGTTTCATCATAGGTGAGATAGACCTTTGGTGTTGCGGACAATACAACCACATTCCAGCCATTCTTTGCGAGAGCCTTTGCCATTTTTGATGTGCGCACAACTCCGCTTAGCCCCATTGGGGGGAATGAATATGATATGATGAGGACTGTCTTTTTCATATTGGTGACAATTATGCATCATTATTGAACATGGCCGAATGACAAAGTGCGAACATGGGGTCCTGAACGCAAGACTGCAAGATATACTCCCGAAGGCAGATCTAAAGGCAATGCAAATTCATGATGTCCGGAAGGAAGTGAACCATCTACAAAGGTTTGAATCAATGAACCATCAAGAGCATATAGATTGAGTATTGTTCTATCCTGACTCACGATATCAATACCAAGTGCCTGTTGTTTCTTTGCCAGAGATAATTGTCCGCTAACTCTTACCAGGCGATTGGGCAAATCGCAGATGTCGGTCAATGTGAAAACCGGTGTATTGACTGTCAATGCACATGTGCCGGATGTCAGTTTTGTGAATGCTTGATTGCTTATCGAAAGCGGTGTACTCATTGCATCACCAAGCAATGCCATGCATTCTATTTCAATGAAGTTTCCTGCAAGAATTCTGCTATTGGTATCATTTGCTTTTGTGGCAATCGTAAGAATGCCCGGCGTATTCTCAGACATTGCGCCACTAATACCATTTTGATTGATCTTGATCGCCTTTGGAAGGAGCAATGATCGATTATAGTATATATTCATTGATAATGCCGAGATATTCATCTCCTGCATATTGGTAGATGCAATCTTGAATGGAATGTTCACGGTTTGACCCGGCGCTGCGCTAAGACTTTCGCCAATCAAATCAAATGCACCATTCACATCTTTGGGTTTTGGCTGATTTCCAATGCCTGTCAAATCAATTGCGATGATTTCTGAACATGGTCCTGCATCTATGCCAAGCAATATTTGAATGGAATCAATGCTATTGCCAATTGGAGAGTATGATACAGTAAATGTGATTGTTTCACCGGGGGCAATGCCACCAGTAAGTGGTTTTGATGTTGTATAAGCAAATGGAAGTGTAAACCCTGATACATAGGTAATGCGAACGATTTCATTTCCTGTATTCGTAAATGTAAATGTTCTTTGCTCAACGATTCCACTATCGGTTTTGGGGAATGCAATTGCTTTTTGATTTACTTCAAAAGAGGTAGTCGATAAAGCACCGGATAAATCAATTGTTTTTGTGATGGAACATGGTTCAAATGTGACTTGCAATGTGCCTGTAAATGATCCATCCAGACTTGGCGAGAACACTATGATAAAATCTTTGTTTCCTCCGGTGAGTATATCGCCTTTTGCAAGAGTTGTTGTGAATGGACCTGTGATTTGCAAATCAGACAATTGAGCTTCACCGCTAATTCCCAAGGCACTTGCCTTGATGGTGATGCTATCTTTGGGCATATTCTGCTTATCGCATCGAATGAGCGATTTGAATGCATGCGTATTTTGCGAGAATGTGTATGATGCTGATTCTTTATTTGTTCTGATCACAAAATCTCTTTTGAAATCACATTGTTCGGCGGCAAATGTGATGAATCCTTTATAGGCACCATCGGTTGGTGGTTCCACTCTGACGCTAATGGAAACTGTTTCGCCGGGTTTGATGATGATTGGCTGAGGTGTGAGGATAGTCAATCCTGGAGTTGGTTGACCATTGATTCTGAGTTCTGTTTTTCCGGTATTGGTAATCTGGAAGATTGAATCTCTGGAAATTGTACAACCTGATAATGGAGAAATGTTTAACTCTCCTTGAGGCAGATCAAATTTCGGTGTTTGAACTTCACCTTGAAGGGCAATGCGAAGTGTATCTACACATGTGCCTGATGTATAGGGAAGTAATACTGTCTCTGAATAAGAATTTTCAATCGTTGACGGAGAATACTGAATGGTAATTGATGCCTTTGCTCCGGGTTGAATCGTGTATGGAAATGTTGATGGCGAAAGAATTTGAAATGGTGATTTGATCAATCCTTTGGTGATTGTCAAATCTGCATTTCCTTTATTTTCAATTATGATGATTGTGTCTTTTGGTTTTACATCGCATGACAAAGCAATACCATAATCAATACTGGATGCTGATTGCGAAACGCTTGCTTGTTCTTTGAATCCTCGCAAATTGAGTGTTGTAAAAGCTGCGCATGAGGAAGTTTGTAAGGTAGCATTCCCTTTGGTTTCACCGGGCTGTAATGGAGTGAATGCAAAAGTGAGTGTTGCGGTTTTTCCCGGAGCCAAAATGATGGGCAATTGCGGAGACACATATTGAAAACCATTCGGGACATCAATCTTAGTGATGATTGCAGTATCCTTGCCGGTATTGCGAAGCAAATTGGTGGCACTTGTGGATGATTTGCAACCATCAAGATTTCCGAAATTGATATTTGGATCAGGGAAAGTAATTGCAACTGATCTCAATACAATTGTTGTCGCATCCGAAGTGTCGCTGCACCCTTTGTCATCCTTAACGATTACTTGATAAGTTCCTGCTTTCGTAGCAGAAAATGATGCCGTTGTGTTTTGAGCAGGCGAGCCATTATAAAGCCATGTGAATGTTGAACCTGCAGGACCTGCATTCAATCGTAGGGTATCACCATCACATATTCTCACTTCTTTAGAAGGAGTGACAATAGCAGTTGGTTTTGGAAGAATGGACACATTCAATGGAATTGATTCGCTGGAGCAACCATTGACGCTATTGACACGGACTTTATAATTGCCTGCGGCATTTGCTTTATACTCACTGGCATTTGCACCGTTTATCGGAGCACCATCCTTAAACCACTGATACCCCGTTCCATTCGGATAGGTAGTTTGCACTTTTAATGTTACATCTGTGCCTTCGCAAATTGCAGTTGTTCCAAGTGAAGTAATGCTCGGTATTGCAGGCAAAGGACGCGTTGCCGAAAATGTTCCGAATGTTGTTTCTTGATATGCTCTACCTTTTGCCAAATAAGGAAACTGCGCACATGCAATGCTATCAATTTGAATATTTGGTGCGGTATAACGAAAAGCATAAATGCGATAATTCATTGTATCGCCACAAGGCAATGGACTGATATCGAGATATGTTGTATTTGCTGTGCCTGTTATCGTGGTAACCACTTCCCAATTTCCAATCGCATCACCACGGACATAATTTCTGCCATCTTGTGGAATTGCATTTGGAGTACCTGTTCCTCTCATGATCAAGTATCCCTGATACTGATCGGTTGGGAATGCATCTTGTGCTTGATTCCACGACAAGTTCACGCCGGCTTGAGATACAGTGCCTGTCACAGATGGAAATGGCCATTGAGGAGCGCGAATCTGTCGCCAATATTGGCTGTTTAAATCTGTTGCTTGAGGTATTATGCTATTGATATTCGGAAGAGTGGGTGTTTCAAATTGAGAATGAACTGTCTTCGAATTTCCATTATTTGGCATATTATAATCAGCAATGGATTGTCCGGGATAGACATATACATTAAAACTGATGCTGCCAATCTCATGAAAAAGTTTTGGACCAGTTATCTGATCAAAATAACTTGATTTATAAGATGCAGAACCATGTCCCAAGGTATGATGATTATTTCCGGCAGGATCCAGCAACTGCATCATGTCACCACCCTGTGCAATGTTTAATGCATTTGCAGCCCAATCTGTTGTAGAAAAAAGTACTTTGTCAAAATACATTGGGTCTTCAGCGGCAAGCAATACTGAACCATCATTAGGATTAACATCGGGAATACCACTTGCACCACGATGAAAAATGAGTAATACAGTTCCTGCTCTAAGATTTTTGAAGATTCCCAAATTTTTAAATGTCACACCACCCTGCCATGTTCCACTAGCACTATTGTCGCGCAAAGTGAATCCAACTAGGTCAGTATTGTCTTTAATGACAAGCAATTCTGTGTATTCACCGGTTGGGACTGCAACAATGTTCTTGTATTCACTTATCACAATATCTTGTGAAAAGAGATTCGGTGTAAGCAGAATACAAAAACAGGAAAGAAGTGTTCGTAACATGAATGGAGTTGAATAAGCGTAAAAATGGCGCATGGATATAGTCCGAAGTGAACCCATAAAATGATTTCACAATTTAATGGATTGCCCTCGATTCACCAATGTTTAGAGAGGAATGTGGATAAGCTTGACAAGCCCTGTATTATCAAGTGAAGAAAGCATAAAAAAAGCCGTACAATATGCACGGCTTTTGAAGGATCATTGTTGCATTAATTTCCGCTTCCCGGGAAGGAAAATGGAGCATAATCAGCGGGAACATTGAATTCTGCATCACCGGGTTTTGTGGTGGAGATTTCTTTTGCAGTGAGTTTCATGATGGTTTCACCATCTTTATCCATGCTATGAATTTCGAGAGGGAAATAGGTTGCCGCATCGGAATTCATGAGTGAGGGCATAGGAATGATGGGCGAGCCGATGAATGCAAGATATCCAATCTTGTCTGTCACCCAGATTTCTGTTGTATTGCCATCACTTTTCTCCACTAACTTTTCGCAGACATAATTCAAAATTTTCTTTGTCTCGCCGGTTCTCACTGGTTCAGTGACAACAGGTGCCTGAAAACCTTTTCCCATAGAGCCCATCATGCCCTTAAGGCGTTCAAGCCTTGAGGCTGTGAGCTGCATATACATTTTTTGTGAATGCATGACCATGGTTTGATCTTTGGCATTTTTGTCCATGATGACATCCATTGTACCCATTGCCATTGAGATGCTGGCTTTGAGTTTATCGCCATTTGTGGATAAAATCATGGGCATTTCCGCATCGGCTGCTTCCAATTCATACGTGACTTTTCCGGTGAATGCCTCCTGAGACATCATGGGCATGATTGACAAAAACAGGAGTAAAAGGGCAAAAAGTGCTGATTGCATGGTGGTATTTCATAAAGAGTTGTACAAATAACAATATGCAAACATACTCAGAGCCAATAGCATTCCCAAAGAATGAATAATCCTTAAAATCTCCCTAACTTTGCAATCATTCATCAAAAGAATCCCACATGTCGAATTATACCATACAATTGCCAAATTTCGAGGGACCTCTCGATTTATTGCTTTACTTCATTCGAAGAGATGAACTTAATATCTATGATATTCCAATTGCAAAAATCACCGGCGATTTTTTGGATTATGTCAGACTGATGGAAATGTTCGATCTCGAGCTTGCAGGTGAATTCATGGTCATGGCTGCCTCACTCATGCAAATCAAAGCATTGATGCTTTTGCCAAGAGAAAAAGTGAATGCCGATGGAGAAGTGGAAGAGATTGATCCTCGAGCCGAACTTTTGAACAGACTCCTCATTTACAAGCAATTCAAAGAAGCGGCAGGTGATTTGTCCGAAAGAGCGGAAAAAGAGCGCTATCATTATTACCGCACATTTTTTGATGCAGAGAATCAACATCTTGGAAGCAATGATGCACTCAAAAACACAACTCTTTTTGATCTCATGCGTGCATTGAAAAAAGCTCTCGACAGAAATCTTGATGCACAAAAACATTATGATGTGGAACGTAGACAATTAACGGTTGAACATCGCGTTGAAGAAATCGTGAACTTGATGAAAGAACATAAGCAATTGAGTTTCTTTCATTTGGTTCAACAGCAGAGCAGAAAAATGATTGTCGTGACATTCCTTGCTTTGCTTGAAATGGTAAAACAAAAACTGATCAGCATTTCTCAAGACAATGCCGGTGGGGAAGATGATATCATCGTTGGTGAATTCGTCGAGGTGCCCGATATCGATGATTCTCCAGCACCTGGTATTGCATGATGCATGATTGCACAAAAGCGGTGCTCTCTGCATTTGAACAATATGCAGATCCGGAAAGAGCGATCCCCATGCGTGCATATATGAAAGACATCGACACATTTTATGGAATACCCTCTCCAACTCGAAAGCAATTACTTCGACAAACCCTTGCCCAATATCCCAAAAGCATTTTGTCTGAATGGAAACAAATTGTTATTGAATTGATTGAAAAGGGTAATAGAGAAGCCTTTTATTCTGCCATTGAAATAGCTGAAAAAGCTCATAAATACTGGGATGTTGGAGCCATAGATGTATTGTTAAAGATGTCGCATCATAAACCATGGTGGGACACAATAGACGCAATTGCACCTTTGATTGGAATGTATTTCAAGGCATTCCCTGAAAAGCGTGACCACTTTATTTCTGAATGGATGAATTCAGGAAATATGTGGTTGCAAAGAATATGTTTGCTATTTCAAAAGCGGTATAAATCAGAAACAGACAAAGAACTCTTATTTGAATTGTGCCTTCGTTTGGCGGATGAAAAAGAATTCTTCATCCGCAAAGGTATGGGTTGGGCTTTGCGAGAGTATTCATATGTAAATCCCAAAGCGGTGAGCAGTTTTGTACAAACTTCGCCACTTAGCGCTCTCACAAAAAAAGAAGCAATGAAAGCAATCAATCGAAAGAATCATTCTTGATGCTCATGATGCTCTCCTTCCGGAACAACGAATCCTGGTCGAATTTCCTCATGGCGAATCTCGCCTCCGGTTGAGCCGGTTTTTTGAGCGAAATACAATGACACTATGCAAAGTCCGAGTGTTATTTCCGTCAATATCATTGCAAATGATTTCTTTGTAAAATCAGCCCATAAACTAATTGCTGCCATCACGGCAATCACATAAGAGAAAATAGCAAATGTCTCGGCTGCTTCTTCATGTGCTTCAATGTGAGATTCTGTGAAGAATACTGTGGTCTCAAGCATTTCTTCGGCTCTTTCACCAGATTGCATAGATGCAAAAGCAAATATTCCGCTCAAAATGAGAATAATCATGGCAAAGCGCTTCAATGCATCAGAATCCATGAAAAAGGCACAGATTCTTGCGATGATTGCAATGATTGGAAAAATAATTGGCAAATGATTGACGAGCAAATGAATATGTGCATCATTCATAAGTGCTTCCATGATGAGTAAGAAAAATCTTTGAAACCAAACTACTAATTTCGCGTTATATATTAGTTACCAACAACAATCTTTGGAATATACAATGCATGCATTCTATTTTCTCTTGCTTTTGCTTTTTTCTCCAAGCATCACGCAAGCTCAAACACTCGAATCAATTTTGAAGGGATACCATGCCGCAATTGGTGGATTGGATAAATATCCTCAACAAAATCCCATAATCATCAAAGCACAAATGCAAGGCGGAGGAGGTGGACAAAAACGTCCAATGACTTTCACGTTCAAAGCGCCTAAAAGTGCACGCATGGATTTGGTGATTCAAGCCGGACTCACCTATACCATGGCTTATGATGGGAAACAAGCATGGAGCATTCAACCATGGACCGGTTCTATGGATCCACAACCCATGAATGCTGATGATGCAAAAGATGCTGGAAAAATGATAAAGTTCATCTGGAATGATCTCATGGTTGCAAATTCCGATGAAGTCACAAATAGCTATGAAGGCAAAGATGAAATCGAAGGATCTGAAGTATATAAAATCAAATCAACATATTCCGATGGTTCTGAAATTATTTACTATTTGGATGTTGATTCCTATCTCATCATTAAATGGACAAGTCGTTCCATGAATTCAGGCGTGCTCAGTGAAAGCGACACATTTCCGGGGGAATATCAAGTTATTGATGGAAGAACATTGCCATTCGTTTTTGAACAAAAGATGAATGGAGAAACAATGAGCTCAACTAATATCAAAGAATATCAATTCAATGCATCGGTTTCGGATGCAATTTTTTCAATGCCTGTTAAACAATAATCTTGGAGACTTACATGATCAACAGACTGTTCATTCTCGGTCTATTCCTCCTGAGTCCATGCTTATTGCAGGCTCAGTATTCGTCTTTCACATTTGGCTCCATGCGCGCTCGTGAAATTGGTCCTGCAACAAGCAGTGGTCGAGTCACGGCTATACAAGCCATCCGCGTGCCTGTTCCGGGCTCGCCATCTGAAAAAAGACTCACCATTTATGTTGGTTCTGCAGCAGGTGGTTTGTGGAAATCAAAAGACAATGGAAATTCATTCAAACAGATATTTAATAAAGTACAGCAACATTCAATTGGCTCGATAGCGCTTGATCCAAATCATGAGGATTCTGTTTTGTGGGTTGGAACCGGCGAAAGCAATGTGAGAAATAGTGTTTCCATCGGTGGTGGTTTATATAAAACAACTGATGGTGGTGAAACATGGAAATTTCTTGGTCTTGAAAAAGTTGAACGCATCGCAAAAGTTGTATTGAATCCAAAAAATCCTGATATCGCTTTGGTTGCAGGTCTTGGAGCGCTTTGGGGCGATAGCGAAGATCGTGGACTTTATCGTACGGAGGATGGCGGAAAAACATTCACGAAAGTTCTCTATGTGAATGAAAAAACAGGTTGTGCTGATGTGGATATAGATCCGGAAGATCCATCAATTTGCTATGCTTCGATGTGGGAATTTCGCAGAAAAGCATGGAGTTTCTCTTCGGGTGGACCTGGCTCCGGATTGTATAAAAGTACAGATGCAGGAAAAACGTGGACCAAAATGACGAAGTCCATGCCCGAAGGAGATTTAGGTCGTATCATCGTGTCGATATCACCTTCAAAACCAAGCACTGTTTATGCAATGATGGAATCATCATCAAGTGGATTATATCGATCTGACGATCGCGGTGAATCCTGGACAAAAACTTCAAATGCCGTAAGCGTGACAGCCAGACCATTTTATTTTGCACAATTGGTGATTGACCCGAATAATCCCGATAGAGTTTATCGTCCATCCTTCCAATTGGGTATGTCTGAAGATGGCGGAAAAACATTTAATGGATTCAACTATGGTGGTGGAACACATCCCGATCATCATGCATTGTGGATAGATCCTGAAAACACACAACATTTGCTTTTAGGCACTGATGGTGGTGTATATCGTTCTTATGATCGTGGCGTGACATGGTCCATGTTCAGAAATCTATCACTCGCACAGTTTTATCGAGTCTCACATGATTTTGAAGAACCGTATAATGTATTTGGTGGCTTGCAAGACAATGGATCTTGGATGGCGCCAAGCAAAATTTCAGGAGGCGGAGGAATTCAAAATCGTGATTGGTCTCCTACCGGTTGGGGAGATGGTTTTGTTGTATTACGCGATCGCATGAATAAAGAAATCATGTATTTCGAATCGCAAGGTGGTTCAGCGGTTCGCAGACATCTCAATTCCGGAGAAACCAAGCCCATAGCGCCTTTTGAGGAAGAGGGAGAACGCAAATTGCGTTTCAATTGGAATACTCCGATGGCTCAATCGACTCTCAATCCAAAAACATTGTATATAGGTTCGCAATATTTGCATCGTTCTTATGATCATGGTGATACCTGGACAAGATTATCACCGGATCTCACAACAAATGATTCGAATAAATATAATCCGGTCAATTCCGGTGGTGTTACTCGAGATGTGACAAGTGCTGAAAATCATTGCACGATTTATTCCATCAGTGAATCACCTTTGGATGAACAAATCATATGGGTGGGAACAGATGATGGAAATATCCAAGTCACAACAAATGGTGGAAAGCAATGGACAAATGCATCATTGAATTTACCATCATCCATTCAAAAAAATACCTGGGTTTCATGTGTCGAAGCTGGTCATTTTGATAAAGGAACAGCTTATGTCACACTGGATAATCATACCCGTGGCGATCATCAAACATATCTTCTTCGCTCAACAGATTTTGGCAAAACTTGGATACAACTTAAAGGTGATTCTCTTCGCGGATATGCACATGTTATTCGTGAAGATCCTGTAAATCGCAATGTGGTTTTTGCAGGAACAGAATATGGATTATTTGTTTCGATTGATGCAGGAAATTCTTGGGCTCAATTCAAAAATGATATGCCGGTTGTTCCGGTAAGAGATTTGGCAATTCATCCGAAAACACATGATTTGATTATCGCAACTCATGGTCGAGGTGTGTTCATCATTGATGATCTCACCCCATTAAGAAATCTCGCAATCAATAATCTTCAAAGTGAATTGATGTTTTTGCCAGTTCGCCCCAGCGAGCAATCTTATGCGGTTGGATTCCAAGAGTTTTCAGGCACAGATGAATTTACCGGCTCAAATCCTTCGGATGGTGCCCGTTTTGCATATTTTATGAAATCAAGACACATGATTGGCTCTATGTCAATAGATATACTTGACCCAAATACCGGCGATGTAATCTCGAGCATACCAGCTTCAAAAAGAAAAGGTATCAATCTTGTTTCATGGAATATGAGCACAAAATCACCACGCGTTGCCATTTCGCCAAATACAGGCGGTGGTAATTTCGGATATTCAGTGTTACCGGGAACATATACCGTTCGCATCAGAAAGAATGGACAGGAATACAAAGGCTCAGTCACGATCAATGCTGATAAAAGGTCGATTCACACTCCACAAGACAGACAAGCCCAACATCAAGTAGCAAAGCGTTTATGGGGATTAATCGATGATTTAGCCTTTACTGCTGAGCAAACAACTGCTTTGAGAGATTCTTTGAAGCTTCGCATGAGAACTATCATGAATGATGAGGAGCAAAAGATGCTGAAAGCTTCTATTGCTTACCTTGATTCATTGCATAAACATATGGTTGCTGAAAAAAGCACTCTTTTTGCCGATAGTGAAGACAAATTGCGTGAGAAATTGGCAGGAATTTATGGAACAATCAATCAATATGCCGGGAAACCGAGTGCTGAACAGATAAAACGAATTGATAATCTCGACAAAGATCTTCAATCCGTAAAAAATGCACTCCAAACCTTCTATGCAAAGCAATTTGGCATGTGTAATGAGATTATTCAAAAGTCCGGAAAAAAACCTTTGGCAAGAATGTCCAGACAAGAATTTGATACAATTGAATAGATAATATATCTTGTATAAACGTACAACTATTTAAAGGCCAAGTCTCATACTTGGCCTTTAATGTATGATATAGCCATATATTTACATATTCCGGTATTTTTAAAATTTCGAAGAGCACCCCATTACTTATCCTTCTGACAATGTGACACTTCATAAACACATCCCAAAGCACCTCATTTTACTCCACTTCGTCTTCTAATGCCCTTAACTACCAATAATCTAGGCATAATAATTGTATACTGTATAAGTCTTGCTTGTTACATAATTGTTTGTAAGTTATCTAACTCTTATGAACCGAATCTTTTGCGCAATTTTACCTGAAAACCAACGGTCATAGTATTCTATGAAAAATCTTGTCCGCCTGTTTGTTTTGACCTGTCTTTCTTTTGTTCTGATTAAGGATATATCATTTTCCCAGATACCAAAGAAAGTATCATATCAGGGTCTCTTGCTTGTTAATAAGGATACTCCCTATCCTGATTCAAGCTATTCAATCACATTAAGACTTTATGATGCATCGAATGCCGGTAATGTTTTATGGAGTGAAACACAAACATTGACAACAGTAAATGGAGTGTTTGATGCAATTTTGGGTGAAATTACTCCTCTTACTTTGCCTTTTGATAAACAATATTGGTTGGGCATAACAATTAGTCCTGATCCTGAGTTTGCACCTCGTGTACAATTGGTTGCAAATCCCTTTTCATTCAGAAGTGATACGGCATCTTTTGCATTTAAATCAGACACATCCAATATGTCACGCGGTTTGACTTTTGATGCAACAGGCGCTGTTCTAAGTGTAAACGGGTTGAGTGGAAGATTGCTCATAAATGGGGGGAAGGGTGTTACCATTTCATCAATGGGAGATACACTGCTCATTGATATGGTGGCAACTATTGGTCCTGCTTTTAGTTCAGATTCAACACTCACCATTCGTAAAATTGGAGATTCAACAGATCTACGCATTTCGAATAATGCGATTGATACTAGGCATATCAAATCAAATGCAATCACAACTTCAAAAATTGCAGATTCTGCAGTAACAGGCAATAAGATTAATCAAATGAATGCAGTGATTGGCCAGGTTCTCAAATGGAATGGCACAGTCTGGGCACCTTCAAATGATATGGGGAATACATATTCAGCCGGAAGAGGAATTGACATCACAAATAATGTGATTACAAATACCGGCGATATAGATTCCACAAATGATATAACAATTGGAACAAAAGCAGGTGGAGATTTGATCGGTAATTATCCAAATCCAATTGTGGCCGATGGAAAAATCACAAATAACAAGATTGCTGATACAGCAGTAAATGCACGTACATTAAGTAGAATGGGTGCAAATACAGGTCAGGTCATGAAATGGAATGGCACGACATGGATTGCCTCAGATGATATTGGTAAAGTATACAAAGCCGGTAAAGGAATTTCAATTTCCAATGATTCTATCATCAATACTGGCGATACAGATTCCACAAATGATGTAACAATCACAAGAAATTCAGCAAATGGCGAAGTACTTGGAAAGTTTGATTCACTGTATATCAAAGATGGTGTCGTCACAACAGTGAAACTTGCAAATGGTGCAGTGACAAATGTAAAACTTGCTGATACATCAGTTACGGGAAACAAAATAAATCGCATGGGTGCAACCCGTGGACAAATTTTAAAGTGGAATGGCATTACATGGATAGCTGCAAATGATACTACCGGAAAATATTTTCCTGGTAGAGGAATTCGTATTTCAAATGATTCAATCATTAATACCGGCGATACAGATTCCACAAATGATGTGACAATTACTAGAAATTCAGCAAATGGTGAAGTACTTGGAAAGTTTGATTCGCTATACATCAAAAATGGCGTAGTAACAACAGTCAAACTTGCTAATGGTGCAGTAACAAACGCAAAACTAGGTGATACATCTGTAACAGGTGGAAAGATCAATCGCATGGGTGCAACCACAGGTCAGATATTGAAATGGAATGGTACAACATGGATAGCTGCCAATGATACAACAGGAAAATATTTCTCCGGAAGAGGAATTCGTATTTCAAATGATTCCATCATTAATACCGGCGATCAAGATTCAACTGATGATGTGCTGAAAACAACATTATTCAATGGAGATGTATCCGGGACTTATGCCAATCTATTTGTCAAGAATGGTGCGATAACAGCAGCAAAACTCAATCGTATGGGTGCAACCACAGGTCAGATTTTAAAATGGAATGGCGCAACCTGGATACCGGCGAATGATACAACCGGAAAATATTTCGCTGGACGTGGTATTCGTATTTCCAATGATTCCATCATTAATACCGGCGATCAAGATTCAACTGATGATGTGCTGAAAATAACCCTATTCAATGGTGATGTTTTTGGTACATATAATAATCTGGTCATTAAGAATGGAGCAGTAACAGCAGCTAAGCTCAATCAGATGGGTGCAACCAATGGACAAATCTTAAAATGGAATGGCACAACTTGGGCTCCAGCAAATGATACCACGGGAAAATATTTTGCAGGACGAGGAATCAGAATTAGTAATGATACCATAATAAACACCGGTGATGTAGATTCAACAGATGATGTTTCGTTAAATCTCATTACATCCAAAGGAGATGTACTTGGGAAATTCGATTCGCTGTATATACGAAATGGAGCAGTGACTGCTGCGAAACTTAATCAAATGGGTGCTGCAACAGGACAAATCTTAAAATGGAATGGCACGACTTGGGCTCCAGCAAATGATACCACAGGAAAATACTTTGCAGGACCAGGTATAACAATATCCAATGACTCAATTATCAATACCGGTGATAGAGATTCTTCGAATGATGTAACGATTACTCGTGTGTCTGCTAATGGCGAAGTGCTTGGTAAGTTTGATTCGCTCTATATCAAAGATGGTGTTGTCACAACAGTAAAACTTGCCA
>JBMSYN010000011.1:0-89614 GCA_049426725.1 Candidatus Kapaibacteriota bacterium
GCTATCCGTGAGATGTGTGAAGGATTGATGAAGGCTATTATATGTAGCATCACAAACTCTCCGAGAGCATCACAAGCTCTCCGAGCGCAGCACAAGCTCTCCGAGCGCAGCCGAGGAGAGAACCACCCCTCGACTTCGCTCGGGGTGCAGTTATAAAAACTAGGGTAACAACATAGAATTTTTCTCTACCCCTAAAAACAACAATGCCGATGAACATTTGATGTATTCATCGGCATTTCTATTTTTTCTATGACGACATAGATGGTGCAGGAGGTGGGACTCGAACCCACACGGATTTAAGGTCCACTGGATTTTGAGTCCAGCGCGTCTGCCATTTCGCCACTCCTGCGAGTGGGAAGACAAAAATAACAAATTTGACCAAATTCCCAAGCATTCTCCAAAGGCCTATTTGTGAATCAACATGGGATATGTGCCGATAATCCTACCTTGTTTGCTGATTTGAATGGTATAAGCACCCGTTGGTACTGACTTTACCTCCAAGATCACATACTGATCATACACCTCTCCAATGATTCCATCCCTCGTTATCTCATTTCCCATGATATCATATACTCGCCACTGAATATCATCTGTATTTTCTAAAGCAATTGTCACAAAATCTTTCGCCGGCAAAGGATAGACCGTTACTGGTAATTGATTCTTATCCGCAATATTGGTTGTTCTTCCTATGGTAATATCATCTATCCACCAACCATCTTCTTGAAATGATGGACCCGACCAAAATCTGAAACGAAAAAGTGTGGTGTCTGAAGTTGGTGTGAATGACAATGCCTCCGGCTTCCAATCATCAGGATTTGTGATACTATCAGCCCAAGGAGCAAATTGTGTTTTGTTGAATCTTGAAAGCGTGCTCCAATTTTTCCCCCAATCCTGTGACCACTCAACGATAGCTGAATCTGAAATGTCAACGATCGCTGCATGACGAAATCGCATTACATATTCTGCATTGGGCATTGTTTTTACAGGCATGAGCATGAAGGTGTCTCGAGCATTCCGAATATATTGTCCGGTAGGTGATTCGGTGAGTGCATTGGGTTTGCTGAATGCAAAACTTGAATTGCTCGCAAATCTTCCTGCACTAAAATATGATCTGATTTCATCACTATCGAATGATTCAGCATATAGAGTTCCAACAGGACCTCCATACAATAATTGAATAGGAGTCCTTGCACTTTCAAGTGATGCTTTGTCTGAAATCGTAAATGCATATTCATACCAGCCTTCAATCGGCAATGTGTCATTGAATGTGCGAATCAATCCTGTATCAGCAATCGTGAGTGAATACTCTCTCACTTTGGCACCATCTCTGAATATCGATACCTTGCCGGGATTAATGAAAGGTGTTATTGTGTCTGCTCGAAAACCGGGAATTCGCAATGATAATGCAATGATATTCGAATTGCCAATCGTTCGAGAAGAACTTAACATTGGCATTTGTGGTAATTTTGATCCGCCGGCAATTGCTCTTGCTTCTTTCATTGCACTCGTGTCTGAACCAGCAATAACGCGTATTCCATACGTATATGTTCTGAATGCGACAACAGTTGTATCATTATAGGTTTCAATGTCTCCCGGTACTTCTGCAAGTAATGTATTATTTCTCGTAAGCACATATCGAATTGGAGCATCCAAAGGTTGATCAAACACTCTTGCTTTTGGCGCCTTCCAAAACAATCGAATGGACGTGGTGTCGATGGAAGAAGGTCTTGCTGTAAAAGGGTGCGCAGGTTGAGGTATGCGTGTATTTACAATCGCCGTATAGGCATCATTGTCAACTTTGCTTGTGCCCGCATTGCGCATATCAACCCAGGATGGATAGATGATGCCATCATACATTGCACAACCACTATAATCACCTGCAAAAACATTATTCCGAAATGGATTATTTCGCAAATCACTTTGAGCTTCAGATGCTCTGCGATCCATCCAAGTATCACCACCATCACGAGAATAACTTATGTAACAATTGGTGATGATATTATTCGGATCATCTCTGGAATCCAAATACATAATACCCAAATCACCATTCGTAGGGTCGATTGCAATCCAATGCCAAAATTGATCATTGGTTTCAACGGAATGCACCATCTTGGGTGTAGACCATGTTTCGCCTTTATCCGTAGAACGGGAAAAATACACATTCGGTATGCTATCGGCAGACCAAGCAAGATATAACCATCCTCTTCTCGGACCATTCGTGATATCACAAGTAAGCGATGGATATGCCTCGGCTCTCACTCCGCCTTTGACGGTATGCCTTACTCCTTCATCCAAAGCTTTTGCCTTTCCAAAAGCACGATATGTTTGGACCAAGCGCGGTTTGGAAAATGTATTGCCACCATCGAATGATTTTGCAAAACCAATGCTGGACTTTGGACCATAATTCCAAACCGTGTACACTTCGCCATCCGGACCTGTGACTGTGAGCGGAAAACTTTGTCCAAATGTTGTGTCTTCAGAAATTCCCGAAACACGATCACTAACCGCAACAGGAACCGACCATGTACTTCCATTATCTGTTGAATATACATTAACGATTTGTGTGGATGAATCTCGATTGATCACTCGCTTCCATGGAATATATAAACGATTCGCAAAAGGTGAACTCGGAGAATTATCCACCCAGATATAATATTTGTCTTCAAATGTTGAATCCGGAGTTTGCTCTCCCAAGTGCTGAATAACCGGAATATGTTTTGTCCATGTAACTCCACCATCAGTTGTACGAGAAAAAAATACTCCATTCTCTGGTGAAACTTTTGTTCTATCACCAAATGCACCATATACCAAATATCCGGTACCATTGCGATTAAATGCAACGGATGGATCATTACTGGATGTCATCATTTTTGGTGGCTTTCCAAGATTCACATTCTTCCATGTTCTCCCGCCATCCATTGAATAATACACCCATGCAGAAGAACTTGCACGATAATCAACTGCAGATCCGATCAAGTTTCTTGGATTTGTTGGATTCACCGCTATCGAAGATTCATTTTGCACAGGCAATTGATCTGTTTCTGCGACAATCATATTGACATCATCAAAAAAACTTGGATTATTAAGTGAGTTCGTGATCATCGGCACCATTGGAGTCATGGGAATATCAATGCCTACATCAGGGGTGGGATGAGCCGATTCCATGTATCGACGCAAGGCTTCTCCGGCTCTTTGGATGTCTGTTGACAAATCAGCCTGTGAAAACAGCAACTGCGAGCCAATGCCTAAGGCAAATAGCAAGGAAAACATATATCGGAGTGATTTCATCATATTTTATCACTTAGTTTGTGTCAATACAAAACTATGTTTTTCAGACTCATGGAAAAGCACGAATTTTATGGTTTATTCACATCACTACGCAATTGGATTCCATCATGAACACACTTGGTACTTCTGACAACTTTTTGGCCATAGATTCACAATATTCACGCCTCGAGTCATCTGCCGTGGCAATAGTATCCGCTCCGTATGAACATACCGTTAGTTATGGAGGTGGAGCTGGCAAAGGACCCAAAGCGATATTGAATGCCAGTGCCTATGTGGAATTTTATGATGATGAGTTCAATCGCGAATTGTGTTTCGATATTGGCATTGCCACCATGAAACCAATTTCTTTTGGAAAAGCAGTCAATGAAAAGGCATTGTCAATCATTGAAAAACAAGTGTCTACATTATTGGATAAAGACAAATTCGTGGTTACGCTTGGTGGAGAGCATACAATCTCCACTGCTCCAATCAAAGCGCATTTCAAGAAATATCCAAAGATGTCCGTTTTGCACTTTGATGCTCATTCAGATCTTCGCGATGAATATGAGGGAACTCCATATTCTCATGCATGTTTTATGTCACGAGTATGTGAGTTCATGAAGCCATCAAAAATCACGCAAGTGGGTATTCGCGCGCAATGCAAGGAAGAAGCAGAATTTATCAAGAAGAAAGGTGTCAATACATTTTATGCATCGGCAATCAGAAGAGGTTTGCATGGAAAGAATTGGCAAAAATCAGTGGTTTCAACATTGTCGAAAGATGTCTATGTGACATTTGATGTCGATTATTTTGATCCTGCAATCATGCCATCCACCGGCACGCCTGAACCTGATGGATTCATGTATGCGGAAACATTGGATGTATTCAGAGAGCTAATTGCATCGGGAAGAAGAATCATTGGATTCGACATCGTTGAACTTGCACCTGAGAAAAAAGTGCATCACCCTGATCTTACCACTGCTAGATTACTGTATAAAATGTTGAATTATGCTTTTGCAAAAAAGTGATTTAGGATGTAGAGCATAATTTCAATTCTTTGCCATCGAATACTGCATAGGTGGCAGGGAATGTGAGCCAATGACCGAGATTCATGTATATTCCGGAACCAAATGTTTGAATCTCTGCTTTATGCTTATGTCCCATGATGACATAATCAAATCCGGATTCTTTGATTTTTTTCTCTGCAAAATCGCGTAATCCATCGCCGATTGCTTGTTCGCCAAACTCTTTTGCATCGGTGTGCATGCGACTCCCTTTGGAAGCCCATGCGGCAATACCGATTCCAATATCCGGATGAATCAATCGAAAGAGAAATTTGCTGAATGGATTGCGTAGTATGCGTTTCAGGATTAGATAACCGGTGTCATTATATGCTTTGCCATCACCATGAGCAAGATAAAATGAAGTCTCGCCGATTGTTATCGTTAGATCATTCTCATGAACTGTTATCCCAAATTCTTCTTTGAAAAATGTATGATGTCCGAAATCATGATTTCCCATGAGATAGGTGATTGATTTTCCTTTATCCGTCCATCGCTTCAATTCAGCAAGGATCCGATAAAAATGTTTGGGAATCACGGTTGAATACTCGAACCAAAAATCAAAGAGATCGCCAATGATATAAAGTGATTCGCAATCATGCTCGATTGATTGCAAAAATTCAATCAATGCAGTTTCTCTTTCTGCTTGTTGTTCTTTGGTTCCTAAACCCAGATGTATGTCCGAGATGAAATAGATCATCTTTTCATTGTTTTACTCTATTACAATACATGAAACTACGAATTCTCTGCGAATACTGCATTGCTTTGCTTTTCATTGCATCAGGCATATTGCATGCGCAAAATAAGTGCTCTTCCGAACAATTGCTCGATGGCGCTGAGCCACTCATAGCAATGGGACAAGACACAACGGGTCATTGGTGGGCAGTCACATCGCCTTTCAGCAAACGCTATTCCATGATCATTGACGGGAAAAAGGGTATAGATGGAGATTCGCTCAGCCAGCCCATTTTTTCTCCGATGGGGGATCGCCATGCTTATCCTTTATTGAGAAATGGAGTTTGGTACATTTATATGAATGATACCGTGATCCCGCTTGGTGCGGGTAAACCCGGGACTATGACATTTTCTCGTTATGGCACTTTTGCCTATACGGTGATTGAAGGGCAAAGTGAAAAATTGCATATCATCAGAGATAAAGAAGAGTCCACTCATCAATTATTCAATCGGAGCGGTGCCATTCATTTGAGTTTTGATGGAAGCAATTGGGCATATGCATCAAAGAATGCTTCGGGGATTGTGGTGATGTTGAATGAAGAAGAGATAGGTCGATATGAAGAATGTAGTATTCCGGGATTCATGTTCGACAATGCATTGATTCATGCAGGCAAGCAGGGAGATATCTGGCGATTGTTCAAAAACAATGAACAGTTGCTCTCAGCGCAATTTCTTCAGCATTTGCAAGTCAATCAATCGGGTAATGCAATGGTTTGTTCTTATGGAATGGGTACAAGAATGATGGGATTTTTATATTCATCCGATTTCATTCAACCGCTTGAGACTTCCGGATATGATCGTATCGACAATATTGCACTGCATCCATTTGATCCATTGATGGGGCTCATTGCGATGCGAGCAGGCATGAATTTCATCGTCATGAATACCGCTGAATATGATGCCGGTATCAATATCGGTCAATTACGATTTACGCATGATGGGAAAGAGTTATATGCTTTAGGAGATTCTCAGCAGGATCCATTCATGATTGTGAATGGACAAAAAATCGTGCAAAAAAATGCGCTGGACATTCAAAGAAGTTATGCAAAAGCTCCCGAAACCGGAACATTTGCTTATGCTACTTCTTCAGCATTGATGATGCAGAGATTAAGTGATAGTTTTACATTTGCAGGGATGATGGCAGATTATGTGTCAACGCCAATATTCAATCATCGACTCAATGCATATCAATCATTGGGAATCGTGAACAATCGATTGTTCATGATGTCATGCAAGCCATAAAAAAAGCCCCAAATGGGGCTTAGCTATTGCATACGATTTTCTTTGAAATTCTCCGTTTCCGGGTCGAGGATGAGCTTTTTGAGCAAATCCATCATTTCTTTGTCTAAAATGCCATTTGAATTCCAGAAATGCACTTCATTTGTCACGCCCTCCTCATAACCGGATATTCCGCAAACAAGTGCAACATAAGTTACATCTTCAGAGAGCTCCTTGACCTTGAATTCATATTTCACTCTTCCTGCTTTCCATGTTCCGCCTCGAATGACGGGTAATCTACCATAGCGTTCAAGTACATCTGCCGTGGAATCAGAACCACTGGCAAATACTCGGAAGTCAGAACGAATGAATCCACGATATAATCCTGTTTTTTCATCCATTTTGGGATCACGAGTGGATGGATCCGAAAAAGTACCCATCTGATAAAAAGCACGCTTTATCCCTTTCCATACTGTTCTGATTGAAGCTTTCAATGTGTCTTCAGTCGTGATCTGTGGTAAATCCTCTTCGAATTGAGCACGAAGTGGAGTTACATCCAATAAGCATGAAGCAAAAAGAACTATGAGAGATGAGAATATGAATTTCATGGCAACTGTGCTTTGAATATGAATGAAATCATGTTCCGGTGAGACGTACGGAAACAACTTTTGAGACACCTTCTTCTTCTTGAGTAACACCATACAATGTATCTGCAGCTTCCATTGTTTTCTTATTGTGTGTAATCATGAGAAACTGAGTTTTCTGGCTGAAACTCTTGATGAGTTGCAAATAGCGATCAATATTGGCATCATCCAAAGGTGCATCAACTTCGTCCAAAATACAAAATGGACTTGGTTTCACAAGGTAAATCGCGAAGAGCAATGCGATTGCGGTGAGAGTTTTCTCACCGGCAGACAATAATTCAATTGATTGTGGTCTCTTGCCGGGTGGCTTCGCGGTGATCTCTATTGAACATTCGAGTGGATCGCCGGCACCCAAATGAATTTCTGCCTCGCCACGACCACTAAACAGTGTCGCAAACAAATCTTTGAAATGTCCTCTTATGAGTTCGAATGTCTCATTGAAACGCTGCTGAGCTGTTTGATTGATTTCATCCATCGTGGCTTGAAGGGATTCCTCTGCTTGAGAGAGATCCAAGAGTTGACCTTTCAAAAACTCCAGGCGCTCATGTTCTTTTTCATATTCTTCAAGCGCAAGGAAATTCACATTGCCAAGATTTTGAAGTCTATTGGACAATTTTCTCGCTTTTTCTTTTTCTATCAATTCATCGAAGTCTTCAGGCAATTTCCATGAATCAGGCACATTCCCCAAATCAACTTCAGGATATTGTTCTTCTACTTTTTCAAGGATGCGCTTGAATTCAATTTGTGCTTGTTGCAAGCTCAACTCAGTGGCATGCACTTGTTCAGTAATCGAATGTTCTGCTGCTCGAATTTCAGCTTCTACTCCACGAACTTGCTGACGACGCTCTTTGAAGTCTTTTGCTTTGTCTTGTCTTTGATTGATGGCTTGTTGCAATGATTGCACCCGCTCTTCCTCTTGCGTCAAATCTGTTGCGACGGCATTCATGGAAGATTCCAACATGGTGCGTTCATTACCTGCGCGTTCTTGCTCTGCTTTAAGATATTCAAGATGCTCTGTCTTTTGTGTAATAACCTCTTCGAGTCTTCGGATCTCAGCCATCACGGAGCGTTCTTCTCCGCGCTTTTGCACGAGGGTGATTTCTGCTTGACGGAATAGATTTTCGGAATTGATCAATGCATTCTCTGTCTCATGGATGCGTTCGAGAATGGATTTTTTGGATTCATCTGCTTCAGAGCGTTTGACATTCACATCATCCATTGCTTCTGTCAATGTCGAATTGCTACCCTTGAATTCATTTAACTCATTGAGTAGAGATTGCAATGTTTCGTCTTGCTTTGATCGTGCCGATTCCAAAGCTTCTTTGCGATATCCCAATTGCGCGATGCCTTGTTCGAAAGCATTCTTTTCAAATTCAGCTTTTCGCATGAGTTCGGTGAGTTGCTTTATGTCGATGGACTCATTCGCTGTTTTGGCAGTGGCAATATCAGAGGAGAGTTGGTTCATCTCACGAGTCAATTGCTCCAGTGCTTTTTCTTGCTTTGCAATTTGCTCTCTTCTGCCAATACGTTTTCCTTCTGAAGATGATATGGATCCTCCACGAATGATACCTTCGGAACCATATACCTCTCCTCGCAAAGTTATGCACGTATAATCCGAATGTTTTTTTCGTACTGCCATTGCGATGTCTGCAGTTTCGACGATGAGAGTTTTCCCCAATATCAAGCGCAATGCATTTCTGATTGCATCATCTACGCTGACGATTTCACTTGCCCAACCAATTATGCCACCTGTTGAAGGGGCTGTTCCTGGCGAGGCGCATGATGGTATGAATTCTTTACAGAGGAATGATGCCTTACCTTTGGAAGAGCGTTCCAGTTCTGCACAACCGGATTGTGCTTCATCATAGGTATTGACGACAAAAAATGCTCCGGCATCTCCCAATGCGGCATCGATGGCAACACTAAAATTGTCATCTGCATTCACGATTTCGGCAAGAGTGACTTTTCCGGATGCTGGTGACCATGATTTTGAATTTGCCAAATGCACGGCACTTTCATTGGTTTCGACAAGATTGGACAAAAATTCCAAAGAGGCGGTTAATCGGCCTTTCTGATTTTGTTTGTCTGCAATTGCATCTTGTAATGACCCAATGCGAGATTGCAATTCTGCGCTATGCTCTTGTGCGCTTTGCAATGTGATTTCAGCATCTCTCAATGCTTGGATAAAACGCTCTCTATCTTTTTCTTTTGAAGCAATATCTGTGAGAATCTGTTGCAAAGAATTCTTTGTTCCGGATATCTCGCCTTCGGTTTCAGTTATTCTTCTTTCGATGCCGGCAATGCGCTCGGAAGCTCGATCGGATGCTGATCTGCGTTCTGCAATTGTTTTGTCGAGGATTGAAAGAGTTTCATCAAATTGACGCGCTTCATTACGCAATTCTTGCGCTTTGGTTCTAACGGATTCGCGAGCATTCTTATGTGTTTCAACTTCTTGCTCTATTGTTTGACATTGAGCATGTAACTCTGCATGGCGTTCTTTGGCTTTTTCCAGACCGCTAATCGACTCATTCCTAATATCATCTGACTCCGATGCCTGCTCTACAGCTCTTTGAATTGCTTCATTGAATGCTTTGATGCGTTCTATTGTAACAGCTTTATGTTGCGACATCGCAGCCAAATGTTTGGAAGAATCATTCAGTTGATTCTGCAGTTCACGCATTTCCGCTTCAAATTGTTCGGCTTCTGTTTCTAGTGCGATGCGTGCTTGCTCAGCTTCTGCCAATTGTAATTCTAATGTAGTTTTGTGTTCCTTGAGTGGAATCAGCTCAGCTTTTTTCTCAACCAACATTGCATTGATTTTTACATAATCATGATGCAATATCCATGCTTCCGTAGTGCGTAATTCATCGGTGATTTCAGCATGTAATTTTGCTTTTTCTGCTTGCCTTTGAAGTGTGTAGACAGTCTTTTGCACTTCGCGCATGATGTCTTGCACACGCTCAACATCAGCTTTAATGGATTCAATGCGACGTCTGGTTTCTTTGCGTCTTGCCTTGTATTTCGTGACCCCCGCGGCTTCTTCAAAAAGATGTCTGCGATCATCAGTTCTGTCACTGAGGATTTTCTCAATCATCTTCAATTCAATCACTGAATATGCATCGGCACCCATGCCGGTATCCATGAACAAATCGATGATGTCACGCAGGCGACATTGCGTTTTATTCAGAAAATACTGACTATCTCCATTGCGGTATAGTCTTCTGGTGAGTGTAACTTCGGTGTATTCTGTCGGCAGAATTGCACGATTGTTTTGAATCGTAAGCGAAACTTCTGCCAAACCAACAGGGCGACGTGTTCTTGTGCCATTAAAAATTACATTCTCCATATTATCTGATCGGAGAACGGATGTTTTTTGTTCACCCAAAGCCCAACGAATGGCATCGACGATATTAGTTTTTCCACAGCCATTTGGTCCGACAATCGCGGATAAACCACCCTCGAAACTCAAGGAGGTTTTTTGAGCAAAAGACTTAAAGCCTATTATGTCAACTGACGATAGATACATGATTATTCAAGAGTGAGGATAAGGTCTTTGATTTCCCATTTATGCTTGGCAAAAATACGAACTGTCGGACTTTTGCATCTCTTTGCGTTTTCCACATAATTCCATAAGAGAAAAAGCCCTAACTTTGTCAGGCGTGGCTTATCCACAATTTTTCCCCTGTTTTTCCAATAGTATGTCACAAAACGGCACATATCAACGATTGAGTATGGCTTTCATTGTCTTGTTGCTGTGGATAATTCCCATGCACAATGTGATGTCAATGCTTCGTGACCCCATAGTGCTACATCATGCAGATGTGTTGTCGGGTTCAGAAAGCCCAAATGGACCAATCCGTCAATTGCGTGGCAATGTTTCTTTGTCACAGGGAAATGTATCTGTGACATGTGATTATGCGCTTTGGAATATGCGTGGCAATTCCGTTGAAATGTCTGGTAATGTGATTGTAAAACAGGGTACCATGACACTTGCCATGCCATCCGGTTCTTATGATGGAATATCTCGTTTGGCTCGCGGAAGGGGAGGAGTCAAGGTTTTGGATAGAGGTCGAACCGTACAAGCATTGTATGGAGATTATTCAACGGAATCGTATAGAGCGCGTTTTTATGGGAATGTGTCGGTTGAAGATGATTCAACATTGATTTATGCCGATTCTGCTTATTATGACAGAGAATCAAGGAATAGTTTGGCTTTTGGTAGAGTGATTGTACTCGGCAAGAAAAATCCTGCAATCATCGAAGGTGCTCTTGCAGAAAGTATTCCGGCTTCAGGTATGACTCGCATCACCGGAAGGCCTATTCTCTTTTTGATTGATAGTTCTGTAGTTTCAGACACTTCAAACATTACGCTTCCATCAAAGAGCAATAATGTAAAAAAAGCAGCTCCCAAAACGCGTGATTCTGTGATGATTCAACAGAAAACAATCTATGACACCATGACGGTCATGGCTGATACATTGGAAACTACTCCGATTGAAGGAAATGCATTTATAGCGCGAAAGAATGTTGAAATCAATAGATCTTCGATGTCTGCCATTTGTACTAGGGCTACATTCAAGCCGGAGAATGACACTTTGCGATTGGAAGGAAATCCAATGATATGGGTTGATTCAACAATGATGAATGCGGATTCGATTTCATTGATCATGAAGAAGCGTTCATTGAGTCGAATTGATGCAATTGGTACTGCTTTTACTTTGACAAAAGATGATACATTAAGACCAAATAGAGCGCAGCAATTGAGCGGGCGAATGATTTCCGTGATCATCAATAATGATACGATATCAAAAATTATTGCATCGGGTCAGGCGAAGAGTCTTTACTTTTTGCTGAGTGAACAGGGAAAACCTGAAGGTGCGGCAAAGAATTCTTGTGACACGATAGTAGTGCGATTCGAAAAAGGCGATCCGGAATCCATCATTTGGATAGGCGGCGTATTGGGGCAGGTTCATCCGGAGCATGAAGTTGCGGGAAGGGAGCAGACTTATGATTTGCCGGGCAGACCGGAGGAGAAAGCAAGGCCCAAAAAAAAGAAGCGTCAATTCACGTATAAATGATCATTCAGGCAAATGTATGTCAAGAGAGATGTCCAGGGCCGGAGCTGAATGCGTGATAGCACCCACTGAAATGAAATCAACTCCTGTCATTGCATAATCTCGAATTGTCTTTAAAGTGATATTCCCGGATGATTCCGTTTCAACGACTTTATTCACCAATGCCACGGCTGCTTTTGTTTGTTCAATCGTAAAATTGTCAAACAAAATTCTTTGTACATTTCCGCATTCAAGAATTTCAATCACATCTTGAATTGAATCAGCTTCAACTTCAATGGGAATATCATCAGGTATATATTCTTTGCAAAATCGAATTGCTTCACGGATTCCACCTGCCGCTGCAATGTGATTGTCTTTGATCATCGCCATATCATATAAACCCATTCGATGATTTGTTCCGCCACCAGTTCTTACTGCATATTTATCCAATTCTCTCCATCCGGGAATGGTCTTGCGTGTATCAAGAATTCTTGCACCGGTTCCAGTGATTGCATGAACATATTCAGCTGTCAAAGTCGCAACCCCGCTCATTCTTTGCATAAAATTCAATGCGGTACGCTCACCTGAAAGAAGGTCTCTTGCTTCGCCATCCAATGTTGCCAGTATCATGCCCGGCTCTATGACATCTCCATCTTTTACATGAGGAGTCCATGAGATGCGATTGTCACTGATAATTTGAAAAACCATCTTTGCAACAGACAAACCACAGATGATGCCATATTGTTTGGCGATGAACTTGCCTTGCGACCAAGCGCCGATTTCCGGAAAAACACTTTCTGCAGTAACATCGCCAGTGCGAATGTCTTCATTCAATGCAATTTGTATGAGTCGTATTATTTCTGAATTATGCACGATGTTATTGTATTGGTGATGATTGTTTTCTTTTCATGAATGCATATAAAGGAATGCCTGTGAGAACTAGTAAAACTCCGGGAATTGTGGTGCCGGGTTTGAATAGTAATAAATCAAGAATGATGGCAGCTGCAAATGCAATATAAAGTGCTGGAAGAATCGGATAACCAAATGCTTTATATGGTCTGTCGGCATTCGGCTTCATTGTTCGCAATCTGAAGATTCCAAAAATCGTGAGAATGTAAAAAATCAATACTGCCGTTACCACATAGTCAAGAAGCGCACCATATGTTCCTGACAAACATAATAGTGAAGCCCAAATGGCTTGTATGATGAGTGCTTTCCCGGGTACACCGTTTTCATTGAGATCACCGGCTTTGGAAAAGAAGAGTCCATCTTTTGCCATTGCGAAATATGCTCTTGCTCCTGAAAGTATGATGCCATTATTGCAGCCAAATGTTGAAACCATGATAAGTGCGGCCATGATTGCTGCACCACTTGCTCCAAAGATGATTTCAGCAGCAGCAGCACCAACACGATCACTCACGGCAAATTGCATCCCTCTTGCCATGACATCTGTTCCTTCGGGGAAGCCAATTACGGGTAATACATGCATATATGCAATATTGGCGAGGATATACAACAAAGTGACAATTCCCGTACCGATAGCCAAACTGAGTGGGATATTTCGTGAGGGTTCTCTGACTTCACCTGCTGTGAAAGTGATATTGTTCCATGCATCGCTTGAGAAAATTGATCCAACCATTGCAGTACCAAACATTGCAATGAGTATGGCACCTGCGAGATCAATGGTTGTTCCATCCGGCAATATTTGTTGAGCATCCCAGAATGTAGAAAGATTATTTGTCCAAGTAGTTGAATCGCCTGCAAAAAATAACCCCAATGCAATCAAGATGATCAATGCTGCTGTTTTTGAAAAGGTAAAAACATTTTGAATGATTTTTCCTTCGCGAACGCCACGAAGATTGATTGCGGTCAAAATCCAGATGCTGAGAATTGCAAGGAGTTGCGCTCCGGTTATGTGAAAAGACCCAAGAGAAAGCACAATGTTTTTTTCACTCACGAATGGAATGAATATGCCCGTATATTTTGCGAATGCAACGGCAACGGCAGCAATTGTTCCTGTTTGAATGACTGAAAATAATGTCCAGCCATAAAGGAAAGCAATGAAGGGATTATATGCCTCGCGCAAGTATACATATTGTCCACCGGCTTTCGGCATCATGCCTGCCAATTCACCATAACTCAATGCTGCAATCAGCGTGAAGATGCCGGTCAATGCCCATACAAGCAATACCCAACCGCCACCACCAATAGTTCGTGAAATATCGGCACTTACAATGAAAATTCCGGAACCAATCATGGATCCGATAACAATCATGGTGGAGTCAAATAATCCGAGATCGCGTTTGAATGATTGTTCCTGATTCATGACAAATACTCATTTCTAAAAAAACATAGTGACAAGATAGTGCATTCCGGACAAAAAAAAGACCGCTCTATGCGGTCTTGTGATTGTCTTTTGCATCATGCTTGGGAATCTTCGGGTGTCCACCAGGTGAGATCAATAGAATCCTCACCACCATCTACACCGAGAATGGTTCCATTCACCCAATCACATTCCGGTTTGACGAGTACGGAGATGACTTTTGCGATGTCTTCAGGTTGCGTCAAACGATGATAGGGATTTCTCATATATGCATTCTTGATGATGGTATCGCTTCCGGGAATTTTATCCAATGCGGGAGTATATGTAACACCCGCACGAATTGAATTTGCGGTGATGCCATGTTCTGCCAATTCGAGTGCCATCTGGCGAATATATGATTCCATTGCTGCTTTTGCCGCTGCAACCGCACCATACATCGGGAGCACTCTGCTACTTCCAGCAGAAGTCAAACCAATGATGCGCGCACCACGCGTAAATAATCCGGCAGCCATAATGGATTGTGCCCAATAGACGATGCTATTAGCCATTACATCCATGGTCATTTCCAATTGTTTTTGCGAACATACCTTCGTGTCTTTATCTCCAACGAGTGGAAGCAAACTTCCAAATGCCAATGAATGCAATAAGACTTTTACGGATGCGCCGGGATATTTGGCAATTTCTTCTGACAAAGCAGAAACTATTTCTGCTCTGCGATCTGGATCTGCTGCATTGACATTATAAAAGTGGGTATCTACACCCAATGTTTGCAAAGATTGTTTGAGCTCATCAACAGCAGCCATGCCGGCTGCTCTGTCGAGGTGAACTCCAACAATGTGATATCCTTGTTTTGCCAATGCAAGTGCGGTGGCTTTTCCGAAGCCACTTGAGACTCCGAGGATGACGGCATAATTTCTTGGTGATGACATTTCTCTTCCTAATAACAGACGAGGTGCATGAGTTGGCAAAGTTAGGGTTTATGAAGAACACCACAAAGCAGTTGCTTGGTTAAACAATCAAAAAAGTGAGCCTTGATCCCCATTATTCGTTGAATTTCGGGGATTTACCCCTCCGGATGGTGGTTTTGTGGGGACAATATCCGCAGTTTGAATCATTGGTGCTGATTCAAGAATAAGTTCAGGATTATTTAATCGGGCATTATTTACCCCTTTTCCAACAAAAATCGCCTTGCATTCATCACTAGCTTTTGGGTGGAGCATTGCTGGAGCATGTTCAGAATCAAAGAGCCATTGTTCAATGGAATGTTGTGAAATGAATGCCGGCATGCGTTCATGGAATGATTTCATGAGCGAATTTGCCTGCACAGTGATGATTGCAAAAGAATTGAATTCTTCTTGAGCATCAGGGGATGTCCAATGTTCCCAAATCCCGGCGGCATATAACAATTCATCTTTTGATGATGAACAATATACAGGTTGTTTTTTCCCTGATGGCGAGGAAGCCCATTCATAAAAACCATTCATTGGAATGATACATCTTCTTTGCTTGAATGCATTGCGAAAACTTGGTTTTTCAGAAATCGTTTCTGCCCTTGCATTGATCATACCTTGAGGTGATTGTTCTTTAGACCATGCAGGAATAAAACCCCAACGCATAGCAGTAAGTTGAATATGATGATCATTGGAAGTGAGTATGGGCATTGTCTGTAATGGGGTTACATTATAATTGTCGATGATGTCTTGAAACTCAATCAATTCATCTGGGATGATTTCAGGCGGCAAGGAAGATTTCCATTTGCCGAATAATGTATAACGACCACACATTAGCGTTTTAAAAGTGATTGATACAATGCTTCGTATTGGGGAACGATCAGTGAAATGTCGAATTCTTCTACTGCTCTTTTTCTTGCTTTTTTGCTAAACTCTGACCACTTCTTCGGATTATTCAATAATTCCAATGCATATTTTGCCATCCTTTTTATATCACCCAATTCTGCGATGAATCCATTTTCACTGTGAGTGATCACTTCGGGGATGCCTCCGAGATTTGTCCCAATCACAGGTACTCCGCAAGCCATTGCTTCAAGTGCAGCTAATCCAAAACTTTCAGATTGACTCGGCATCAGAAATATATCTGCTATTGAAAGAATCTCCGGCAGGGCATTTTGCTTGCCCAAAAATCGAACATGTTCATGTATTCCAAGCTCCCTAGAAACCCGTTCTGCCTCTGCTCTGTCGGGTCCATCACCCACAAGTACCAGTTTAATTGGCATGGACTTCAATACCTCATGAGCAATGTGAATTGTATCGACTACACGCTTTACGGGACGGAAGTTTGAAACATGAATCAAAATTTTCTCATCATTTGGTGCGATCTGAGACCGTATCTTTGTACATTCCATTCGGTGATACACGGTGGTATCAACAAAGTTTGGAATGACAATTGGCTCATGAAGTGTCTTGAAACCGGATACCGTTTTATCCGCAAGGAATTTCGAAACAGCGGTTACGGCATCTGATTGATCAAGAGAGAATTTTACCAGTGGTAAAAAAGTCGGCTCTAATCCAATCAATGTGATATCGGTTCCATGAAGCGTTGTTATCAGAGCAATATCGTTTTCTTCTTTGAGAATTTCTTTGGCAAGAAAGCCACTTATTGCATGCGGAATGGCATAATGCACATGCAATACATCGAGTTTCTCATATTTGATGACATCGATGATTTTTCCTGCAAGCGCAAGGGAATACAGTGGAAATTCAAAAAGCGGATAATGCGGCTGTTCCACTTCATGATAGAAGATATTGTCTTGAAAACGATCAAGACGCATAGGTTGAGCATAGGTTATGAAATGTACTTCATGTCCGCGCTTCGCCAATTCAATGCCAAGCTCGGTGGCAACAACACCGCTTCCACCATAGGTGGGATAACAAACAATGCCTATCTTCATTGGATATAACTCATTATAACATGCATTCTGATTCTACTGATTTTTATTTGACGATTCAGCAACGGGAACGTGCATCCATAAAAGTTCGCGGTTCTGAATTCATTGCGACTGCCATTCCTGTTTCTTCAAAAGATCAAGCTCATAAAGAACTGGAAATGCTCCGTTCTGAATTTTGGGATGCTACACATAATTGCTTTGCATATAGAATCGGGAAATCGGGTCTTGAATTTCGAACTTCGGATGATGGCGAACCTTCCGGATCGGCAGGAAAGCCAATTTTATTTATGTTGAACAAATATGCTGTCTCAGATATTTTATTGGTTGTCACCAGATATTATGGAGGAACCAATCTTGGAATTGGCGGACTAGCCAGAGCATATTCCGATGCTGCCGGTGCAGTACTTGAAGCATGCGTGAAAGTGCCGGTCTATTCCACAAAAGACATCCGAGTGATGTGCATTTATGAGGATGTCGCAGTCATTCGGAGAATCATTGATGCTTATGCAATCAATTCTGATTCGGAATATCGCGATGCCGTGGAATTCATCGCTCGCATTCCTGAATCTCAATGCGATGCATTCATGCAAGAGATTGTTTCAGCAACAGCGGGTAGAGCAGGTGCAATGATCATCAATGCAGAATGACAATCAACTCAAAGCTGCTGACAGCGAATTCATGTATGCGTTTTGAGCTTTCTCAAGAGATAGTGAGAATGTCTTTCCTTTTACAATGTCGCCGCCCGTTTTTCCAATGATTTCCAATGGCACATTATGAGTTTGAGCAATGTTCTGTGCTTGTTCAAGCATGTCTTGTCTTAGTGAAACAATGATTCTGTTTTGTGCTTCCCCGAATAATTGATGGGCATCTTCTTCAAATGGGAATGTCAACTCAGCACCAATTTCATTTGCAAGACATGATTCTGCAATCGCGATTGCCAATCCACCTTCAGCGCAATCATGTGCGCTCAATACAGTTTGATTTCTAATCATTTCAATGATTGCTTTTTGCAATGCAACTTCTCTTTCCAATGAGAATGCCGGGGCTTCGCCTGCTATCAAGCCATATTTCATTTTGAGCAATTCTGAACCTTCCAATCCACCTATTTGCCATCCAAGCAAAGCGATGATGGCATCAGATTCGGTGAATCCTGCTCCAACTGTTTTGTGTACTTCAGGAATAAGTCCAAGCATGCCGATGGTTGGTGTGGGGAAGATCGCATGTTTCTGCGATTCATTGTGGAAGCTTACATTTCCACCTGTGACCGGAGTATTGAAAGCTCTGCAAGCATCACCCATTCCACGAATGGCTTCTGAAAATTGCCAAAAGACTTCAGGGTCATATGGATTGCCAAAATTGAGGCAATTTGTAATGGCAACAGGTTCAGCTCCTACACATGCTACATTGCGTGCTGCTTCTGCAACAGCAATCATTCCGCCTTTGTAAGGATCCAAATACACATAGCGCGAATTGCAATCGGTGCTAACGGCTATCCCAAAATCATCTATTTCCTTGATCCTCAAAATTGGTGCATCGCCTTTGATTGTCATCGTATTTGTTCGCACCTGAGAATCATATTGCTCAAAAATCCAGCGTTTATTTGTGATCGTGCTTTGAGACAATAGATCGAGAATGATTGATGAGTGATCTTCAGGTTTAATGTAAATCTCAGGAAGTGTTTTACTTGATGATAGATAGGCAGGCACCTTTTTTTCACGAACATATACAGGCGCATCCCCTCCAAGAACGAGAGTTTGAGCAGGTAATTCCGCAACTTTTTTCCCGTGTCTGAATACATGGATGAGTTCTTCTTCGATCACTTCGCCAATTCGTGAAATGGGCACATCCCATTTTTTGCAAATTTCTTCAGCAATATGTTCTTTGCCTTGCTCCACAATCACAAGCATTCGTTCTTGAGATTCAGAGAGCATGATTTCATAAGCGCTCATGTCTTGCTCACGCAAAGGAACAAGGTCAAGATCGATGATCATTCCTGCCTTACCTTTTGCGCTCATTTCAGCTGTTGAACAGGAAATGCCGGCAGCACCCATGTCTTGCATGCCAACCACGCAACCGCTTTTGATCAATTCCAATGTTGCTTCAAGCAATAACTTTTCTGCGAAAGGATCGCCAACCTGAACGGTTGGTCGCATATCTTCGGTTTTTTCATCGAATTCTCTTGAAGCTAGAAGGGAAGCGCCATGGATGCCATCTCGTCCTGTTGAACTTCCCATAATCATCACGCTATTGCCCTTTCCTTCTGAAATTGCAGAACACGTTTCACCAACTTTCACAATCCCAACTGCCATTGCATTGACAAGTGGATTGTCTGTATAACAATGATCGAAGTAGACTTCTCCGCCTACTGTTGGAACACCAAAGCAATTCCCATAATGTCCGATGCCATGCACGACACCTTTCACCAAATATTTCGTGCGAGGAGTATCTAATTCACCAAAGCGCAATGAATTCAATGCGGCGATTGGTCTTGCACCCATTGTGAAAATATCTCTCAAAATTCCACCCACGCCCGTTGCCGCACCTTGGAAAGGTTCAACTGCCGAAGGATGATTATGACTTTCAATCTTGAAGGCAATTGCATATCCATGTCCGATATCAATCAATCCGGCATTTTCCTCACCAGCTTCAACAAGCATGCGTCCACCGGAACGAGGAAGAGTCTTTAATTGAAGAATGGAGTTTTTGTATGAACAATGTTCGCTCCACATCACTGAATAGACACCCAATTCGGTATAGGAAGGAGTGCGACCCAATTTTTCGCAGATAAGGGAAAATTCATTGGGAGTTAAACCAACTTCTTTTGCTGTTTCTACTGTAACTTCAAGTTCAGAATAGACTGATTGTTGAATATCAAGCTGTGTTCGTGACATGGTTGCTTCGAGGTGTGAGAAAACTTTCTTAACATTGCAGACTTGCAAGCGGAGGAATTGCCTTTCAAATCCTCTCAAAATTACGACTATGACCCTATTTTGCATAGGATTGTTTTTCCACCCTCGTGAATTTTATGATAAATGATGAGAACTCCTCATTGAAGCCCGAAGCTGATTCACATGCCAATCTACTGCAAAAGGTGGGGGGATTGCCTACAAAACCCGGCATTTACATCTATAAAAATGACTCAGGTTCGATTATTTATGTGGGAAAAGCAAAAAATCTTCGCAATAGAGTCCGTTCCTATTTTCAAGATAGACCAATGGATGCCAAAACCAAGGCCCTCATTCGTTATATCCATGATGTTGAAATCATCGTTACCGATACAGAAACTGAGGCATTATTGCTTGAAAATAATCTGATCAAACAACATCGCCCGAAATACAATATTCTGCTGAAAGATGATAAAACATATCCTTCCATTCGCATAACGAATGAAGAGTTTCCCAGAATCTTTTCTACACGAACCATCATTCGAGATGGTAGCACTTATTTTGGTCCTTATACGGATGGAAAATATTTGTACCATTTGCTTCGGACATTACGCTCAATTTTTCCGCTGAGAAGTTGTGATTTACCATTGTCTCAGCACTCTATCACTGCAGGCAAATACAAAGTCTGTTTGGATTATCATATCAAAAAATGCAATGGACCTTGCGTTGGATATGAATCCAAAGAAGAATATTCCATGCATATCAAACAAGCGATTCAGATTCTGAATGGCAAAACGCGCGATGTTGAACGCATGATGGAGGAACGCATGAGTGAACTGGCAGATGCAATGCGATTTGAAGAAGCTGCCGCCATTCGAAATCGATTGCATCATCTTCGGGAATATGTTGCCAAACAAAAAGTGGTGTCCAGTGATTTGATAGACCGAGACATCTTTGCAATCTCAGTGATCGATGATGATGCTTGCATTGTGATTCTGAATATCCGTGATGGGAAAATGGTGGGGAAGCGACATTTTTTCATTGCACAAGCAAGTGGCAGAGATATTTCAGAGTTACTGAGAGTTGCTCTTGAACGTTATTATTTGGAAAGCGAATCATATCCTACTGAGATTCTTCTTCCTTTTGAAATAGAAGATGCTGAATATGATTTATCATGGCTAAAAGAAAAGAAGGGCTCTGCAATTGAAATCGTGGTTCCGAAAATCGGTGACAAAAAAAAGGTGATTTCCATGGCTGAAACAAATGCGACTTTCCTCGTGAGAGAATTGCATTTGCAAAGAGCTTCTCGAGATCAAGCTCTTCCAAGAGGTGTTGCAATTCTTCAGCAAGATTTGCGATTGGAAAAAGCTCCTCGACGCATTGAATGTTTTGACAATTCACATATTCAAGGAACTGATTATGTGTCGTCCATGGTGGTATTCTCGGATGGCAAACCCAAAAAGAGTGATTATCGAAAATTCAAATTGGGTTCATTTGAGGGAAATGATGATTTCGCGGCAATGAAGGAAGTTATTCGCAGGCGTTACGATAAAGCGCCTGAAGATTTGATGACTTTGCCTGATTTGATTGTCATCGATGGAGGAAAAGGACAATTGTCTGCAGCAATGGAAGTGATTTCCGGACTTGAACACATGCAATCAATTCCTGTCATTGGTCTTGCCAAGCGCTTGGAAGAAATCGTGCTCCCGGGGCAATCGGATACATTGTTATTACCACGCACTTCCACAGGTTTGAGATTGCTTCAAGCAATTCGTGATGAAGCGCATCGTTTTGCAATTACCTATCATCGTTCTTTGCGTGACAAAAGAACATTATCCACTGAATTAACGGAAATACAAGGCATAGGAGAAAAAACCGCAACGAAATTGCTCAAGGAATTTGGTTCGGTGAAACATGTAAAAGAAGCAAGCCAAGAGGCAATCATTGCATGCATTGGGAAAGCGCAAGCACAAAAAGTAATGCAGGCGCTTGGAATGTCGGATGACTAAATGATTATAGTGCTTCCACTACCGATTCTATAAGCATTGCCAAAGCAGGTTCCGCCTTTTCCGCAGCTTTGATAACATCTTCAAGCGAGACTACTCCAAGATCTTCGTGATAGCCTTCATCTGTGATGATGGAAAATCCTGCAACTCGCATGCCCATATGGCGTGCAACTATCACTTCGGGAACTGTACTCATTCCAACAACATCCCCACCAATGATTCGAAGAAACTTATACTCTGCTCTCGTTTCCAGATTGGGTCCGCTTACAGCAACATAGACACCTTTATGAACTGGAATCTCCAATGCCTCAGCTTTTTGAATGACAAGCTCTGTCAATGCAGCATCATATGGTCTGCTCATATCTGGGAATCTTGGGCCAAAAGAATTCAGATTAGGACCTATCAATGGATTGTCACCAATCAAATTGATATGATCATCAATGATCATGATATCACTTGCTTTGAATTCCGGATTAAGTGCCCCACATGCATTTGACACGAACAATGTATCAATGCCAAGTGATTTGAAGACGCGAATCGGAAAAGTGATTTCCTTCATGTCATAGCCTTCATAATAATGAAAGCGTCCTTTCATTGCGAGAACGGTTTTTCCTGCCAATGTGCCATAGATCAATACCCCTGAATGTGATTCGACCGTTGAAAGAGGAAAATGAGGAATATCGGCATAAGGAATTTCTTTGATTGGTTTTATTGACTGCGCAACCTTTCCAAGGCCTGTCCCCAAAACTATGGCGATGGTAGGTTGTTCGCCAAGCATCGCGGCAATATGCGAATGTGCTTCTTGAATGCATTGCTCATACACTGCATTTGAAAGATGAGTCATGCCCTATACCTAATCAAAAATAAAAATAGGTCAAGCTTACCAGCCTGTCAGAGCAAATGTACCGTTGCTTCCTTCCGGACCTGGCGGGGTTCGATCTGTTATGACCGCAGGGACTTGACCCACTGCAAAAATAGGCCATTTCGAAGACTCTCCCAACATTTTCTTTGCAGATAGCATGATTGCTCGTATTTTTGTAATTCGTTTACGGCATGCGCCCGTAGCTCATCTGGATAGAGCAACAGCCTTCTAAGCTGTGGGTAATAGGTTCGAGTCCTATCGGGCGTGCATTTAAACCCGGCATGATCAATGTCGGGTTTTTTATTGGAGTTCAATGAGCAATAATCCTCAAATAATTGATCATGTTCTATCGAATGGATTACGTATCATCATTCTTCCGAATGAGAAAACTCCACTCGTCAATGTGACTGTCGGATATAAAGTGGGTTCAAAAGATGATAGTTTTTCCCATAAAGGATTTGCACATTTTTTTGAGCATTTGATGTTTGATGGATCAAAGCATGTAAAACGTGGAGAATTTGATGCATTATGTTCAAAAGCGGGAGGAACATTCAATGCATATACATCCTATGATCAAACAATTTATCATACGACTGTCCCATCGCATCAACTTGATTTGGTTTTATGGCTTGAATCTGACCGCATGTTGCAATTTGGTGTTGGGCAAATTGGACTTGAAACGCAGCAAAAAGTAGTAAGCGAAGAGATTAAACAATCCGTTGAAAATCAGCCATATGGCACTTGGAGAGTTGAACAAGGAACATTGGCATTCACCGATGATTGTTCCTATCAATGGGAAGTTCTTGGTAATAGAGCGCATATTGAATCAGCAACACTTGATGAGGTTGCTTCTTTCTTTGATGCATATTATCGTCCTGACAATGCATGCTTGGTGATATCCGGTCATATTGACATATCAACAGTGCTTTCAAGAGTAGAGAAATATTTCGGAGTCATTCCAAGTAAAAAGCAAAAAACACTTAGAAATCCATTCACGAATGAAATGAAAAGAACCGGTGATATTGTGGTGAAAGATGCAGTCCCATTGCCTGCTGTATTCATGAGTTATCACTTGGATGGTTTCATGTCTGATACAACAGTTCAAGCAGACATACTAGCTTCTGCATTTGGTGATGGAAAAAGTTCTCGATTGTATTCTCATCTTGTTCGTGATCAACATATTGCTTCAAGTGTGTTTTGTTATGCAGATCAAAGGGAGCATGCATCGCTCATGACCTTTTCAGCAACGGCTGCTCATCCCGATATTACTCATGAACAGTTAATCGATGCTCTGGATGCTGAGATTCAAGATTTGATTGCTAAACCTATCAGTGATCATGAATTGGAGAAAGCTATCAATGCTGCAGGGACCGGATTTGCATATCATGTGCAGACAAATGCCGGCATTGCAGACATGGTATGTAATCAAACATTGTTTTGGAATGATCCCATGAGGGCTTTCACGATACTGGATCGTTATCGTTCAGTCACAAAAGAAGAAATCACCAATGTATGTGAGGGAATGGTGCGGCACAAAGAGCCGATTAGAGTGAGTTATATTCCAAAGTGAAATCAGGAAGCAAGTTTGTGCACGATAAATGCACAAGCATAAGCGAGAACAAACATGTATGCAAATGCAAAAGCAGGCCATTTCCATGAGCCTGTTTCTCTTTTCAAAATGCTCATTGTGGAAATGCATTGCAGAGCATACACATAAAAGGCAAGTACAGACAAAGCAGATGCAAAAGGGACAGTTTGTTGTAATGTAGATCGCAAACTTGTATCAGAGTCCGTAGTTTCTGCCCCGTATAACTGACCCATCACAGTAACAAACACTTCTCGAGCGGCAAAACTACCAATCACTCCAACAGTCAATTTCCAATCAAAACCCAATGGCTCGAATATAGGAGCGATGGATTTCCCAATCTTACCTGCATACGATTGTTCCAATTGAATTTGTTGTTGCTGTAATGCACTTGCATTTGGTATGGGTTCAATGCGCGGAAATGCCGAAAGACACCATAAGATGAGCGATAGTGCAACGATAACGGTACCGGCTGATTTTAGAAAGTCCATTGCACGTTCCGATACTGATACAGCCATGCTCTTGAGTGAGGGCATGCGATAGGGAGGAAATTCAATCAAAAATGGAATGATGTCTCCTTTGAACATGGATTTTTTCAAGATCAATGCTATGAATAATCCTGTCAATCCACCCACTACATATAAACCTGCAAGGATGACTGCCTGCAATGAAAAGAAACCTCCGATAATCAAAGGAGGAATGAATGCACTGATGATGAGTGTATAAACCGGAAGTCTGGCGGAGCATGTCATGAGTGGTGCAATGAGCATTGTTATCATGCGATCTTTTTGTGAGGGAATGATGCGTGCAGACATGATACCCGGAATTGCGCATGCATAAGATCCCAAAAGTGGAATGAAAGAGCGTCCCTGCAATCCAAAAAGACCCATAAATCGATCAATCAAAAATGCAGCTCTTGCAAGATATCCGCAATCTTCCAGAATGATGATAAAGATGTTAAGTATGATGATTTGTGGAAGAAAAACAATTACCGAACCCACTCCGGCAATAAGTCCACGTGCAATGAGATCGCTCAAAATTCCTTGAGGCATTGATTGTAAAACCATTCCTTCCAATGCTGAAAAACCTAATTCAATCAAATCCATAAAGGGAATTGCCCAAGAAAAGATCGATTGAAAAAATACTGCCATGATGAAGAGAAATGATACAATGCCACCAATTGGATGCAAGAGAATTGAATCCAATCTTTGGGTTATTCTATCAGATTCATGCATCCGTATGATGGAATCAGAAATATTCTGCACCCAATGAACGCGATCACGAATTTCATTGAATTGCGGTGGAGGAGTGGGAAGTGTCTCGAAATGATCATTGAGTATAGTTTCTTTCAATGTTTCTACGCCTATTCCTTTATGCCCAACAATTGGCACAACGGTGAGGCCTGTCAATCGTTCAAGAGCAATGTCATCAATTACTCCGGACCTTGCTTTTACGCCATCTATCATCGTGAGTGCAATGATCATCGGAACGCCAAGTTCCGCGATTTGCGAATAGAGATATAAACTTTTGTCGATATTGGTTGCATCCATTACAAAAACGATTCCATCCGGTTTGGGAATTGATGGAATGTGATTCTTGAGTGCTTTGAGTGTGAGTTCTTCATCAATGGATGTTGGAATTAAACTATAACAACCCGGTAAATCGATGATTGACACTTGAGTTGTCTCAGTTTTGATGATGCCAAGGGATGGTTCAATCGTGATTCCCGGAAAATTCCCCACTTTCTTTCTCATGCCGGTCAAAACATTAAACAGTGTGGTTTTGCCGGAATTAGGTGTGCCAACAAATGCGATATATGATATTTGTTGTTGAGACATTTATGAGAACTGGTGAATATGAATGCTAACTGAAGAATCAGGTCTGAATGCAATGCGTGTTTGCCCGAATGAAATTTCCACCGGACCACCGAATGGTGCTCTTCTAAGTAATGTGAATGTTGTTCCGGGAAGAAATCCCAATTCATTCAATCGGCGAATGAAATCTTCATTTCCTTCAAGTGAAGTGACGATCGCTTTGGAACCTATGGGCATTGTTCGGAGTGTGTCGCTCATCATCATGCCTTTTGACCATGATGCAATACAATCTTGCCAAATTGCTGGCCTTTATCCATGTGAGAAAATGCAATTGCCGCATCATCAATGGAGTGGATGCTGTCAATACAAGGAGTGATGCGATGATGATCGCAAAAATGCAGCATCATTTCAAATTCTGAATCGCTACCCATCGTACTGCCGGAAATGGTGATTTGTTTCCAAAACAAACGATGTATCGCAAGATTTGGAACATTCCCTTGAGTTGCTCCATAAAACACCAAGCGTCCTCCTGCTTTGAGAAGTCCGGTCAATTGATTCCATTGCGCGCCGCCCGCTGAATCAATGATGCAATCAAAACCTTGCGGCACTTGTGATTGTAATTGTTTTTCCCATCCCTCTTCCGAATAGAGCGCGCCACCTTTGGCTCCAAGTTCTATTGCTTTATGAATTTTTGTTTCACTACCTGATGTGCAATACACTTCTGCGCCTGCGGCAATAGCGAATTGCATAGCCATTAGTGCAACACCGCCACCAATACCTGTGATGAGAATTGATTGACCCGATTGTATGAATCCTTTGGTGAAGACAGCACGATAGGCAGTCAATCCCGCAAGCGGCAATGCTGAAGCTTGTTCAAAAGTGAGATGTTCGGGAATGGGATGTACTCTATGCGCAGGAACTGAAATCATTTCAGCCATCGTGCCTTGAGATGGCATACCCAAAATCTCATAATTGGAAGATTGTATCGATGCGTGATCTCCCCAATTGATATTGGGATTTATTAAAACTCTACTTCCAATTGGTGCATGTTTTGATGATGATGCAATCACGATTCCAGCGCCATCGGAGCCAGGTATGACAGGATATTGAATATTGGCATAGAGTCCTTTGTTGATCCATACATCACGATGATTGAGCGCACTCGCTTGGACTGCAATAAGGATCTCGTCAGCTTTGGATTGAGGCGCGGGGATATCATCTACTGTTATAGAAGAATCCTTTGAGGTCAGGATGACGGCTTTCATTATTCCTCTGTTCCTACTGTGGAAGGTCCTCGCAAATATTCTGTCACATGCTTTGAGAACATGATCAATACACCAACATGCAGAAGAGCAATATTGAATGCAAGGAGCATGAGATGTTCGAGATCAAGTGTATTATAAGGAAAAAACACAAGGGCTAGACCTGCGGGAGCAGAGAGCAAAAATCCATAACTGAATCGCACATTGTGATATTTCTTTATATCAAGCAGATAAAAATGTATTGCAGAAAGAATCACGAGTGCGATGCTTTGCACAGATGGTAATTGTCCGGCCAATGTCGTAATCAATGCCTTTGTACCGGCAAAAATAATTGTCATTGCAAAACCGGTAATGAGTATGAGTCTACCTTTCAATCCCATTGATTCATCACTCCGATTGATCAAGCTTGTTCATACGCTTCCATGGGAGGACATGAACAAATAAGGGTTCTGTCTCCATGGGTATTGTTGACGCGACCAATACTTGGCCAGAATTTTTTTTCTTTCACAAATGGAAGTGGATATGCCGCTTGCATTCTTGAATATGGTTTATCCCATGCATCTTGCATGATCACATGTGCGGTATGGGGTGCATTCTTCAAGAGATTATTGTCTTTGGGCATATTGCCTTGTTCGATTTCAGCAATCTCTTTGCGAATCGCAATCATAGCATCACAAAATCTATCTAATTCAGCAAGCGGTTCACTTTCCGTTGGTTCAATCATCATCGTGCCGGGCACCGGGAATGATACAGTTGGAGCATGGAAGCCATAATCCATTAAACGCTTTGCAATATCTTCAACTTCAATATTTGCACTTTGTTTGAACTGTCTCATATCAATAATCATCTCATGCGCCACTTTTCCTTTTGATCCAACATACAATGTTGGATAATGAGCATCCAATCGTGCTTTGATATAATTTGCATTCAAGATCGCAATCTTGGTTGCTTGGGTCAAGCCTTTGCCTCCCATCATTGCAATATATGCCCATGAGATAAGCAAGATGGACGCACTGCCCCATGGTGCAGCGGAAACTGCAGTGATAGCTTGTTCGCCGCCTGTTTTGATTAATGTATGTCCGGGAAGAAATGGAGCAAGATGTGCTTTCACTCCGATCGGTCCCATACCAGGCCCGCCTCCGCCATGCGGAATGCAGAATGTTTTGTGCAAATTCAAATGACAAACATCTGCTCCAATATTATTGGGAGATGTTAATCCAACTTGCGCATTCATGTTTGCTCCATCCATATATACTTGTCCGCCATGTGCATGAATGATATCGCAAATCTTTTTAATGGCTTCTTCAAATACTCCATGCGTCGATGGATATGTCACCATCAAAGCAGCGAGATTGTCTTTATTCGCAAGTGCTTTTTCTTTCAAATCAATAAGATCGATATTTCCTTGTTCATCGCATTTCACGACAATTACTTTCATTCCTGCCATTACTGCACTTGCAGGATTTGTGCCATGGGCTGATGATGGAATGAGTGCAATATTGCGATGATGATCACCACGACTTTTATGATAAGCACGAATCACCATTAATCCTGCATATTCACCCTGTGCGCCTGCATTGGGTTGCAATGACATTGCATCAAATCCGGTGATTTCACATAGCCATTGTTCAAGAGTAGAAAAAATCTCGGTATATCCTTTTGCTTGATCAATCGGTGCAAATGGATGCATATCACCAAATTCCGGCCATGTGACAGGAATCATCTCGGTGGTGGCATTCAGTTTCATTGTGCATGAACCAAGCGGAATCATGGAATGTACCATCGACAAATCTTTATTCTCGAGTGATTTCATATAACGAAGCAAATCATGCTCGGAATGATATTTGTTGAAGACCGGATGCGTGAGATATGATGTCGATCTATGTAATGATTGTGGGATTGCATCAAGTGCACCTGATGACCAAGCATCAAGTGAAGGTGCTGCAATATGTTTTGCATTTGCCGCAATGCCAATCAAATGTTGAATGTCTTCAATGGTAGTTGTTTCATCACATGATATACTAATTCCATTCGATAGTATGTTTACATTCACATCTTTACATGCCGCCAAGAATTGCATCTGCACTTCTGGCTCCATATCAATGGTAAGTGTATCGAAGTATGATGTTGACTGTAATGAATAGCCCAAAGACATAAGCGCTTCGGCGAGAAGAACTGTCATTGCATGAACTCTCTTTGCTATAGCTTTCAGCCCTTCAGGACCATGATAGACTGCATACATTGCTGAAATATTAGCAAGCAATGCTTGTGCTGTACAAATATTGCTTGTGGCTTTATCGCGCTTGATATGCTGTTCACGAGTTTGCAATGCCATGCGAAGTGCAACGCTACCTTGCGCATCAATCGATACACCAATGATGCGACCGGGTATTTGTCTTTTATATTCTTCTTTTGTTGCAAAGAATGCAGCATGAGGTCCGCCATATCCCATCGGAACGCCGAATCGTTGTGCTGAACCAAATACGATATCCGCACCAAATTCACCCGGAGGGACTAGAAGCGTGAGTGAAAGCAAATCAGTAGCGCATGCCACCAAAGCACCCAATTCATGGGCTTTGGAACAGATGTCCGTGAGATTTGAAATCGAGCCATTTGAGGCAGGATATTGTAAGACAATTCCGAATATGGAACCATCTGTTGGCATATCATTAACATCACCAATGATGATGTTGATCCCAAGTGGTTCGGATCTTGTTTTGAGTAGGTCAATCGTTTGTGTAAAGCAATGATTGGATACGAACAATGTATTCGCATTTGATTCAATTGCTTTTTTGGTCTTGGCAGCATGCATCAAATGCATGGATTCAGCAGCTGCAGTTGCTTCATCCAATAATGAAGCATTTGCGATTTCCATGCCGGTGAGATCAATCACCATTGTTTGAAAATTCAATAAAGATTCCAATCTGCCTTGTGCGATTTCAGCTTGATAGGGAGTATACTGGGTATACCAACCCGGATTCTCGAGAATATTCCGAAGAATGACTGTTGGTGTTATGGTTCCATAATATCCGCTTCCGATGAAAGACTTTTTTCTTGTATTGGCTGATGCGATTTCCTTCAGTTTCGCCAATACTTGTTGTTCAGTCATGGGAGCAGGAAGATTTAGTTCTCCGGATAATCGAATAGAACTTGGAACCGTATTGTCAATCAATTCATCGATGCTTTTCGCACCAATTGTATCCAGCATGAATTGAATATCATGCGCGCGAGGAGCAATGTGGCGATCCTCAAATCTGTCAAGATGAAGCAGAGCTTGATTCATGTGTATTTCTGTGGTTGTTGAGTAGTGTTGTAGATGATATGAAACACAAAAATACGCATGATAAGTTCAACAAAAAAGCCGTCCATTGGACGGCTTGTATTGCGGGCTGACTTTTTTTGGTTTAATGCTGCACAATCATGGTTTGTGTCAATTCTTTGCCGCCATAAGACAGCGTATAGAGGTACATTCCGGATGGAAGCGATTTGGTCTCGATTTCAATTTTTTCCATGCCCGGTAAAATGCGATGTTCAGCAATCAAGCGACCTTCGGGTGTATAAATGCCCAATATGCCCTCTGAACCGGATAGTATACCGCCAATGGGTATGGATGTCAACTCATCAGCCGGACTTGGATAATGCATGCCCAAGCTGACAGTTCCTGATAATTCTTCAGAAACAGATGTGGATAACTTTTTGAAAATTGGTAACTGTTGGAATGATCTTGGCAAAGCCGAAGGCACATACATATGTTCACCGGCACCATACCATTGTCCGAGTAGCGAGGCATATACCTGACGAAAATCATGTTCCATTGGAATATTGCCGGGACCTTGCAATGCATTGAGATTTGGATCTGAGCCAATAAAACCTCCATTGACTCCGGAGCCAATCACAAAGAGTGGTGCTGCTGAACCATGATCGGTACCTGAACCATTCGAATTGGCTCTTCTTCCGAACTCGCTGATTGTCATCATGCATACACGTTTATCCAATCCAAATGCCTCCATATCTCTTTGAAAGGCAAGAACTGCATCAGAAAAGAGCTTGTGCAGATTTGCATGTTGTGTCAATTGATTGGAATGTGTGTCATATCCACCGACATTCACGATATACATTTGTGTTTTCAATCCACCTGCTATAATGCGAGCAATACCCGACAAACCCTGTGCAAGCGGATTATTGGCGGGATAAGTCACCATGTTTTTGGTTTGTTTTGAACCTGCTTCAATGATGCGTGTCGAGAAAATATTTGTTTGTTTGATTACTTCCCTCACATAAGCTTCTTCGATTCCCACATGTGTTGTTGGTATGCCTTGTTCATCAGGTTGATCCGGCACATAATTCAAATTGCCAATGGCAATGCCCATATTGTTTTTTTTGCCAATCAATGTTGAGCTGAGGAATGTACCCAATTCAATCGCAAAAGGATCGCTTGGCAAAACATCCGGATAATCGGGATATAATTCTTCAAGAAATTTTGCATACCATCCACTATTGTCAAAGACATCTGCATCAGTACCAGATAGCCAAATGTCTGTGGAACGAAAATGCGAGAAATTCTGATTTGGATATCCCACATTTTGAATGATTGATACTTTCTCTTCATCATAGAGCGTTTTCAATCCGGCAAGTGATGGATGCAATCCCATTGTGGAATTTCCATTGAGTTGTAATGCCTCGGTGTCTTTGATAAAAAGAGAACCATCGGTGCGGAGTTTGTAATATTCTGCATTTGTATATGGTACAACTGTATTCAATCCATCATTCCCACCTGCAAGGCGAATGATGACTGTTATGACATCATTGTTGACGCCGGCAAGTTTCATGAATTCAGATCCCGGTGGAGCTTGTGCAAATGCGCGCAAGCGAGGAAATCCAAGAGAGACGGGAAGTATCATTCCCGTGGCAGCAAGTTGTTGGATAAAGGTTCTGCGTTTCATGATGTACTCTCAATAATCAATGCAATTGATGCATGGGTTGAACAACCAACATGCGTAAGAGATTTTTTATGCGATCCATCGCTTTGAAAGCAGGATCATCAATATTCCATTCATACGTTTTTGCGCCCATGAGCAAAGAATCCAAATATTCCATGTATTCTTTTTCCGTTGGTTTTCTGTTGAGCATGAAGAGTGTAATGTCCATGCACAATTCTTCAGGATCACTCGGATTCGGAAAAGACTTTGCAAATGACAAGGCATTGAAAAGATAGAATTGTGTTTGTTTGCCATTATCACGAATGATGATTTTACCATCAATCACATCCAGCATGAATTTATGTCGTAGTGATACTGTTGAAGTGCTCACCCAGGTTCTTCCACCTGGCCAACCTTTCACATTTGGAGGGTTGAAGGGAGTTTCTCCGAGACTGGTCAATCTTGAGATGAGATCCCTATTGGCGGTTGATACGATATCGAATCGAAAATCAGGAATGGATGAAATTCCCATCGAACGAATCGATCCTACGAGAAAATTCATTGGGCTTTTATACATCGCGCCGATGTTTTCGGTGTCAAAGAAATGCGCACTGCGAAGAAGTGTCCGGAGAACAGGTGCAATCTCCCAATCTTTTCTGAAGATTGCTGACATCTCGTCAATCACAGTTCTATCGGGAATATCATAGACAAATGCTCGATATAATTTTTCGCAAATGAACCTGGAAATTTGCAGACTTCTCTGTTCAAACAATATATCAATGATGTCCGTTGTTTTCCAATTTCCTGTTTTGCCAAGAAATGTTTTGCTACCTCCATCCCAGCGTGCCGTATAGAATATTCCTTTCAAGCCAACATAATATTTGATTGCGGGATCGGGTTTGCTACTCGGAGAAAGTGTCCAACCGCTAAGAGCTCTTGCGGCTTCTCTTATATCCTCTTCGGTATAATTGGATTTATTGTCCCAATCTGTCGGACCACAAGTAAACAATTCCATGAGCTCGCGAGCATAATTCTCATTGATTTGCGTGACACGATTTGTTTTTTGATTGAGTCTGCCATCAAGATAAATCAGCATTGCAGGATCTATCGTGATGTCTTGTATCAATGTTTTGAAATTCCCCAAGCTATGTTTTCTCAATAATCCTTGTTGGATGAAGATGAATTCTGCAAAATTGACGACATCAATTTCTGAAGTAAGTATCCCGGACCACATGGTCGTCAATGTTTCTTGAATACTCATTGGCGCGATCGATATATTCTTAGCTTGCCAACGAGAAATGAGTTCCCTGCGACGTATGGTTTCTTGTCCAAACTCAGGGTCTTTCAATCCAGGCACTGAGCTTTCGGGTCCATCAGCAGGTATCGCTCTGACTTGTGGTTCGGAACTGCACCAAGGTTCTATTTCTTTTGAATTGATTGCATGGGGAGTAAAGAGTATCTCGAGTGTTTTGTCAATCCCCAATGCGAGAGCTTGCCGAATTTCTTTATCTGTTGGACCAATCATTGTTCGGCGAAGCAAATGTGCCGCTCTTTCATAATCCCAAGGTTGCTCATTTGAAGGGACATATGGTTCCAAACCTGCGGTGACTCTCTTAAGGTGAGGTAAATGCGAATCCTGTCCCAACCCTTTGAATTGTTCCTCGGGCTTTGTTTTGAGGGTAAAAAAGTCTCTTCTTTTCATTTGTTTTTCCGTGAAGAAGAAATGACACTATGGATATGACAACTCTTTGAAAGGGAAGTTACAATAAAACTAGAGAACAATGGATATGACAATTGTCAGTATTAATCCAATCATGAGTGGTATTGCTGTTCTTTTGACAATTTCTAAAGGTGAAACACCTATCAAGGCTGCGGCAAAAATCATGACTGCTGCTGCAGGTGACATGGTTCTGCCAAATGCCGATCCCAAAGCACCAAGAGCCCCAACATCGATTGCATTCTGCATATCCATTGCACTCATGGAGGGTAAAACGCCATTTGAGAAAGCGACGCTTGGGGCTGTTCCTGATCCTGAAATGACAGCCATTGCCCATACTGAGAGCGATCCTGCTATGTGAGCGAATGGTCCGGCTTGTAATATGAATGCGATGATTGATTGCATGAAGCCAATTGATTCAAGTCCGGCAATGAAGCAATTTGCAGTGATGATGAGAGAGATTACTTGCGCATATCCAAAACCAAGTCCTTTGAAAAATTCATTCGTCAATGTTGAAATACGCTTTGCATTGAACAGAATCAGCAGGAATCCGAAAAATATCATTGCATGAGAAACGGGAAGTCCTTGCGGATATATTGTCAACAGCTGAGCAAACAAAGGATTCCCTGGTCTTACCAATAATAGTGTCAAGATTGGCAATGGCGGCATGATTGCTTTCAACAAGGTGGGATGATGATCTTCTTCATGTTCACGCCCTGTATAAGCAATCTCTTGAGTTGGTTGTTTCAAATAGGATAATGCTACAAATACAATCACTGCAATGGAAAATGCAAGAACTTCATATTGGACAAGCGAATCCATTACTTGAGGCAGCGGTGCTCCAGTGCCAACTTGTATGGAAACAACTTCAGGCTCTCCGGGATTCAACAAATCGCCTCCACCCGATGATCCAAGTACCAAAGCGGATGCGGCAATCAATGGATGAAATCCGGCTGCGGTGAGAATTGGGATGAGAATCGGTCCAACAGCCGCTGCAGCCGCGGTTTGACTTGGGATGGCAATATTGGTGAGGAAGCCTACGATGCAACTTCCCGGTAAAAGAAACCAAGAGAGTTTTTTTATGGGCACAAGAATATAATGTACCATTGCTTTGTCGCAACCGGTCATTCGGAGCAAGAAAGCATACCCCATTGAAGCACAGATTGGCGCGATTGTTTTGCCTTCGCCCATGGATTGTTGAAATTCATCGAAAATACCAAAGACATCACCCGATGCAATTCCCAATGCAATGCCTGCCATAAACAAAACGAAGCGCACATCAATCCCTTTGATGAGTGCGAATCCGGCTAGTAGTATGATGAGTATTCCAATTGATTCTATCATGATTTCAATGAATGTGTTTTGCTTTTTTACTCAAAAATCAAAATGTAAAATACTGCATGTTTTGTAAATAACTGATAGTTTAGCAAAATGAAGGTACATTTCTACAAGAATAGAACCTTTGACATGTTTTCAGGAAATAATCAATTACCTTTGAGTATGCATGCAATGATCGCAATGATGTTCATTGCCCTCCAATTTCATTTTATAGCGTGTAATAATGCTTGAATCATTAGTTTCTTTTTTGCAAAGTCTGCCTCTTGATGGGATAATATTTGCCGCCTTTCTCTTGACATGCATTGAGAATATTTTTCCACCTTCGCCAAGTGATGTATTGCTGGTGTTTATCGGGACATTGATTGATGGAGATATTCTCCGATTCCTGATTGTTTTGAGTTCGGCAACTGCGGGCAGTACTGTGGGTTTTTATATCATGTTCATCATTGGTTCCAAAATGGGGCATGTTTTTACAGATCGCCCAAGATTTCTATTCATGCAAAGAAGTACTATTCTCAAAGCAGAAGAATGGTTCCGGAAATATGGATTGAGTTTGATTGTCGCGAATCGTTTTTTATCAGGAACAAGAGCCGTGATATCATTCGTCGCGGGTGCATCGAATGTGAATGTTTCATCAGCAATTGTATTGTCTCTCATCAGCGCACTCATTTGGAATGGCATATTACTCTATGCCGGCAATTTGCTTGGTGAACATTGGCGTGATATTGGTACATATCTTGAGGTTTATGGAAGATCCATCACTCCAATTCTTCTACTCTTGATTTTGATTGCCACAGGCTATTGGTGGATTCAAAAAAAGAAAAAAGAAAGAAAAGTACATTAACCATGAAGCCAGAATTCAAGCAATCTTTCTTGCTCATGTGTAATCGCATCTGCAATCTTAAGTGAATACGTTGTTGCGGGAATAAGTTGAACATGCGTTTCATATATTCTACCATCACATTGCGCAAGAACATGAGCAGGTTGCTCACAACCATTCGATTGCAAGGCATTGATCAACATGGATCTGGAATTGACTCTTTTGCCATTCACCGCGATGATTTCATCATCAATTCCAATGCCTGCTTTATCTGCCGGAGAATTTTTTTCAACCTCTCGAATAAATATCCTTCCATGATCTTCAGAGACATTGCATCCGAAGAAAATCTGTGATTTCCGAGGGTGGAATGGTCGATAATCGCCATACCATTCTTGAGCAGTTAGTAATTGTTGCTCTTTCCATTCGAGTCCGATATAATTGAATATGGCTTGATATGGCAATTCTTCCGTTCCATTATGCCAAGCATCAAATTCTTCTTTGATTGCAACATTGCAATGTGTTTCAATGATGGAGATGATGTCTTCTTCGGTAAATCCTTTTTGTCCATCTGATTTGTATAGTTTCCACATTTCTTGCAATGCATGTTCCAATTTATGTTTCCCACCTGACTTATGAATAATGAGAATATCCATTAGCAATGCAACAATACCTCCTTTGGTATAATAAGAAGGGAATTGATTATGCTGATCGGGGCTCATGGAATACAGTTTTGTCCAGGCGAGGAAAGAGCTGTCTTTCAATGACATGGAAAATCTTCCGGGTACTCTTGCTAGTTTGCCGAGATGCGATTGAGCCAGAACTGAAAGATATTCGTCGCGTGAGTAAAAGCCGCTTCGATATGAAAGTAAATCATCATAATAAGATGTCCAGCCTTCGGCAAGCCAGAGCATGCGAGTATAATTTTCTTGTTCATAATTGAAAGGACCAAGTTCAATCGGCCGTATGCGTTTGACATTCCATGTATGGAAGAATTCATGAACAAGTAAAGCCATCATGCCTTGTGCTGTTGTTTTATCAAGAAATGCCGATGGTTCAACCGCACTCACATTGCATCGAAGATGCTCCAGACCGCCACGCAAACCTTCTCCTACCAATAAGAAAAAAACATAGCGATCATAGGGCAAATCTCCCCAAAATTGATGCTGAATCTCAACTGCTCTTTTGATTTCTCCCTTGATCCAATCGATGTCGATGGATTCTTGACTAACGACGGCGATTTCATGAATGCTTCCTGCGACTTCAAAGGTGGTGCAATGATGATTGCCAATTTCTATGGGTGAATCAATCAATATGTGATAATTCAAAGCTCCAAATGTTGTCTTGTTTCCAACTATGTTCTTATCAGTAGGTGAGAGCGCCGTGGTGATTGTCTTCCAATTCACATGTTCTCTATTGATCCTCACATGATGAATCTCTTCCATTCTTCCTTCCACATACATCAAGCAAGCAACAGGCATGATGAAAGCATGATTGCGATTGACATGCGAAGTGCGCACTCCACGATCATTGGCGAAGTAGTCATAACTAACGACAATGTCGGACTGATTGGGATTTTCAATGAGGATGATATGTTTCTCGAGCCATTTCCAATGCAAGGCATTTCCGGATGTATCATGAATCGTAATTGCATGTTGATGAGCATTCATGTCTCGGACTTTATAACTCCCCGGAATCCAAACCGGACTCTTCAGTATGAGTTGTTGACCGGCATTATTTCTGATTGTCATGCGAATTGAAATGCAATGTCTGGTCGCATGTTCAAATGAGATATCATAGATGATATTTGCTTCTGTGCCAATCAATTGCGCATCTGTTTGTTCTATGATGAATGGTGTCTGCATTGTCATTTACAGTATTGTTTAAAAAAAAGGACGCTCCCAAAAAGGGGCGCCCTTTGCATCATTCAATGTGTATCAATCCAAATTTTCGGCGATTTCATTTTTCCATTCTTTGTAAATGGAGCGCCATGCTTTTTTGTTGGGCTGATCTTCTTTGCTTACGGGGCTTCCGGGAGGAACAACTTTATAATCATCCGGAACGATATATGGCTCAATTGGTTCTTCAGCGGATTTCAGAAGTTTGCCGATCTCGCGATCATCCAATCTTCTCCATGAACCCGGATGGAAATTCTTTACGGTCAAATGTCCGATTGCTGTTCTCTCGAATGCAAGTGTTTCCAAGCCATATTCCTTCAATGCTGTGCGAATATCCGTTGGTGTGGAAGTACGCACTTCAAATCGAAGCCAGCAATTGCGAGAATTCACTTTTTCAAGTTCTACGGTGACATGTTCTTCGGTTTGAGTTCTCACGAAATCATGTATTCTCGTAACCTCTTCAATCGATTGCAATGGTCTATGAACTTTGATGCGATATGTCTTTGCGATGTTTTGCAATTCTGCACCATAAGAACGCTTGCAATTCAAATCATTCGTATAGATGATCATTCCGCTGGATGCTATTTCGAGGCAACCCAAAGGTGCAAACCATCCGAATTTGTTTTTCATCAATCGGTAGATTGAAGGTACGGACATTTCATTTGATCCGGAGAAATGTCTTCCTTTGTGTACGGCAATGTACATCTTGTCCAAATTCTGATTGACAGGTATACCATTGATTTCAAACATGTCCCGATTAATACGAACTCTTGCATTTGGATTGGTGACGATTTCACCATTGACGGAAACCAATCCTTCACGTATTGCTCTGAGACAAATTCTTGGGGATCCATAATCACATTTCGAAATTGCTTTCACCAATGTAATTGGTCGATTCATTGGATTGCGATAGAAGTCGCCCCCGCCGCCTCCACCTCGATAGTCTTGTTGATAGCGATCATCGCCATAATTGCGAGGACGCATCGTTCTTTGTTCACCATATCCGCGATCATCGAATTGGCGAGGTCTGCGCTCATAATTGTCATACCCACCACCTTGGCGACCATATTGCGGGCGATCTCCATATTCTCGACGAGGTCTATAATCAGAACGCTGTTCATAGGAACGACGATTGTCATAGCCGCCGCCACCGCGATTGTCATACCCACCGCCACCACGATTGTCATAGCCTCCGCCACCACGATTGTCATACCCACCACCTTGGCGACCATATTGCGGACGATCTCCATATTCACGGCGGGGTCTGAAGTCTTGACGATATCCACCCGAGCCACCTTCTTGGCTGCGGGGATATCTGTTCTGATACTCACGGTTGGGTCTATCAGAGCCATAATTGCTCTGGCGATAATTATCTTGAGACCTATATGGTCTTTGCTGTTGATCCCGTCTTTCATAACGGTTGTCGCCATAAGAAGGACGTCTATAATCCTGGCGATCTTGATAGTCCGGCCTTGAACCATATTGGTTCTGGCCACGACTAAGATCACCGGATGATCTTTCTTCATCCGAGCTTCTACCATAAGAACGATAGGTTCTGGGTTTGCGCTCGCGATCTTGATTCCCCAAATCTTGGGATCCCTCATTTACTGATGGACGACTTCCATCATAAGAATAAAGGGGTTGCTGAGATTCGGAATTCTCATTAAAAGAATTGTCATCCGAATCGGGTGTTGGATAACTCATAATATATACACTCCGCCTCTTGGGCAAAAAACGCGCTATCCCTGCGCTAAATAAAATAATGCAGTTTGGCTTCCTGCATCCCACAAAGCGTCTTGAAGTGTGGCAAGGAGGATACGGCCTTGTCAACAAATCCCTTCAAGACAAATCTGAATTAACGAATACTTTTTATCCTATCTTAACAGTTCTCTTACAGATCTTTTCATTATATGTGGTAATAGATGAAAAAACAAGGAACGCATCTGTTTTAGTTTCCAAAAACCAAATTCACGGAATGTCATCGCTCTTCTGGCTTTGAGGTCCGGCTCTATTCCAAGTTTTTTTATGACATTAAGAGCTTCAATTTCCCAAACTCCTTTGATCACTGTATTGCACGAGGGTAACAATGTGTGATTGGAGGCATAGAAACCATCAATTTCATCAGTTCTCGGAGTGCCTATTTCTTCAAAATCCCATGCTGATTCACCTTTTCTCAAAAGATTCATCAATACATCTTTTTTCCAAACAGAAAAGACCACAGATGATCTATACACAGAACCGGGCGATATGGATGAAACCATATCATCTACTCTGCAATCGCCTTCGGGCGTGGGATTCAATCGAAGATAATTCCACCTTTCAGTCATGCATCTCTGGATGAGTGATTCAACCTTGTGGGAATTCACATTCTCGATTAGGAATAAATCTTCGATATAAAGCAATACATATTCTTCTTTTATGTTCTTCAGAGCAAAAAGAAGATTATCCGACCAAGAGATGTCGGAGCCTGTAATGATTGACGAGACATTGGGGAAGTCTGCTGCTTCTGTATTCGACAATAAATAAACAGGATAAGGGCAATTACTCCAAAATCTTCTCAACAAGGTTATGCAAGGCCCCCATAAGTCCTTGTATCTGTCACATGATACGATAAGAACGGCGCAATTTCCGGTCGAATCGGGGTGTTTCATGTGATACTCTGTCATAAAATCGAAACAAACTTACAAAAAACAATCATAATGATGACCATTTGAATCTTATTTACTGAAAGGACTCTATTGCTCTGAGTAATCTTTGGCAGTCTTGGCTCCAATTATACATTTCTCTAAAGGCTTGGACCCCTTTTGAAGACATTTCTAGCACATTGGATTGAAGCATCTTTTCGATCAAATATGCTATAGCTTGGGGTGTTTCGCAATTGCCATAGATACCTGCACCTGTCTGATCAAGCAATCGCTTCATGGGCTTTAGGCCGGAACTGATGATTGGTTTTCCGCATGCCATATAATCAAATGCTTTATTTGGAAGAGTAAATTGACGAAACTGCTGCTCTGCATAGGGTAGGATGCCTATGTCTGTTCTACCATATAGTTCATTCAAATCCTTTGCCAGATAGGAACCGGTAAACTCTATTCTATCGAAAGACGCACATTTTTTTGCAACTGAGCGAACATCTTCAAAGGTCTCACCTGTGCCTGCCAGTAAAAGGCGGATTTGTGAATGATTTCTTGCCGCAATATCAAACCCTTTGACAAGCATTTCCAAATTTCGCTCGAGTGTGAAATATCCGTGATGACCAAATATTGTTGGAGGTATTGAAGAGCCTTTGCGAATGCTTTCTACGCTTTGTTCATCGGGTGTATTATGTACGATGAACATAGATTCAAAAGGCACATTGTATTGATCATGCAAGCGATCATTTTGTTCTTCGCACACAGTGATGATGGCATTGGCATTACGAACGGCAAATGCTTCCATTGCATCCGGAATGCGGAGCTGATGAACAGCTAATTTTGACAATATATTCGTATTGTACTTTTTCCATTCTCTCATCGCAGCAGGGTAATGCTCTGCCATATCCAAAATGATTGGGATATTGTTGTTGTTTGCTTTTACGCATGCCTGCGCGGGAATCATCTCTCTGCAGATGATCAATTGTGGATTGAATTCGTGAAGGATTGACGAAAGAGCAGAAGACCAAACGGGATTTCCGGGAAAACACGTTGACAGGAATCCCTTGCCTTTTCCGATGCGAATGATGGTATATCCATCCCTTTGCTCTCGAATTTCAGATTCCCCCGACCATTTGCATGCCATGACAACTTTATGTCCGCTGCCTGCCAAAAAAGAGCAAATTTTTTCTGCCCTCACTTCTTCCGGCACTTTGGCATTGACCACATATACTATTGTTTGTTTGTTCACTCTGTTCAAGACTCCGTCCAGACGCCCATTTTCGCGAATTTATCTCGTCTTTCATTGACCAATGTCGTGAGGTCTTTTTGTTTAAGTAATTGTAATTCTTCACTTAACAACTGCTTCACGGTCTCGAACATCTCAATCGGTGCGCGATGAGCTCCGCCAACAGGTTCGGGAACAATGCGATCGATGATGCCAAATTGTTGAAGATCAGGTGCAGTGAGTTTGAGTGCTTCTGCTGCTTGCTCTTTGAAATCCCAACTTCTCCATAAAATACTGGAGCATGATTCCGGTGCAATCACTGAATACCAAGAATTCTCAAGCATCAAAACTCTGTCTCCAATACCGATTCCCAAAGCACCTCCGGAGGCACCCTCGCCGATGATGCAAATGATGATTGGGGTGCGTAGACCTGACATCACCAAGAGATTGTCTGCAATTGCTTGTGCCTGACCTCTTTCTTCTGCTTCAATCCCGGGATAAGCACCCGGTGTATCCAGTAGACAAATGATGGGAACATGAAACTTTTCAGCCAATTGCATCAAGCGTTTTGCTTTTCTATATCCCTCGGGATTTGGCATCCCAAAATTTCTGTGAAGATTTGATTTTGTATCACGACCTTTTTGATGTCCAATCAACATCACTGGTTCACCGTTTAGTCTTGCTAAACCTCCAATGATTGCCGGATCATCTCTATAACCTCGATCACCATGCAATTCCACAAAATCTGTAAAAGTGAAATTCGCATAATCCAAAGAATATGGTCTATCCGGATGCCGTGCAATCTGTACGCGTTGCCAGCGAGTGAGATGCGCATAAATATTCGACCGTAATTCTTCAATATTGGCTTCCAGTTCATTGATCTGCGATTCAATTTCCGAGGCATTCGGAAGACTGCGCATTTCACTAACTTTTTGCTCAAGCTCTATGATTGGTTTTTCGAATTCAAGAACGAAGTTTGAAGCCACGTAAACCATTCCTTACAATATGTTTCAAGAGTATTTCCAAGTCTAGCCCTGGAGTGTGATATCGAATATAATGCGCATCCAAATCATGGATAATCGCTGGAGACATCAATGATGGATTGCCAATTTGTGCCAAACCTGTCATGCCCGGAAGTGCATCCGGGAAAATCGCATCTTTGGTGTGAACACCTACAATGCTCATCCTACCCAATATCACATCGATCATGGTTTTCAAAAAAGAAAAAGGATGATCGGACAACAAAAATACGAGTGGGAAGCCAAGAGTCAAAAAGAAAAGGGCTAATGAGACATCACCAAGGCGCTTTATGAGGCGATGGCGAAATATTCTCAAATTAACCTTGGGAATATCAGGTGATATACCTGAAATCTCCTGGGCGATATGAGAAACAATGACATCGTCATATTCGCTGACCGCATGAATGCGAACTTTGTGCTGTTGCATGGACATGGATAATCCGAGGATATTCATTCTATCAATGGATTTATCGATGATGAGTATCTCATCAATGTCATGATGCAATGCAATAGCTTCGAGATCAGACAATTCCCCCAATATTGGCAAATGTATTTTGGGATCATCATGTTGATGCAAGAGTATTCTTCCAATGATGATGGCATTGTGTTTATCTGCTGTACTTAGAGCATTCAGTATTTCAGCTTCATGTTCATTTTTTCCGATAATCAAGACTCTTTTATCGGCTTTTTTCCCTTTGATTGTGTGATATGCATGCCAGATGATGCGGAATATCATGGAGAATCCGAGGGCAAATCCCATGCTCATCAATAACACGCCTCTACTGAAAGCATAATCTTTAAAGAAATAGGTCAATGAAGAAAGCACAAAAAAAGCAGCAAAATATCCTGTGATGACAGGTCTTATTCTTCCCGTATGTTCAAAGTATGCACCTGAAACCAAAAAAGATCCAAGTGTGACTATAATCATGGCAATGAACACAGTTGGATAGGCATAAGCTGGAAATGCAAAAGGATCTCCAAATCGCACCATCGTTGCGATGATAAGTGCCAAACAAATGGCTATCGCATCAAGCATCATGAAAAGTACATCGCCAAGATGTTTCTGTATTGCTGCATACATAGCGCGTACTTTTATGCCGAATCGAAGGAGAAACAGAAATAAAGCTGAATGTCCAAAATGTTTTCTTGCAAAGATTTCCATCGCATCATAAAACACCATGATTTCATTCATTGAACTTCTTCTTGAACTTTCACCCTTGAAATGAATGATTGTAGGCTCATGGTAATATCGAATTGCCCAGCCATTCTTTTTTACTCTATGACACAAATCAAGATCTTCTCCATACATGAAAAAGTCGGTGTCAAAACCCGATGCTTGTTGCAATGCTTCGCTTCTACAAAACATGAATGCGCCAATCAATGCATCAACATCATAGGTTTCTAATTCGCTCTTGTAAGTCATGTTATATCGAGCAAACAGTGGAGACTTTGGAAAGATTGTTTGCAAACCGAACAATTTGCAAAATGATGCCCAAGGCGTAGGCAAACCTCTGCGACATGCAAGTTGGAATGAGCCATCTGCATTGAGTACTCTGCATCCTGAAATACCGCAATTTGGCTCGCTCTCCATGAATGCAATCATCTTACGGATTGTATCTTTCTCAATGATGGTGTCGGGATTGAGCAAGAGTATGTATTTCCCTTTGGCTTCATTGATCCCAATATTATTGGCAGCACCAAATCCAATATTGCGATCAAGCCAGTGATATATGGGGGTAGGGAATCTTGAAGTGAGATATTCTTTCGATCCATCTTTTGAATCATTGTCGATGATGATGATTTCGGATTCAATACCATCCAAGGCAATGTTCAATGATGTGAGGCATTGCGCAAGGAAGTCCTTGACATTATAATTCACGATGATGACCGAAACTTCCATGCAATGTGATTCACAAGGGAAACATAATAGCGTAAAATAGGGAATTGTTGGCATTTTGAGGGAAGAGTGAACAATCCCTTGTGGCAAAAGAGTAAATTGTGGTCTTGATACATTCGGAGTACATCATTGGCGAATATTCTTTCTGAACAAACAACCCTCTTTATTACATGTCCACTTAAATTAGCTCCCTTTCTGGAACATGAAATTAGCTCACTTGGTTTTACTCCTGAATCTGTTTCAGATGTTGGCGTAAGTATCAAAGGAAGCATTCGAGAGGCAATGGCATTGTGCTTGCATTCTCGCATAGCATCTAGGGTATTGCTCTTGCTCAAAGAATTTTATGTCAGAACGCCGATGGATATGTATAAAAGCGTGTATTCTCTTCCTTGGGAAGACATCATTCCTGATGATGGATATTTCACGGTCATTACTTCGATTGATACCAAAACAATCACGAATACTCATTTTGCCGGTCAGAAATGTAAAGATGGAATTGTAGATAGAATTCGCAAGCATCGTCAACGCAGACCGGATTCGGGTGCTGAAAAAGACAAAACAGTGATTTTCTTGTATTGGCATCATACCAAGTGTTCCGTCTATGTTGACATGTCAGGGAATCCTCTTCATCGTCGAGGATATCGCATGAATCCATGGCGCGCGCCAATGCGAGAAAATCTTGCTGCCGCAGTGATTTCAGCCACTGCATGGGCTCCCTATTCGATGCCATTTGTGAATCCGATGTGTGGATCAGGAACGCTTGCAATCGAAGCCGCCATGATGGCTTCGGAGACTGCTCCTGGTTCGCTTCGCAAGAACTTTGGTTTTATGCATGTATTTGGATATGACAAAGAATTGTGGCGACATTTACTTCTTGATGCAATGCAGGCAAAAAGGGAATGTGAAAAGCCTCGCATTTATGCTTCGGATATACATCCCGGCGCTGTACGCATTGCAAGGGAAAATGCGAAAGAAGCAGGTGTGGAAGATTGGATTGATTGGTCTGTAAGTGATGTGCGCGATATTACAATGCCTGAGCAACAAGGCATCATTATCATGAACCCTGAATATGGTCAAAGACTTGGCTCTGAGAAATCTTTGGAAGAGGAATACAAAGAAATCGGAGATCTCTTTAAACAGCGATGCTCCGGTTGGACCGGTTATGTGTTCACCGGAAATTTGCAGGCAGCGAAATCAATAGGATTGAGAACTTCAAAACGCATTCCATTTTTCAATGCAGACATTGAATGTCGCTTGCTGGAATTTCCTCTCTATAAGGGTAAAAGAGAATGATTATTTTTTTCTTCGTTTGAAGAGAAAATATCCAATAATAATAAGCCCGTATCCAATCCACCATGCACTTCTATACATGATGGTTTGAGCAATATTGATTGTAGGTTTAGTTGAGTTAACTCCATTGCCCCTCATGATTGGATTCATCCATAGCACTGATGAATCACCATATATTTTCGCTCTGACATAGGTGTCTTTTCTCTGTAAAGCATAGGTGATGGCATTGGTGTTGTTCTTTGTTTGAAGGATGTTTCCGCCTTGACCTATGAGTTCAATCTTATGTGCGGTATCACTCAAAGCAATCTGAAAAAGTGAATCATGCAATACTTTGATGGCCACCGGATAATATTCCACTCTACCTCTTTTACCTGTCATGCCAAATGCTCGCCCCATTTTCAAAGATGAAGTGAGTTGTGATCTTGATCCAATTCCTGGAGCATGAATCATAGTCCAGCAAACACCGGTTTCACCTTCAGCGAGCGCATTGTGAGTATCATCATCACCAACGATCCATGCCGGATGGCCACTTGAAAGAGCGGAGTCCCATTGCATGTCTGAAATGCGATAATGATTCAATACTTCAATACAATCATAACCAGACAAAACAGTAAAATCTTCAGCATCAAAACTACCTCGGAATTTTGGATGCGCTATTGCAAGAACATCCATCGTGGGGCGAAGATGGTCGAGCATTGTTTGCTTATGATGTATGCTTTGACCAAACAAAAAATCAAGCCATGTCACAGAATTTGCTCCAATGCTTACATGATGTCTCTTCCAGATATTATATCCATGTTCATAGCATGGTACATATCCTGACTGTTCTTTAAAAACTGTATCGATGAATTGATAATTTGAAATACCGATGGAATGATATCCAAGGGCTTTATAGACGCTATCAAATTTGTCATGATCCGAATGTCCATCAGTGATGCCTTTCCATGCTTTCGTATGACCATGGAAATTGGATTTTTTCCAAACTGAACTATCTGATATATCTATATCCTTGTATGGATTATGCCAGGTTGTCCCGCTAAATGGCTTTGCTTGTGGAAAATCATAGATATTTGTGAACAATGCATAAGGCAATGTAGCGATGAACAATGCAATGCAGAGAATACAGGTAACAAACCAGGCAATTCTCTTTATCAATCTGGTAATTTTTGTCAATTGCTGTTGCATAAAGTCTATTTTTGTCAGAATATTTCAGTGAAAATACAGAAACGACGCATGTTGCATTCAAAGAAAATAGTAATTGTTCTTCCGGCTTATAATGCAGCCAAAACGTTAGAGCAAACGTATCGAGAAATTCCTTTTGACATCGTTGATGAAGTGATACTTGTTGATGATGCCAGCAGAGATGACACAATTGAAATCGCTAATGCACTTGGAATAAAGCATGTAATCAGACATGAAAAAAACAAGGGATATGGTGGAAATCAAAAAACCTGTTATGCAAAAGCATTGGAATTAGGAGCAGATGTTGTAATCATGCTTCATCCCGATTATCAATACACACCAAAATTGATACCCGCAATGGCAAGCATCATTGCACAAGGTTTATATCCGGTTGTTTTAGGTTCTCGAATTTTGGGAAAAGGCGCATTAAAAGGGGGGATGCCGCTCTATAAGTACATTGCAAATCGCATCTTGACATTGATTCAAAATATGTTGATCGGTGAAAAGCTGAGTGAGTATCACACTGGATACAGAGCATTTTCAAAAGAGGTGTTGGAATCATTGAGACTCGATGAAAACTCCGATGATTTTGTATTTGACAATCAAATGTTGTCACAAATCATCTATGCAGGATTTTCTATCGGTGAAATTACTTGTCCCACCAAATATTTTCCTGAAGCATCCAGCATCAATCTATATCGAAGCTCGGTATATGGCATTGGTGTTTTGCTTGTTTCTTTCAAGCATTTTCTTCAGCGAATCGGACTTGCATCTTTTCCAATGTATCGCAAACCTTGATCAAGCTTCCGGACGCATTGTTGGGAAGAACAATACATCGCGAATCGAGTCTTGTCCGGTAAGCAACATGACCAATCTGTCTATACCAATGCCAAGCCCGGCAGTTGGTGGCATTCCCACTTCGATGGCTTGAAGAAAATCTTCATCCAAAACCATTGCTTCCAAATCTCCTCCTGCTCTGTCGCGTGCTTGCTCTTCAAGTCTTTGACGTTGATCGATGGGATCATTCAACTCGGTAAAGCAATTGGCAAATTCATATCCATTGATGAATAATTCAAAGCGTTCCACAAGCCCTTCTTCTGAACGATGTGTTTTTGCAAGTGGAGACATCTCAACAGGATAATCCATCACGAATGTTGGTTGAATCAAATGCTGCTCAACTTTTTGAGAGAAAATTTCATCAAGGATTTTCATTGCTGTTGCATCTGTTGCTACATCCACCTGAAGTGATCGAGCTGCTTGAAGCAATTCAGCACGGTTTAGTCCGCGAAGATTCATGCCTGTATATTCCATGAACAAATCGAACATGGCAGCTCTTCTGAATGGCTGATCAAAAGAGATGACATTGTCTCCGGCCGTGATTTCTCTTGAACCAAGTGCTTTGTCTGCAATGGTGCGGAAGAGATCTTCGACCATGTCCATCATCCAGAAATAATCTTTGTAAGCGACATAAATTTCCATCATTGTGAATTCAGGATTATGCGTTCTGTCCATGCCTTCATTTCGGAAATTTTTGCTTATTTCATAAACGCCTTCAAATCCGCCTACAATGAGTCTTTTGAGGTATAATTCAATTGCGATGCGAAGGTATAAATCAAAGTCCAGCGCATTGTGATGCGTAATGAATGGTCTTGCAGAAGCACCGCCATACAATGGTTGAAGGATTGGTGTTTCAACTTCCATCCAACCTTGATCATCAAAGTAGCGTCTCATAGCACTGATGATGTGCGAGCGTTTTTCAAAGACTTGTCGAATAGTTGGATTCACTATCAAATCAACATAGCGTTTGCGATAGCGTAATTCTTTGTCTGAAAATGCATCATAGACAATTTTATTTCCATCGGCATCGGTTTCTTCTTTTGCAATGGGAATTGGTCTCAAAGATTTTGTGAGCAGAATAGCATTTCGTGCATGAACGCTGATTTCGCCCATCCTTGTGCGAAAGACATATCCTTGGATTCCGATGATGTCTCCAATATCCAGCAAATTGATGCAATCATAAAACTCAGGCAATTCATCTTGTTTCACGTAAATCTGAATGCGACCCTGTTGATCTTGAAGGGTTGCGAATGTTGCCTTGCCCATTTTTCGAATAGCCATTATTCTTCCGGCAACAGAGACATCGGAGAATTGTTCGGGATGTTCATCGGAAAAATGGGAGAGAATATCCGCAGAACCATGTGTTCTTTCAAAGGTATGCGGATAAGGATTTATACCCTTGCTACGAAGCTCATGGAGTTCTTCATAACGTCTTTGTTCTTGGTCATTTCTTTCTTGTGAGCTCATGAAATCACTCTTTTTGGTCAAATTTTCTATAAAAACTCCACAAAACTACACAATTCATGCTGTATTTCGAGATTTAGATGGGTATTATACCACAGATATTTCGTAACTTGCAAGCCGTTAAAAAGACTGTGTTCCTCAATTTTGGAGCATAATTCAACCATTATCACTTAGGTACTATTTGGAACATACATCATCGAACAAAGGGGCGAATGAATCCCAGAACAGGCCTGCTCAAGGAAGCGGTCCTGCGCGTCCTCAATCATCTTCCCAGGCAGGTGGATTTCGTGGTCCGAGACCACCAATGTCAGGTCCTAGGCCTTCCGGGCCACGTGGACCACGTGATCGTGAGCCAATGCCCGAGAAGCAGAGGAAGAATAGAATCAATGAGGAAATTCGTGTTCCAGAGGTGAGAGTGGTAGATGAAGAAGGCGTCATGCTCGGAGTGATGCCAACGAGGGAAGCTATTGAATTGGCTTATGAACGTGAAAAAGATTTGGTTGAGATAGCTCAGCAGGCTGTTCCGCCGGTGTGTAAAATCATCGATTATGGGAAATTTGCCTATGAGCAACAAAAAAGAGAAAAACTAGCTAAGAAGGCACAGCATCATGCACAGTTGAAGGAAGTGCGTTTCAAATGGCGTACTGACACGCATGATTTTGATTTTAAGACAAGGCATGCTCGTGAATTTCTCGGTGATGGTCACAAAGTTAAGGCAACCGTGATGTTCAAAGGAAGAGAGATCATGCATCAGGAGATTGGATTGGCTTTGCTTGAACGTTTTGTAACAGCTCTCGAAGATTGTTCAAGAATTGATCAGCCGATTCATCCCGAAGGAAGAACATTGTCGGTGATTCTTGCACCTGAAAAGGTTGGAAAGAAGCCGAAGAAAGACAAGTCTTCCGAAGAAGAATGATATTGACAGGATATGATTTTGCATGAAATCATATCGATTTTTTCACAATTTCAGGTGTGTTCAATGCCTAAAATGAAAACGAATAGTGGAGCTAAGAAGCGCTTTTCAGTGACAGGATCAGGAAAGATTCGTCGCAATCGTGCTTTTAAGAATCACATTCTCACTCATAAGACACGCAAGCGCAAGCGCTTGTTGCGTCAAGCTGCACTCGTGAATGTTGCTGATCAGCAAAACATTCAACGTTTGCTTTGTTTGCGCTAATTGGCGCAAAGCATTCCTTTGGGATGCATTTGTTGGTTCAATGGGATTTTAGCGAAGCTCCCCTTAGACCGCTCATTTTTACCAATTTACATGTAGGAGGGCATCATGCCACGTTCCACGCATAAAGTAGCATCGCATCGCCGTCGCCGCAAGTTTATAAAACTTGCCAAAGGTTATTGGGGCGCGCGAAGCAAAGTTTGGACAATTGCCAAGAATCACATCGAAAAAGGTTTGCAATATGCATACCGCGATCGTCGCAATAAGAAGCGTACATTCCGCAGATTGTGGATTATTCGCATCAATGCCGGCGCAAGATTGAATGGAACAACATATTCACGTTTGATGCATGCACTCAAGCAAAAGAATATTTCCATCAATCGCAAAGTATTGGCAGATCTAGCTGCAAATCAGCCATCCGTATTCAAGCGGATCGTGCGTTCTGCAATTGGATAATCTTCCGTATTTCCGTATGTTAGAGGCGTTCTCCGGGACGCCTTTTTTTTTGAATTTCCCTTTATGAAAAGTAGATGATTGATTCCATTCAACAATTGCGAAATGTGATAGAACAAGATCTTGCAACAATTAAAGATCCGGCTTCGCTTGAGGCATTTCGATTGAAGCATCTTGTAAAAAAAGGAACGCTTCAAGAATTGATTGAGCATATGCGTTCTGTGCCTAAAGAAGAAAAACCTTTGATTGGGAAAGTTCTCAATGAGCTGAGAACATATGTGGAAACGCATTTTTCTGCAGCAAAGGAACAGATTGAGAGTAAAGACACAGGTATTGAAACAATTGATGTTACTTTGCCGGGAAGGATACCCACAATTGGTCATGTTCATCCCATTCGCAAAACACTTGATAGAATCGTAGACATATTTGCCGGCATGGGATTTTCTGTCGCTGAGGGAATTGATATCGAAGATGATTATCACAATTATGAAGCATTAAATTTTCCGGCAGATCATCCTGCTCGTGATATGCAGGATACATTTTTCATTGATGACCCGGAAGGCGACGTAATGTTGCGATCACATACTTCGCCCGTGCAAATTCGCATGATGAAACATCATGAGCCTCCAATCAGATCCATCATGCCAGGTAGAGTATATAGAAATGAAGCTATTACTGCTCGATCTCTTGCGGAATTTCATCAAGTGGAAGGTTTGTATATTGATAAAGGTGTAACATTTGCAGATTTGAAGGGAACTGTCACATCATTTGCAAAACAAATGTATGGTGAACATTCTTCATTTAAGTTTCGACCATCATATTTCCCATTCACTGAGCCAAGCGCGGAAGTTGACATTCAATGTTATCTCTGCAAGGGTGAAGGATGCAGAGTATGTAAACATTCCGGTTGGCTTGAGATTTGTGGTTGCGGTATGGTGCATCCAAATGTTCTGAAAAATTGTGGGATTGACCCTGAAATATATTCGGGTTTTGCTTTTGGATTTGGCATTGAACGCGTGACCATGCTTTCCACCGGCATAGATGATATTCGGTATTTGTATGAAAATGACATGCGGATATTGAGGCAATTTTAGGATTCAACATGAGTATCATAAGCGCCGATTCAATTGTAAAGTCATATTCAATGCATACAGAGAAAGACACACCTGTTTTGAAAGGTATTTCTCTGAGCATTGAAAAAGGTGAATTCATTGCATTCATGGGGCCATCCGGGGCGGGCAAGAGTACTTTGCTTCATATTCTTGGATTATTGGATACGCCCGAATCCGGTACAATTCGATATGAACTTTCCGGTGAAACCTTTACGCATGATGCATTGAAAAAGCAAAAGTCAGCTGAATTGAGAAATAAGTATATCGGATTCATTTTCCAATTTCATCATCTACTTCCTGAATTCACGGCTTTGGAAAATATCATGATGCCTGCTCTCATTGGAGGTATGTCCATGTCCAAGGCAAAGAGCAAAGCTTTGATTCTAGCCGATCAGGTTGGCATGACGCATCGATGTGAACATCGCCCTTCGGAACTTTCCGGTGGGGAACAACAGCGGATTGCAATTGCGAGAGCTTTGATGAATGACCCTGAAATCATCATTGCAGATGAGCCAACAGGAAATCTTGATTCTGCAAATACCATCGCTGTTCTGCAATTGATTCGTTCAATCAGACAAGAGCGCTCGCTTACATTGCTCATCGCAACTCATAGCATGGATGTTGCCAGAATGTCTGAACGCATCATAACCTTGAGAGATGGAGTCATCTCTTCTGAAGTCAATACCCAATCCGGTGTCACTCAATAATGTTTCCATGAAAGATGCCATTTCATTCATTGGATTTCTCCTTCGTTCGATTCTGATCATAATCGTCACAATTTTTTATGCATGCCTAGCTTTGGCTCTTGGACTTAGCGGCATGAGGAGAGCATATTTCATTTTTGCAAGACAATGGTCTTCCGTATTGCTGAAATGTGCCGGTGTCAAAGTGAACATTGTTGGTATGGAACATCTCTATCCTATGCAGAGAAGAATTTATGTTGTGAATCACACAAGTTATTTTGACATACCAATCATTCTTGCTTCAATTCCAGATTCGGTTCGAATCATGTATCGTAAAAATTTAGAGCGGATTCCATTTATGGGATGGAGTCTTGCTGCATCTCCTTTCATCGGAATCCAAAGAGAAAAAGCCCGCGATGCAATGAAAGGAATCGAAGAAGCTGCGAAATCTGTCAGCATCGGTGAATCAGTTGTAATTTTTGCTGAAGGCACACGCTCCAAAGATGGTCGCCTTGGACCATTCAAAAGAGGCGCATTTATGCTAGCTTCGAGATCGGGGAAACAACTCATACCAATTGCCATTACAGGCGCTCAAAATATCATGCTAAAAGATAGATGGAGATTTTATCCCGGCACGGTCTCTGTGACAATACTATCACCTATAGAACCCATTGACAATATGAGCCGTGAGCAAGAAAGTCTATTGCAACATTCTGTTCATTCAATGATAAATGATGCATTGCCCCCGAATATGAAGTCACGCAACAAGGAAGCAATATGAGCAGAGACTATACATGGCTTCGAGGGTTTGTACGCATTCTGAAGCATCCTCATGGAGTTGGGCTGGAAGGTAATTCAGAGCCACTCAAATCCATAGTGTTTGCCGGAATATTGGAAGCATCTGCATCATTGTTTGTGGCTTGGTTACATAGACAAAACCCTGTATTGATTGCAGAAAACATTGCCATGATGAAACCTTGGATGAAGAATGGGGCTAAGCAACAATCTTCAACTCTGACTTCACTCCCATTCGATCAAGCATTGCTCTCAACACTAACAACATCCTTTATTGGTATTCTTGCTTTTGGATTTGTTATGTGGATCATTCACTGGGCATTGACAAAAGAAAGTAAAAAACTGTATGAAATTGCCGGTATTGCCTCTTATGGTTCCGGTATCTATGCAATTGGCGTTATGCTAACAGGTATTTCTGCATTTGTTTTTGATTCACTTAGGTGGGGATTGCATGCCGGTATATTGATTGATCCCGCATCGAATCCATTTGTATTTGCAATTCTTGCTAGAGTGAATCTCTTCAGCATCATTTCTTATGTATTGGCTTCTTATGCAGTGATTGGATATTCCAGAATTGAGTCACGCTATGGAGTCTTCGCCTCTATCATCGCAATCTTCATTATCTTGGCTTGGTATGGCATATTCGCCTTGATGGGATTAAATCTCACATCTTGACGATATATCAAATCATAATGTATTGCTGTTCAGTGTGAAGTGCAAAGTATATTTGCAGTGTATTTTATGACTAAAAACGTATTGCTTGATGCTTGACGACTCTCCTGATATTGAACCGGAAATCTTGGAACAAGTGGATACAATCATTGTATCAGATATTCATCTTGGTTCGGAAGTTTCGAGGTCCAAACAATTATTGGATACTATTTCTCATTTTGACTATAAGCAGTTGATTTTGAATGGTGATGTTTTTGATGACTTGAATTTTAAACGCCTTAGCAAAAGTGATTGGAAGTTTTTGTCATATATCAGAAAAGTATCCGGTCATAAATCGCCTGCAAAAGTGATTTGGGTTATTGGGAATCACGATGGTGTTGCTGAGATTCTTTCTCACTTATTGGGTATTGAAGTACTGGAAGAATATCTGTGGGAAGGCAATGGCAAAACATATCTTGCCATGCACGGACATCAATTCGATTCATTCATCACCGAAAATGCTCGATTGACAGACATCGCTTCTTATTTGTATTTGCTTCTCCAAAAGGTGGATACAGATGAACAACAATTGAGCAGATGGGTGAAAAGAACGAGTAAGAAATGGCTGCAATTGTCTGAATCAAGCGCGGAATCTGCCATTGAGTATGCAAGAAAGAAAAATGCCCATGCTGTATTCTGTGGTCATACTCATATTCCATTGATCAAAGAAAAAGATGGCGTGCTGTATTGCAATTCGGGTTGTTGGACTGACCGTCCTTCGCATTTTATCACTATTTGTTCTCGTCATGGAATTCAATTGCGAGAATGTTTCTGACTCACTCAATGAATATGTATCCTCTATTGTTTGAACAACGCTTATTGGAAAAGGTATGGGGCGGATATTCCATTCATCAATGGAAACATGGCGCCAATACAGAGAAACTCATCGGTGAATCCTGGGAGATTTATTCAGGTAATGTCATAATCAATGGAGAGCATGCCGGTAGAACTCTTCAGGAACTCATAGACAAATATCCTTTTGAAATGACAGGCAAACCTTCCGTTCAAGAATTTCCGCTTCTTGTGAAATTGCTTGATGCAAAGGAGTGGCTTTCTGTGCAAGTTCATCCCGATGATGCATTGGCACTTGAGTTGGAAGGAGAACTGCGAGGTAAAACTGAATGCTGGTATATCCTTGAAGCCGAAGAAGGAGCATGCATTCAATATGATTTGAAGCAAGATTGTAGCGTGCAAGATTATGCTGATTCCATTTATCAAGAAAGACCAAAAGATTGTCTGAATTTTCTGCCTGTAAAACCTGGTGACATCATTTATGTTCCTGCCGGAACGGTTCATGCCATCGGCCCCGGAATTATGCTCTATGAATTGCAGCAGACAAGCGACACAACATATAGACTGTATGATTGGGACAGAACCGGACTTGATGGAGTGCCTAGAGAATTACATATTGAAAAGGGATTGAAGTGTAGTCGACCGGGATCAGGGAGATTCCCTTATACTCACCTAGAACCTCAAACAGTACATGGTAATATTCTCCAACCACTTATAAAAGAGCAATACTTCAAGCTCGATTTGCTGACTCTTGGCAATGCAGCATTTTCTCTTTCATTGAATGGGAAAGCCTCACTGCTCACAAATATTGGTAAGCATGAAGTGTGCGTGAAATATGCTAATGAATCAATGATGTTGCCTGTGGCAACTTCAGCTTATCTGCCTGCATCCTTGGATGAAGTTCATGTTTACTCCGAGGGTCTGAATTCACGATTGCTCATTGCATCCGAGCATGATAATTGGTTGGAGTCAATTGGTTAATTTGCATGAACATTCCTTCGGATCAAGATGAATCCCCTGATATTAGATGGTAAGTCACTTGCCAAAAACATTGAGCAAACATTAGCTGAAAGAACGTCTGCATTGCTTAGTCATGCACCGGGGCGCACTCCGATTCTCGCAACTATACTTGTGGGGAATGACCCTGCAAGTGCCACCTATGTAAAGATGAAGGGGAATGCATGCAGAAGAATTGGCATGGATTCTCGCTCAATTGAATTACCGGAGCATACAACAACAGAAGAATTAACATCCATTATTCGTGAATTGAATAAAGATCCTGATGTGCATGGGATTTTATTGCAACATCCTGTTCCTCATCAGATTGATGAAAGACATTGTTTTGATGCGATTGCCCTGGAAAAAGATGTCGATGGTGTGACATGCCTTGGATTTGGAAGAATGTCAATGGGAAGTGAAGCATATGGTTCGGCTACGCCTGCAGGTATCATGACATTGCTCAAGCATTATGAAATCCCCTTGAAAGGAAAGCATGCAGTGATTTTAGGTCGCAGCCCCATTCTTGGAAAGCCAATGGCAGCAATGTTGCTCAATGAAGATTGCACTGTTACCATTTGTCATTCACGCACGCAGAATCTCTCCGAACATGTCAAACAAGCCGATATTCTGATTGCCGCAGTTGGCAAACCTTCTTTTGTGCAAGAATCTTGGATAAAACCTGATTCTGTGATTGTTGATGCTGGCTATCATCCTGGTGGAATTGGAGATGTGGATCCCAAGGCATTTGCTCATGCATCGGCATATACACCAGTCCCGGGTGGAGTCGGACCAATGACGATTAGCACACTCATGTCTCAGACATTATCCGCTGCGGAAAAAGCACTGGGAAAACAATGATTTTATTCTTGAGGTTATAATGAAGATTTATACAAAAACCGGTGATGATGGAACAACCGGATTATTCGGTGGAAGAAGAGTTGCAAAATATTCATTGCGAATCGATGCATATGGTACTGTTGATGAACTCAATGCAGTCATTGGAATTGCTCTCACATATGATATCCATTCTATGATAAGAGAACATCTGACCATACTTTCTTCATTGCTTTTTACTGTTGGATCTGATCTTGCCACTCCGCAGGATGCCTCGGTAAAATCTTCAGTGCCATCTGTGACTGAAGATCATGTTGCTCAATTGGAGAAGTGGATTGATTCGTATGAAGAAAACCTTCCTGCACTCAAAAACTTTATCCTTCCGGGAGGTTCTCAAGCCGGTGCTCATTTGCATTTGGCTAGAACCGTCTGTAGAAGAGCCGAGAGAAATATAGTTGCTTTGAAGCAAGAGGAAGATATAAATCCAACTGTTTTACGATTCATCAATCGTTTGTCTGATTATTTATTTGTTGCCGCACGATATGCCAATGCAAAACTTGGTTTTGATGACATAGAATGGAAAGCTTGATTACATGAGAAGAGTTTTGATAAAGAATATAGGGCAACTTCTAAGAATTTCTCATCATGAGAATGTTCGCGGAAATATCAATGGGGCAATGAATGATATTTCAATCCTGAATGATGCTGCAATCATTTTCTCTGACAGATTTGAGTGGATTGGTAATTCCACTGACATACCTTCTGATATTCACGTTGATGATGTCATAGATGTTGCCGGAAAAGTTATTCTTCCGGGTTTTGTTGATTCTCACACGCATTGCGTATTTGCCGGAGATCGATCTGATGAATTTGCAAGACGATTGCGAGGTGTTTCATATACACAAATAGCATCCGAAGGTGGTGGTATTTTAAAAACTGTGTCATCAGTTCGAAATGCTTCCATTGAAGAACTTGCACAGCGTGGCATTGAGCTTGCAAAAGAAGCTTTGAATCATGGAACGACCACTCTTGAAATGAAAAGTGGCTATGGTCTTTCATTGGAATCCGAGATTGCATTGCTTAAAGCAATTGACATCGTTCGTAGAGAAGTACCCATTCGCATTATCAGTACTTTCATGGGAGCTCATGATTTTCCGCCGGAATATGCTCATGATCGCAATGCCTATATAGAGTTATTGATCAATGAAATGTTGCCGGCAATTCATGAGCTTGGTATTGCTGAGTTTTGTGATGTGTTTACCGACACAGGATATTTCACCGTTGAAGACTCCATTCGTATTCTTGAATCTGCGACTTCACTTGGATTTAAACTGAAAGTACATGCTGATGAATTGACTCCGTTTGGTGCCGCTGAAATGGCGGGTTCCATGCATGCTGTTTCTGCCGATCATTTGCTCTTTTGTTCTCAAGAGGGAATGCAAGCCATGAAGCAAGCAGGCACAGTTGCAACATTGCTTCCTGGAACTGCCTATACACTCAAATTACCATATGCACCAGCCAGAGCGATGATAGACAAGGGACTTATCATTGCACTAGCAAGTGATTGTAATCCCGGCTCATGTTATACACCAAATATGCAAATGATTCTTTCGCTTGCTTGCATGAATATGGGCATGAGTATAGAAGAATCTCTTACCGCCGCCACACTCCATGGTGCTTATGCCTTGTGCAGAGAACAAGAATGTGGAAGCATTGAACTACACAAAAGTGCAGATTTCATTGTTTTGGATATATATTCATATCCAGATATAGTTTATCACTTTGGCGTGAACCATGTTGAACAAACATGGGCTATGGGGAAGCGAGTGAAATAAAAAAGCTCTCATTATTGAGAGCTTTAACATTTCTACATAGGGTTTTGTATGATGAGCGGAGTGCAATTGCATTGATTGCGAACAATCGGGACTGCCGCCTCTGCATTTTTTCGAGAAGTATAATCACCAATTGTAACCGCATATCTTGTCGCTCCATCAGGTAATTTACGCTCAATCACATTGCAGCGCAATCGCTTCTTTGAATATGACTGAGCTTCTTCCTCAGCGGCCATTCGTGTTTTGAAAACACCAACTTGCAGAGTGAAAAGTCCTTTTATTGGGGGGGGAGTATCTGTAGAATCTACTTTACCTTCAACAATGAGACTTTTGCCTGTATCATTTTTTGGATTGATGATAGGTCCTGTATTCTTTCCCGGTCCGCCGACTGTATTGCGTAAAATTTCATAAGCATCCGGAAGAAGTTCGGATTTGGGATATTCATTGCGAAATTTCTGCATTTCCTCGCGAGCTTTTATTGTATCTTTCTTTGTGGCATAATAACTCACTATGCGAAATTGCGCATCATCAGCCCATTCGGAATTTGGTTTACCTTTGACGATTTTTTTATACATCGGAATTGCTTTTGCATTGTTTTTCAGCAATGAAGCATGAAGAAAGACTACCCCTGGATCATCCGGATATTCGATGATCAGATCAAGAAGCACATTCATTGCATTGGTACGATTACCCAAACCTAATTCTTGCAAAGCAGTTCGCACTTCATTGGACTGACCGAATGCAGGGAATGAGATGAAGCTGCAAAGAATGTATATCACAGAGATTCTGATGGTGAATTTCGCCAAGTAATGAATGATTGAGATTGTTCTCATGGTCATGCCTTTGTGCATTAACTATACATGCGGTATTATGAACAGTAATACAACCCCACTTTTGTGCCAAAATCTTGGATTTTTCACTGTATTATGAATGAATAGAACAGTTTTGATCAATGGAATCGAAAAGAATGGCTTTTTTCTGCAGTTTTTTAGATCATTTGATGATTTCAGCAATCATGTTCGCGGCTTCTTTTGCCGCTTTTGGCTTTCCATATTTCAGAGCATTGGAGCTCATTTCTCTCAGTTTTTCAGGATTTTTTAATAAATGTTCCACCGCATATTCAAGTTCGGTCGAAAGTGCAGCATCTTCTATCACAATTGCCGCTCCATGTTGATGCAATGTTTCGGCATTGAGAGCTTGTTCATTATTTGAAGATCCCGGCAATGGAATCAAGATTGCAGGTTTGCCACATACTGCCAATTCTGCGACTGTTCCTCCGCCTGCCCTGCACACAACTAAATCAGCACAGGCATAAGCTGAAGGCATATCATCAATGAATTGGACGATTTGTACATTTTTAGGTAGTTCGTGATTGATGATAAAGTCTGTACCGGTTTGCCAAAGGATTTGAATTCCATGTTCTGCCAAGCGATCAATACACTTAATCATTGCCTGATTTATTGAACGAGCACCAAGTGATCCACCAAAGACAAATACAGTCTGTTTTTGCGGATCAAGTCCAAACACTTTCGATGCAGATTCTCTCGAAGGAATAGTATTGACGAATGTTGAACGAAGCGGATTTCCACAATGAGTGATATGGGTTCTAACAGATGCTTTGAAATATGAGGCCGTTTCCTCAAAAGCAGTGATGATCAAATGTGCATATGCTCCAAGTAATGCATTTGTTTTTCCAGGGCTGACATTCGGTTCAATGATGATGAGGGGAATGCCTGAAAGGATCGCATAGATTCCTGCAGGAAATGATATATAATTTCCACCGCAAATGATGCAAGAAGGCCTATGTTTTTTAATAATGGCTCTCACTTCCAGCAATGCTTTTGTAAGCGTAAAAGGCAATGCAAAAAAAGTGGATGACAATCCACGAAAGCCTTTGATGCTTTGGATCGGAGTGAATGAATATCCATGTTTTGGAAGATAGCGTGATTCTATTCTATCAGGGCTACCTGTAAACTGAACCTGAAGATTCGGAATTGATTGCATCAATTCTTCAACTACTGCGATTGCCGGGAATAAATCACCACCGGTGCCTCCTGCTGCAATCAAAATGCTGGGTTGTTGTATGGACTGTGAATGCTTCATGAGTGTTAAGCAAGTAAGTCTCTAAGAGCTTGATCGCAATCAGTATACTGAAATCGATAGCCTGATTCGATTGTTCTTTGAGGTAAAACATGTTGTCCACCGGTGGCAATAACCGCGCCTTCGCCAAGCAGGATTGACAATGCGATATCCGGAACATGGAACCAAGATGGTCTGTGTAAAATTGTTGAAAGCAATTCTGTGAAACGATTCATGTTGACCGCACCCGGAGCCACAAGATTAAATGTACCTTTCACATGTGAGTTATTCAGTGCATGAATAATAAAGCCAATGATATCAATGGGGTGTATCCACGACATCCATTGATTGCCAGATCCAATTCTTCCTCCGACGAACAATGAAAAGGGGAGAAGCATTTTTGCAAGTGCACCTTCTCTTGGATCGAGCACAATGCCAATTCGTCCTATGACTACACGTGTGAATTCATTTGCTTGCAATGCTTGCTTTTCCCACTCAATGCACACATTTGACAAAAACCCTGTTCCTGCTTCGGAAAATTCAGTGAAAATAGCATCACCACCATCGGATCCATAAAAACCAATCGCAGATGCACAGAAGAAAAATTCAGGAGGCTCGGCAACTTGACTGATTGCTTTCACAATTCCTGCAGTTCCATTTTTTCTGCTTTCAAAGATTTCTTTTTTTTGTTGATCAGACCAACGTTTGGCAACCGGTTCACCTGCAAGATGAATGATTGCATGAGAACCATTGATCTTTTCAATGCACTCTGCGGATACATTTAATTCTCCGCTCCATTTCACGAAATCTTGTGCAAAGGGAAGTGAGCGTCTAGCTTTGTCGGGGGAACGACTGAACACAATGATCGAATAACCCAATTCATTGAGAGCTTTCGCAAGTTTTTTCCCAATCAGTCCGGCAGCACCTGTGATAATAATCGATTTCATGAAGATTGCTCCGATCTATGGAATATTGATTGTGGGTTAATACCGGGTCTGGCATAAGCATACCTATCAATGAACTCTGTTGAAAAATATGCATCAAGACCCGAAACAGTCAATGTTCCGGCTTTATGCAAATCAACAAATCCATCCTCTTGGACATATGATGAAGGGATGATGACTTCAACAATCTCACCAATCAGAAAAATTGTACCATTGAGCGGAATGGGCATGTGCATTCGATATTTCATCATCATCTTTACAGAACTTTCGCGAATATAAGGTGCCATTCCACTTGGTGAATATTCTTCATTGAAATTGCATGCATCGAATTCAGAAATATCATCATCGAATTTTGCACTTGCTTGATGTGCCATTGGGAGCATATTGTGATGAATGTGATTGATGGTGTAATATTCATGAGCAAGAATATTTTCAAGCGTATGTCTGCGAACCGTCTCCGGCCTGAATATCATGCCAAGCAAAGGAGGATTCGCTCCTACATGAACGATTGAATTGAATACACCGATATTGGATATTCCATCAGCATTTTTCGTTCCAATCAAAGCAAGTGATTTGAATCCTGAAAGAGAATTGAAAAAAGTTGCCCTATAACGTTCAGGCAATTCTTTCATGTGCTCAGTTCTAATATTCAGTATGTTATCCATTATGCTTCCCAATCCAACATCCCACCTACAAGATTTAATACATTAAATCCTCTTGCATAGAGATATTCGCAGGCATTCCCGCTACGTCCACCACTTCTACAATACAAGATCAATTCATGTTCTTTGAAATGCTCCAATTCTTGAATCCGAGAAGGGAGGGTATCCAAAGGTATGAGAATTGAGTTTGGAATATGTGATTGCTCATGTTCTTCAGGTTGTCGAACATCGATCAATACCGGTGTCTCGCCTATGTCGAGTCTCATTCTCAATTCTTCCGGGGTAATGATGCCATAACTCATGATGTTTAACCTTAAAATGTACTTCGAATGCCAACATTAAAACGTAATGAGGAGAAATTCCATAAAGAGGCATCATTGCCTACTTGACTCAAGATTGAATTCAAGACTCTTTGATATTGAGCTTCCCCAAACAATGCGATAGATGGTGAAATTGCTTTTTGAACTCCCAATCCTATATGAGCTGAAAACCAAAGCGATGAAATTTCATCGAGTGTTGTATTACCAAGTGGCAATTCTCTTGTGCCTGTCTGTACATATGAATAAGACATGGGGGAGTCAATGGTTCTAAAAGCATTTGCATCTTTGTTTATGAGCAATGATGCCTGCCCCATTACAAACGTATAAAACATATCATCAAGTTGCCAACGGAATCCACCGGAGAATGACAAGGTTGGAAGATTGGCTTGCAACACTTTTGATTCACGAAAGGGTACATAGGTATTGGTCACGCTATCATAAACCTGTACAGAATTTGTGTCTTGTCCACGAAGATTCACAGAATACGGTAAATATTCCAATCGGAACATTGGTTTGAATGGAGATTCTTTTCGAGATCCTACATGCAATCCTAATCCCAGAGGTGAGGTGCTTTCGGCTTGAAAGCCTGCTGGCGATTGTAGCATTGCAATGGTTTTTGGTGAAGAAGCCAAATCATGAAACTGAGTACTTGCTATTGCATAGGTACCCCATTCCCATGAGGATTGCCGTGGAGCAATGGGCTTCTGTTCTACTGTTGTTTGAAAAGAAGCGCCCTCATATTGCAGTATGAATGTTGAGATATTTCCTGCGATGTCCATTGCTTCAATTTCCATCGTTCCTTTTGTTATTCCCGCTGCAGGTTTTACAAATAGTGTGTATTGAGGCATGCCTTTTGAAATATCTGCTTCCGTGATTTTGGAATTGTTTTCATAGGCACTTAGTCCTTGTGCGGAAAGTACGCGCACTCTTTCGAGACCCTTATCTTGTGATCGCTCATCGCGAATCACAATACTCATTGATCGATCGAGATTTCTTCTTTCAAATGCAGGAGGCAAAGTATCAATGACTTCTTGCAGAACTTCAAAACCTTGACCAATCATATTGCCATAGGCATCATTGGTTGCAAAACCATAGGAATACAAGCCGAATGGAATATCAGATTTTAAAACATGTACGCCAAAAGGGACATCCATTTTCATTGTCACATAATTACTGAGGCCCACATTTTCGGGAGCATATTTTATTGTGTCAATCTCTCTGCCATTAAAACGCAAGGAAGCCAAACCCTCAGTTGGAACAATGATATTTACATAATGCTTCCAATTGGTATAACTAGTTTTAGGAGTAGAAAAACGATATTCCTTCAAAAACTGTTGTGTCGGGCTAACGATAAGCATCATTGGATCTCCAATTGAATCTCCTCTTACAGTTAATCCTCTTTCATCATTACGGGAAATTCCGCCAAGATATCCATGTGAAAATTGAGCAACAAGTACCGGCTCATTTGCTGTCAACATGATATTTCTTGAGCCAGCGGATGTATTCTCATACAATTGGCCTTGCTGCAATTCTTTAATGAATATTGAATTCTCAAAAATCTTGGTATTGGGTTTCGAAGCCAGGACACGATAAGTATAACTACTCCTCTTCGCAAATTGCCCTAGGATGAAATGCTTGCCCCATGAAGTAACGGGTGGGACTTGTTCGACGATATAATTACAAAATGGAACTCGCATTGGAACATCTGCACATTGATGTCCACTAAATACTGCAATTGGTTTCGATGCTTGAATTCTTGAACCGGTTAAATCGGGAAAAATGATGCTGTCGCGACCATTCATGTCTTTTACCATTGGCTGAAAATTCAGCGCAGCTATCTGATAGACATCGCCTCTGTTCATGATTACTGTAAATGGGACTCCCGCACTTTTGTTTCTTGACGTAACCACTGAAGGGGTGACATAGACAAGTGTGCTATCCTGTGTTGCCACAATTGCCATATGTGACACGAGATCATTCGTTGGCGTTGATTGATAACTCATAGCATAATATTCAAGACCAAGTGCTGTTGTTGGCAAAGCCAAATAAGAATCTGTTGAACTTCCTCGTTCATTCAAACATGTCACCGAAATTGGATGTTCCGAAGTGATGCGAACTGCATTTGGTTGTAATGTACCATCACCGGTCACCTCCGCTATGGGTGGGACTCGCAGACGTCTTACGGTGCCTCCTATGACTATTGTATCCAGCTTGTACCGAGCGCCACTGATTTCAATTCGCAAACGGGTGGTGATATCGGAACTAACAAACAATTCAAAATTTGGTGTACTTCTATCTTCGATGTACACATCGCCTCCACGAGCATCAGTCAACTTCATTTTCCCAACTTTTTCACGAGAATGATGCCATGAATTTTCCTGAAAACATATCCAGAATTCAGTGCCTTCGGAAGTTTTTGTTATACTCTTTGGAGGTTCTTGGCCATGCATATAATACATGGATAAGATACCTGAAAGACAGAATAACAGTGAGCGAATGATAGGAATGTTCGTCATTTTTTATGTACCATACTCATGTGATACAATCCCCGTTCTGTACGCATGCGAATGACATATATCCCGCTAGAAAAAATATTTGGATCATCTATCACGAGTGAAAAAGTATGCCTACCCGCACTCTTGCGTTCAGCAGGAAATTCTTGAATCAATTTTCCAAGCAAAGTAAACAAAGAGAATTGCACTTCGCCTTCTTTGCCCACATAGTATGTGAACGAAGTTGTATAAGCAAATGGATTAGGTACATTTAAATCCATTCCCTCTGCCTGTGCTTGAACCACAGGTGGGTCTATAAAAGAAATGGCACCACCAACTTGTTGAATAGATTGTGCTGAATCTCCAATCACGAATGATTGTGCATTGATGTTGACCTTAGTTTCAAAACCAGCCAACAATTCCAATTGAAGAAATGTCAAGATGCCTTGTTCCTGTAAAAGTGGATTGGGGCAAGCAATGGAATATGTTCGAAATTGAGAGTCCTCAGAAAGAAAAGTAATGACAGGATTTTTGCATGTGAACAATGTCCCCGGTTTTGTCAAAGCATCTTTTAACATCATCCTTTTTTTCGGGATTGAAAAAGTCACGGTACAAGGAGAATTCAATGCATTGGGAGTAGTTTTGATGGATATTGGTAATTCAATCAAAGCACCTTGTTTGACCATTGTATCAGGCACAATCACTTCTGTGGTACCTGCATTCAATACTTGGGCAAAAAAGATAGCTATTACCGAAAAAACTATATGTAATGGCAAAATATGCACAGAATAGTCAAAAAGAAGGGTTGAAACTGCTTGTATTGCAAAGCACAGACAAAAATATAAAATTTAGCCCTTGTGTATCCCCGAAATGAAGCGGATGTGGATAATCCAATGATTACTTCTCACATAGCCATGCACATCAAAGCAACATCCACAATATCCTGCATTGAACAACCTCTGGAGAGATCGCAATATGGTTTGCTCAAACCTTGCACGATTGGTCCAATTGCTCTAGCATTGGCAAGTCTTTCTGAAATTTTATATGCAATATTTCCGGCATCAAGATCTGGAAAGATCAATACATTCGCATCCCCTTCAAGAACAGAACCTGCTGCTTTTTGTTTGGCAATTGACGGTATCAGTGCCGCATCAACTTGCAATTCACCATCTGCAAGAATGTCGGGATGCTTTGCATTGAACAATTCAAAAGCGGCTCTAACCTTTTGTGCATCTTCATGATTTGAACTGCCTTTTGTTGAAAAAGAAAGAAATGCAATTTTCGGCTCCATGCCAACAATACTTTTGTAATGATATGCAGTCATGGCTGCAATATCGCATAATTGCTCGGAAGTAGGGGATGGAACTACTGCGCAATCTGCATAGAATAACAAACGATCAGGAAATTCCATTGCGAAAAAACTGCTGACAGTTTGAATCCCTTTTGCCAATCCAACTGTTTTCAAACCAGCTCTTATCACATCCCCAGTGGTTGAAAGATTGCCGGCAATACAACCATGAAGTTCTCCCAATCTTGCTTCAATCCCTGCGAAATACAATGGATTCATGAGCATATGCCTTGCTTCTTCAATAGATTGCACTCCGGGAAATGCTTGGATTATTGCCGAAATATGGTCTTCCCCAATTGCATGCTCAGGATCTCGGATCTCCAATGTAGAAATATCAAAGCTGGTATTTTTGGCATATTCTTGAATATCCTGCCTTTTTCCAATTAATATCGGATTTCCGTATTCAAATTCTTGAATATATTTTGCAGCTTGAAGTACTCGCAAATCCAAAGCATCGGGAAATGCAATGGTGCATGTAGCCGTTTTTGCACGGTGAATGAGGGATGTTCTGAAATTTGAAATCAATTCATTCATCATTGAAAGATGTAATTGGTATGCATTTTGTAAATTTGGTTAATAGAATGTGATGAATCACAAATCAGTCTGTACAAAAATGCAAAAAAGGGCTTGATGAACCAGTACATAACCTCATTCATTCGCATATTGTTTGCTATGGCCATCATAGTCATGATGCGGGAACAATTACAAGCGCAAGGAAGCTCAGGATCGAGAGGGAAAATGCCCAGACTATCCATTGTGGACATGCCAACAGCGAGAATTCTCCCACAAAGAGCCTATAGGGTATCAGGTTTATTGATGCAAGAATCCGGCTTACTCGCTCAAGCTACATATGGTTTGGCTAAAAATGTCAACCTTGGATTTTCATATTCATCAATGCCTTTATTCGGGGAGGGTGATCCCTCATTGCAACCTCTTTTGCTTTTTGAGATTAGAGCGCGATTGTTTTCTGAAACAAAAAATCGTCCTGCGATAGCCATTGGAGTGAACACTCAAGGTATAGGTCAATGGACCGATGTTCGAAGATTTGAATACAATGCTCCGGGTATTTATGCATGTGCATCCAAAAACATCAATTGGGAAGCGGGAATTCTGTCATTGCATGGAGGGATAAATTATCCAATCATGCCCACTGCATTTTCTCAAACCCCAAGTGCTTTTTTGGGTATTGAGCAGTCGGTATATTCAAATGTTACTATTTCCGCTGAATATGCAGGAACATGGAATGAAGATCCACAATTCATGAATGATAATGGCTTGCTGAATTGTGCAGTTAAATATTCTCCTTTCAAAGGAGTGAATGTATATCTTCAAGCAAGAGACTTATTGGAAAGCAGAGCGAATGCTCAAGGATTTTTGCGCTATGCAGGCATAGAGTATATCGGCGTGTTTTGACATGGACATACGGCTCGTGCTCTTTGATCTTGGTGGCGTTCTCTATGACATTGAGCATGCTAGAACCAGAAATGCTTTAATGAAATTCAGTGCTTCTCCGAATTGCAATCTTCAATTCTCACGCCAAGATGCTGACCCTATTTTTGCTCAATATGATGCTGGTTCCATCGGTACCGCACAATTTGTGCAAGCACTCAGACAAGACTATCATTTACATGCAACCGATGAAGACATACTCGATGCATGGAATGCCATGCTGATTGGCCTCTATTCCGATTCACTAAAACTTGCATCCACTCTTCGCAAGCATATTCCAATTGCCTTGCTCAGCAATATCAATGAATGTCATCACCAATGCATTGCAAATGAATGTTCTACATTATTTGCACAATTTCATCATCTGTTTCTTTCTTATGAACTTCGTATGAAAAAACCTGATGAACAAATCTTCCTCCATGTATTGGAACAAACAGGATATTCTGCTGAACACATTCTCTTCTTGGATGATACGAAAAAAAATTGTGAGACAGCCAAAACACTTGGCATACATGCTCGTCTCATTGACCCACGTTCTAGAGAGTGGATACAAGATATTACTTCACAATTCATGTGATCTCATGATGAAATTTTTAGTCTTGACATTCATTGTTCTGCAAAGCTCAATGTTGTTGGCTCAGGATACATTCTATCCTCATTATATCGCAAATCCGCTTGAAGCGAGAGTTGGTTCATTTTACCAACCCAATGTTGATAGATTACGATTGGATATCGGGCAAACAATAGATTTGACTGAACATGAATTAGGTGAAGGGTGGAAAGCGGGAATTGGGGCGGATGCATTTATTCTGACTAGACTCCGTAGTGAAGGGAATTTTAAATTTCCGGTTGAAACAGCCGATTACTTTTTTGGTCTGCAAGCAGCTGCACATGGAACGATTAAATCCACTCCCGTCGGTGGTCGATTGCGTCTCTCCCATATTTCTTCACATCTTGTAGATGGCGCTGCAGATGCACAAGGCATGTTCACCCCACGCAAACCCTTTGTGTATAGTCGAGAATTTGCCGATTTGTCGGGATATGCAATGCTGGGATCCATCAGACTATATGCAGGAGCCACCTGGATTTGGTCAACCCAGCCTAGAAATGTGGGAAGAATTGTTCCTCAATTTGGCATTGACACAAGACATGTCATCAATAAAGTATTTTCAATTGAAGCCGGTTATGATGTGAGAGTAAGTGAGGTTGCTGGCATTAAGCTGCCAACACATTCTTTGCAATGTGGTATCAACCATGCACTCTCTAAGCATGCAGGTTTGTGGTTTGGTATTGTGGCTTCTACAGGAAGATCTATTCATGGGATGTATCACACCGAAAGGGAAGACTTCTTGGGTTATGGATTCAGGATTGTGTATTGATGTTTTCACTGTTGCCATATATTGCTTGTGTGTTCTTTGCTTCATCATTTGTTCTCAAATCTGATGAAAAAGATGAAACCATGCGTAAAGCAGTGCCTCCCCAAGTAAAGTTTGTGAGGGTATATGGTGGTGATGATGAATCCCAGCCACCTATAGCATTGTGTTCAAGACCAACGAATATTCGCAGACCCAATATCCCTTTCAATTTTACGCATGTAACCATCGAGTTGGACATGCAATCTCCAACACCACCTCAAATGTTTGTGGTGTTTACGCATTGCAATGCAGATTGGACCGAGCATGATAATGCTTTTTTGAATGACCCCGCTTTACTAAGAACAAGCAGCATCGACTGGCGTATAGCTCCTCCGGCATCAGTCTGGTATTCTTATACAGGAACATTAAAAATTCCAAATGAACATGTGAAATTCAATTTTGGTGGAAATTGGAAAGCGAAATTTTATTTATATGATGATCCAAGCACTCCAATTGCAACAGCACAATTTTTTGTGGTGGATCCTCGCGTTGAAACTCGCATGAATGTGATGGGAGATTTTTATTCACCCAAAAAAACTGTGTATTCCTCAGGTGCATATACTATTGAAGCAAATGTGCGATCCGTTGAAGGAATGAATGATGGACAATTAAACACTGCTGTGTTTTATCGAATGAATCGTTTTGAAGAACCTTTCATTGTTTCCGATATTGCATCATATCAAGATTTGAATGAAAGAATTCATTTCTATCCTTTGCAAACAATGATTGCCGGTTTTGGAATGACAGGCAGAAGATTCAGGATTGATCGCATTCCGGCAGAAAATGAATATCGTGTGTTGAATCTTGCGGATTATTCATTGTTTCCCAGATCAAATGCACCATTGAGAATGTGGACTCCGGATCTATGGCGAAATGGCTCATTCATTGAAAAATCCGATGGTGGATTCATGAATACGAGGTTCATCTCCTATGGTGACAGAGATTATGTTCAATTGGAATTTTTGCTGAATACGCAACTTATTCAAGCAGAACATGAAGTGTTTGTGAGTGGTTCATTCAATAATTGGAAACCAGATGCAAGCTGGTTGATGAAATGGGATGAAGAAACAAAATTGTACAGATTGCGACAATGGATTCCTCGAGGCAGACATGGTTATCTTTACATGACCGGTGAAGTTGATGCCGACACGCGAAAAGCTATACGTCTAACTGCTGAAGAGTTCGAGGGAAATACTGCAAGAGCAGGTCATCCATTTATCGGATTGATTTATTATCGAGAGTTTGGTCTCGGTGGCTTTGATTCAATCGTGGGTGTTGCCGGAGGAAGCGTTTATGGATCTTGGTAAACCTCCTGCTTTCTTGATTGCTTTTGGTAAAGCATGGTCATTGATCCTCCTTCTCATTCGACCAATCTTGTTATTGACTTCTGCAAAATTCAGGGAAAGAGAAAAAGGCGTACAAAGTCAATCAGCATGCAAAAGGCAAGGCGATGCACCGCTTTCAGTTTGGATTCATGCCTCGTCACTGGGTGAATTTGAACAAGCCAGACCCATCATCGAGGGAATGAAAAAAAGGAATCCAAACATCGATGTGACAGTCACTTTTTTTTCGCCATCAGGATATCGCATTCGTCATTCTTATGAATATGCAAACAGAATACTGTATCTCCCGCTTGATTCTTCGAAAAATGCCTCATCATTTTTGAAATCCATAAATCCGGATATCATATTGTTTATTCGATATGAATTATGGTTGAATTATTTGCTTGAAGCAAGAAAACTTGCTATACCTGTTTATGCTGTCAATGCCACTTATCCTAGATCGACATTATGGAATATATTCCCCGGAATATTGAGATCAATCCTCAGCTTGTTCTCTGAAATCTATACTGTTGATTCTTCGGAAGCTATATTGTTTTCGTCTTTGAGGGTTGCTATCCCAATTCATGCTGGACATGACACGAGAATCGACAGAATTCATGAAAATGTTTCCGTCATGAAAAACAATCATGCGATTGTGAAAGAACTGCTTCCCGGTTTTATGAAGGAGGAGCGACCATGCATTGTTTTGGGTAGCTCTTGGTCTGAAGATGAACAATTATTCCTGTCTGCCATTTCTTCAATGGATGAATCAGTACGATTGATCATTGTGCCTCATGAACCGAATCAGGAACATTGCTTGGCATTGCAAGAATCATTGCCGAATAGCATTCTTTTGAGTGAGTGTAAAGATATCGGGAATCATCACGTGATTGTTGATTCCATTGGATCATTGCTTGCTGTCTATGCAATCGCTGACGCAGCATATATAGGCGGGGGCTTTGGAGCAGGAGTTCATAGTTGCGCAGAACCTGCAGGATACGGTATTCCCTTGGCATGTGGACCATTCATTTCGCGTTCACCGGATGCAGAAAAACTTCACCAAGAAGGAGCACTTGAAATCATTCGCAATGCTGATGATGCTAAAGTGTGGTTGAAAGCAATATGCGCGGGAGTTATGGATAAAGCCGGATTGGCATCCAAGCATTATATTGAATCCAGAAGGGGAATGACTGATATCATATTGCGTGACATCATCGGCTTGGAAGATTAACTCTTCTTTTTTAAGGCAAAGATTATCCCACCACTTATTGCCAATCCAATGGAAATCCATTGTGCCTGTGAAAGCCCCATATACAGAGGATTCATGCGTAAAAATTCAACAAAAAAACGTTCAATCCCTGCAAGTATCAAGTACATTCCGAATAACTGCCCCATTTGTAATGACTTCGTTCTGAATTTCCATAGAATTGCAAAGAAAGTAAAGGCAATCAATGTTTCATATACGGGCGTGGGATGAACTGCGATGTCTTCAGGGATTGGTCTTCCGGGAAACAATTCTTGAAAATATCTCACCAATTCGGGGTTTCTTGCAGAAAGCGTTGATACCATGCCCTCGGGATAGGTCATTCCGAATGAGTGATCTGTTGGTATTCCATAATCACCGTCTCCTGCCAATTGACATCCAATTCTGCCAATTCCATAAGCTATCATGAGTGATGGTCCGGCGGCATCTGCAACTGCAAGGAAGTGTGTATTCTTGTTTCGAAGATATATCCAGATCATCACTATGGATGTGATGAGTCCGCCATAAAATGTGAGTCCTTCTCCACTAAACAAAGAGCCGATTGGGTCTTCAAAAAAATATGATGGATTCTCGAGCAGATGAAACAATTTTGCTCCGAATATCCCACCAATCAATGCGAGCAATGTGATGGATGATCCAAGTTGTTCCGCATTCGGAAATGCTCTTCTTTTCAATTCTGCATTCAATAACCAATTAGCAGTAAGAAAAGCAATGGCAACCATCAATCCGAAACTATAGATGGTCAATGGTCCGATATGCAATAAAGTTGGATACATGAAACAGGTACTCCGCTGAAAATCAAATGCAAGTATAGGGTATTTTGTCTGCTTGGCAAATCATATCATTAATTTGGAACATCGATATAATATGGAGTACCCTTTGGAGCAGGTAATGCTCTTTTCAAAATCCAAGGATTCAGCAGTTTGACATCTTTATATGAAGTGCCATTATTGATTGCCCATTCTGCCAAATCAACAATCGGTCTGTCAACTTTGACTGTTTTCACTTTGGATGGTTTGTAAATGTCTTCCTCAGAAATATTCAAACCATACTTTTTGGCATGTTCCATCAATTCTTTGATAATTGCAATTCGAAGAACATAACGGGAAGTTTCTTCATTCAAGAATAAATCATAGAATGTTTCGCCTTTTTGAAAATCGATGTTTTCTTTGACGCTGCCATGCCCCATATTATATCCGGCTGCTGCCAATGACCAACTTTTCGAGGCAGAATATCCGCTTTTTAAATATTGAATTGCAGCTTTCGTGCTTTTGCCAACATGCCTTCTTTCATCAATGAATTCATCAACACGAAGCCCCATTGACCGAGCGGTTGGTTCCATGAATTGCCAAACTCCAATTGCATCTTTGGGAGATCTAGCCATGAATAATGCACTTTCGGCAACAGCGAGGTATTTCAAATCATCAGGGACATGTTCTTCTTTAAACATTTGTTCAAACAAAGGAAAAAATCTACCGGCTCTTTTGATATATAGTATCAATTGTCCAGGCGTTTGAAGATTTAAATAGAACTCCCTTTCGGCACGCTCACGAACCTCGGGGATGTCCAATGGAACTTTCTCGCCGCAGAAAGTCAATGTTTCGGGGAAAGGAACATTGGATAAAAAGGCAAGATAATTCGCTCTGAGATCCCGATCTGAAATTGGTTCTTTATTGTCCTTGCCCTTGCAAGAGACGAGCATGACATTCATGAGAATGATTAAACATGAGACCGTCAGGGCATGACGAACTTCGTAAAGTGATTTCATAAAGGTATCAAGTTAATGAGATGATATTGTCGCAAAGCTCTGTTTCTGATTGCTCATTTGTCGCAATAATTGTGCCACCACCCAATTCTTTGTGTTTTTGGACAATACTTCTAAAAAGCTCTTGTCCCTTGATGTCGAAATTGGTTGATGGTTCATCCAAAAGCAATATGATCGGCTTGCGAATCAACGCTAAAGCATATTTCATTCTTTGTTTCATTCCCGTTGAAAAAGTGCCAATTCTCTTGTGATTATGCGAATGCAATCCCGTTAATTCCAATAATTCCTTGGCATGCTTTTCATCAAAGTGAATACCACTCATCGAACAAAACATGTTCAGATGTTCCCATGGAGTGAATTCCTCATAAAGTACCAAATATGGAGCTACAAGTCCGATTCTTTGGGGAATATGTTCTTTTTCTATTGATTGATTGTCAATGCGAAGCTCGAGCTTGCCTGAGTGTGCGGACAATACTCCTGCCAAGATTTTGATAAGAGTTGATTTTCCGGATCCATTCAATCCCGTGATGCCGATGATATTTCTATTGATGAGCGAAAGGCTTGTCTCCGGGAATACAGGTTGAAATCCATCAAAGGATATTCGAAGTTCATTGGCTATAAGTTCAAATCGAGGAAATTGACTCATTCATAGCGCTCCAATGAAAATGTCTCCCCGAGATATCGTTTTCTTACTTCTTCATTGTCTGCAATCTCTTGAGCAGTACCTGAACAAAAGATTTTTCCATCAATGAGAATATACGCTCTATCTGTTATGGACAATGTTTCATGTACATTATGATCTGTGATGAGAACACCAATGCCCTTCTTTTTGAGTTCTCGCACCAACATCATGATTTCTTCAACGGTAATTGGGTCGATGCCGGCAAATGGTTCATCAAGAAAAATGAATTTTGGATTGGATGCAAGAGCACGGGCAATTTCACAGCGTCTTCTTTCGCCACCTGAAAGCATATACCCTTTGCTTTTTCTAATGTGCGTAATGCTGAAATCTTCAAGTAATTGTTCCAATCGTTCTTTACGCTCAGAACGTTTCATGGATTGCAATTGAAGAATTGCCATGATATTGTTTTCAACGGACATCTTACGAAAGATTGATGCTTCTTGCGGAAGATAACTCACGCCGAGTCTTGCCCTGCGATACATTGCCATTGAAGTAATTTTTTTGTCATTCAGAAACACATTTCCGGAACTTGGTTTTACCATTCCAACCATCATGTAAAAAGAGGTGGTTTTACCCGCGCCATTAGGACCAAGCAATCCAACAATCTCGCCTTGCTTTAATTCCAATGAAACATCATTCACGACAGTTCTTTTGCTATATCGCTTGACGAGATGTTCTGATCTTATGGTTTGGAATTGATCGATGTGCACTGAGATAATCTCTGATGAATGATTTATTTAATGCGTTCAAGATACAACTTTTTCTTGATTGTCTCGCCCGATCGATCTATCAATAAATTAAGGGTTTGCCCCACCACTCCGTCAAAGATTGCCAGTTCAATGTCTTCACTATTTTCAATCTTCGTCCCATCAATCTCCAAAATGATATCACCCGGTTCTATGCCTGCTTTCTCTGCGGGAGTGCCGCGGCGAACTTCTATCACCACAACGCCTTGTTTCTTTTCCAATTGAAAATATCGAGCTACTCTTTCATCAATTTGTTGTATGAGGAAACCCGGGGTGAAATCTCTGTCAATCTTTCCATCTTGTTTGAGCTTTTCCAAGATCTTTTTCACTCGATTGATTGGTACCGCAAATCCGATTCCAATACTTCCGGATCCTCTATTATCAGTGGCTGTAGAATAAATCACCGTATTGACTCCAATCACTTCACCAAATGCATTCAAAAGAGGTCCGCCAGAATTTCCTGAACTAATGGCAGCATCAGTTTGAATCATGTCCTTATACACGCGATTATCCGCTCCTTTAAAACTAACTCCTGAATTACTCACCACTCCTACAGTTACTGTCGGCTTGGCATTATTGTCAAATAATCCAAAAGGATTGCCAAATGCTATTGTCCACTCTCCGATGATGACATCTTCTGAATTTCCAATAGATAGAAATGGAAAATCTTCACCTTCAATTTTCAATAATGCAACATCACTCACAGGATCATTTCCGATGATTTTTGCATCATACTTTTTGCCATTCGTAAGAGTAATCTCAATTTTCTTTGCATTGCCGGCAACATGATCATTCGTTACAATATAGCCATCTGAAGAAATGAGAAAACCAGATCCTGCCCCTTGAACGAGTTCATTTCTTCTGTAGAATTGACTGAAAAATGGATCATTGAAGAATCCACCGAAAGGATTATAACCTACTTGACGGACTTCTGTGACGGTAATTCCAACAATCGCCGGACTTGCAATGCGAACTGCTTCTGTGATGGCATTTTGACGCGAATTGGAGATTGCATCATTCTTATGTGTGAATTCCGGTCTTGGTTTTTGGGCTTTGTCTTTTTCCTGAAGAAATTCAGGTTCATTTGAGCATCCAGCGATGATCATACCCGTGCTTGAGAGCAGAAAGAGCAAAAATGTGGCAAGTTTGGATCTTGTTTTCATGGATATACACCTGATAAACTGTCGGTTGATTATCTTTGCAGCAGTCAAAATAGGGCGACCGCCAATTCGTTGTGTGGCTTTTGACGATTAATCTGAAAAAACATTTCTCAAAAATACTGAATGGTTTCCTATCTCTCCATAGCATTGCCTCTTCCGGTTCAAAAAGTATTCACTTACCGGTATGAATATGCCCAAAATCCCTCTGAATTGATCGGCTGTAGGGCATTGGTTCCTTTTGGGAAACGTATTCTTACGGGGGTGATCGTTGAACTTGGGCAGCCTGTGCAAGGGATGAAAGATATCATCGAAATTCTGGATGAAACACCGTTTTTCACCGAATCCATGCTGCTTCTCACCAAGAAAATGTCTGAATACTATATGTGTTCATGGGGTGAGGCATTAAAGGCCGGGATTCCTCGCGGCATGACCCCTCAAAGTGTGATGCATGTTGAATTACTTATACGGCCAACCCAAGATGAATTACTCGCAATGAAAAAGAAAGCTCCGAAAAGAGCTGCTCTGATAGAAATCCTCCTGAATCATTCCGGCCCCCTCACAGAGGTGTATCTTGAGAAAGTTCTGAAAACAGGTTCTGTATCTGACCAACTGGATGCTCTGGAAAATGCTGGTATTATCATCACAAAAAGAAATCTGGAACAATCCGCTAAACCTCGACTGAGAAAGATGGTTAGGGTTTCTGATATATTTATGCAAGATGATGCTCGGCTAAAATCAATATTGAATGAACTCGATACCACTTCTCCAAAGCAAGCAGCAATCTTGAGTCATGTATATCTTCATCAAACTTTGCATGGTTCCGGTCTACCGCTTCAGGATATCAAAGAAAAATTAAAACTTGCATCTACTTCGCCAATACTTTCTCTGTGCGCAAAAGATATTCTCTTGCAATCAAAGGAAGAATATATTCCTGCCATGCCTGAAATCAAGGATAGTTTGGCAAGAAGAGATGAATCTCTTCTATCAATGACCTTGGAACAACAACATGCGCATGCCATGATTCATTCGGCATTGCATCAAAAGGAACCAAAAACATTTTTGCTTCATGGTATTACAGGAAGTGGAAAAACATTGGTGTATATTCAAGCGATCCGTTCTGCATTGTCAATGGATAAAGATTGTCTGCTTCTTGTTCCTGAAATCTCACTCACACCTCAACTAGTAGATCGATTTACAGCAACGTTTGGAGATGCAATCGCAGTCTTGCATAGCAGAATGACCAATCAGGAGCGCTATGAACATTGGAGAAAAATCAGGAATGGTCAAGCGCGAATTGTGATTGGTGCCAGATCGGCGCTCTTTGCACCCTTTCAAAAGGGAAAACTGGGGCTTATCATCGTGGATGAAGAACATGAATCTTCCTATAAACAGGAAGCTCCTTCGCCTCGTTACAATGCCAGAGACTTTGCGGTTGTTAGAGGCTCAATTGAACAGATTGTCACGCTGCTCGGATCAGCAACTCCTTCTATGGAAAGCATGTACAATGCACAACAAGGGAAATATCATTATCTCCATATTTCATCAAGAGCAGATGGTGCCTTATTGCCAAAGATTCGTTGCATTGACATCAGAGAACATAGAAAAAAAGGGACAATGCAAGGTGCATTTTCCGAAGACATGCTACAGGCAATCATCAACCGCATCATTAAAAAAGAGGGTATCATTCTTTTTCACAATCGAAGGGGATTTGCTCGTTTCCAAGAATGTTTGGATTGTGGTCATATTCCGATGTGTAAGCATTGCAGCGTTTCTTTGACTTTGCACAAAAATACAGGGATGGTACGATGTCATTACTGCGGCTATTCCGAAAAATCAATGCACTCATGTTCAGTATGTGGGGGCATTGATATCAAAGAAGCAGGAACCGGAACGCAGAAAGTGGAAGAGGAATTGCAGGAATTACTTAATGCCAGAGGAATACAAGCGAATATTGCTCGCATGGATTTGGATTCTACGGCTAAGAAAGGCGAGCATCGGAGATTATTGACCGAATTCTCAAAAAAAGAAATCGACATTTTAATCGGCACACAAATGGTCGCGAAAGGATTGGATTTTCCGCATGTGTCTCTCGTGGGAATCGTTGATGCCGACCATCAATTATTCATGCCTGATTTTCGATCTTCGGAAAGAACATTCCAACTTCTCACTCAAGTTGCAGGGCGTGCAGGAAGAACAGGTGAATTACAAGGCGAGGTATTGCTGCAAACATCACATCCGGAACATCAAACCATCATCGCATCTCTGACCGGAAGTTATGAATTGCTTTATAATGATGAATTACATATTAGAAAAGAAGCTGTATATCCACCATTTTCCAGAATCGTGACAATTGAATGTGCTGGTACTGATGAATATGCAGTACATCATGCAATGCAAACGATTGCATCTTTGATTCCAACCGTCAATGTTCCTTTTGAAGTGCTTGGTCCAACAATTCCATTCATTGCAAAACTTAAGTCGCAATATCGCAGAATTCTTGTACTCAAGGGATTGAAACATGAAGATCCATCTGGCGAGATCATGAGAAGATATCTCAAAAAAGCAATGGGAGTTTATGCTGAGAAACATGCAAAACAGTCTGTGAAAATCACCCTAGATATTGATGCATATAACTCAGTCTAGATTAGAATCATCCGTTTGAGAAGGAAGGAGATCGCGCAATCCATCAATCAGTCTAATCACCACTTGTTTTTTTTGAATGTCGGTAGAAAGTATCACTTCATCAATGACGGGAAGTGGAATATCACCCTCCGGTGTGGACAATACCCAGACATCATTGGCTGGCATAATCCAAACATCTGTTATTGTTCCCAGCACCTTCCCTTGTTCGTCTATTCCGGTACATCCAATCAAATCGCTAATAAAATACTGCTCTTCGTCACGGAGTAATGCCTGCTCATTAATAAATACACCATTGTCTTTGAGATTGACAATATCATCCATCCCTATATTTTTCAATGTGATGATGAGCGATTGTTTATACGATTCACAAGAAGTGAGTATATATGGTTTGGAGAAATTTGCGGAGAATCCGACAAGAACTGTGGTGCCTGGTTTTATGACCAATGAAGCATCCGGACATTGCGTGAGAATCATTGCGCCGGAAGTGCCATGTGTTCTACTAATGGTTCCTATATTTCTGTAGCCCATAGTGTGCCTTTAGAAAATTCTACCGCGTTCCAAACATTGAAAGAGCCATTCTTTTTTGGATTCCAATTCACGAAGGTTCATATCATCCTGCGATTTTCCAAACCGTTTTTTTGATGCAGAATGAATTGTGCGAATATCTGCTTTTAATCCTTGAGATTTCAATGATTGCGTGAGTCGATATGCCAAATTTGCACATTCTTGTCTTAACTGTTGCTCCAATTCAATCACATTCATTGCCATTATTTGCTCGGAATCAATGCCTGTTGTTGATTCTTTTGAAGGTATTTCAGGCTCATTGGGTTTATTCGGGTCCGGAAACAACTCCCAATGCAATGTTTCTGTTGCCTTATGCTCAACATCTGCAAGTATCCAAGATTCTTGCTCTAGAATATGTTCGCGCGTTTGTTCTAGGTCGAGTCTTTTTTGTTGAAGTTTGACCCCAATCTGCTGCTCATTCATAAGCCATTCAAAGATCGCTGCCAATGCAGAATCATTTGAAGCAAAGAGATCGCATATATTTTGTTCTTGAGAGAATCCATCAAAATATCTCATGCCACGAAAAATCTGTTGCATCGTTTTTGAGAAAGCTCTCACAAGATCAGCTTTTACGATCACGCTGATTGGTTTGATGTCAGTCCCTTCGCCAATCATGTCCACTTGCACCATTACATCAATTTCACCTTTGCGATATTGATCAAGAGTCGCAAGCCGAGTCTTTTCAGGTATGTCTTGACCAATCCTCGCTGAACTCCATTCGGGGAATCGTTCTTGTACAAATTCCAATATTGCTTTTGCATGCAAATTACTCATGGCGATGATGAGCATTTGATGTGCTCTGATTTTGCGGGAATTCGAATGCAATTGATGATCAACCATGGCATTGCGTTTTTCTTTGAATCTCTCGAATGCCGGTTTCAAAAGAGATTCCAGATATACGGTGTGAAAACGCATATTGCGTCTTGCCAAAAATGCATCGACATCTTTTTCACCTGATGCCATTTCTTGCATTTGCCCGAGGGAGAGTTCGACTTCTTCTTGAGTGTCTATATTGCGTAATTTGATTTTATAATCAATCATGTTTACAGACACACGCTTGAGAATCTTTCCTTCTTCATGTGCATCTCTTAGCAATACTTCATGTAATGCCGAATAGAATCGCTCATCGTTTTTTATTTCAAAAGGTACGCCAAACAATGCTTTATTGTCTGAACGGACAGGTGTACCCGAAAGTGCTACGCTGCAAGTATGGGGGAGATTGTTGATTGCCTTTGCCCAAGTTCCTTCATCAGACAAATGATGAACCTCATCAAAAACAAACATGCATTTCTCTTTTGAAGCGAATGCTTGCAATGCCGCATTTCCTGTTTTACCTGAAGCATATTGATATGTTGTGATGATGATATCAGTTGAGGCATTCTTCAAAAATGTTTTGTCTGAATCTGCCGTGCAAAAAGTCAATGGTGGTGCGCCGAGATTTCGTAAAACACTCGATAATTCCTTTGCATCGGCATATTGATCACGAAGATTGCCCCGAGGTACAAACACGATGAGTTTATGTGCTTTTTTGAGATGTCTTGCAATCACAAATGAAGCCAATGCAGTGATTGTTTTTCCATAGCCCGGAACGAATACACCGAGATGATAATTGTCATTCTGCAGGAGTCTTGATGATAACTTATGCAGAAAATGCAACTGCCCCGTCCTGAATGCAAAGGGTGGTCTAATGGAAATTCCGGGCAAATGAATCATGTCCGCAAGGGTTTGCCCATTTCCTTGTGGAGCCAAATCTTCTTTCATTGGGAAAAATCATGGAATGATTTATTGCTGCTTCGCTAATTTAGCGTATTGAATCGCTTTTGGCAATCAGAGTTTCCCACATTGTAAAGACATGACCAATTCAGATTTGAAAGGACATAAAAAAGTATTGAGAACACTTTTTAAAGAAAAGCGTTCTGCACTCTCTATTGATCAAAAAGCACAATTCTCGGATAGAATTGCTGAATCATTGCTTTCTTCTTCAATGGTTAGCTCAGCGAATGTGATTTGTTCCTATGCATCTTTTGGAGATGAGGTTTCTACTCATGCTTTGAATGATGCATTGCTTGCTATGAATAAAATCGTGCTACTTCCTCGAATTGTTGGGCAGCATTCAATGGAGATGATTCGCATTTCGAATGACACAGAGTATGATGTCAATCCATTTGGTATGAAAGAACCGATCGGAAATCCGTATATACTACACAATGACGCGTCCTTTCTTTGCATTTTGCCATTATTGGCTTTTGATGCGCAAGGACATCGTTTGGGTTATGGTGGCGGATTTTATGATGCTTTCTTATTGGGCTATCCACATGTTTCCACCATCGGCTTGGCTTTTTCGTGTCAGTACAGCGATCATATATTGCCAACAGAGCAACATGATTGTTCCCTTGACTGGATCATAGATGAATGTGGTTTGCATCATGCAATAAAAAAGCCCGCTTAAAGCGGGCTTTTTCGTTATAGTTGGGATTTCATGCTCTGTGCTCTTTTGATGATTTCCGATGGGGGATAATCTCGGGAGAATCTATCAAGTGCTTGTAGATTATTTTCTTGCAAATATCCGGCGCTTTTGATGCATCGATCATAAAATTCTTTTGCTTGTTTTTTGGCTCCGGCTCTCGCATAGACTTCACCGATTTGATATTCCAACACATAGGCAATAGGGAATTGATCGGGGGAAATATTGCGATTCATTGCATCAAGTACTTTAATGCATTGAGCACTATCGGATTTTTCAAGATGATAACTCGCATAATTCAGGAATGTCATGCGATAACTATCCATGAATCTCCTGTGCACTTCATCATAATACACATTGTTATTGTTCAAGTTTCTGAACTTGAATCCATAATACGGACCTGTATGAGCAATATCATCAGCAACAGGATTCAATAAGCATTTATTCATGATTGATTCTTCATATCTTCTGCCATCACCTTGTTTTACAGGGCAAACGCGTTGTGCCAAGCCTTCAGTACGAAGATATGCATCCAATCCCATGTATGAATCTGCACCTTGAGTGAAATAGACAGGTCTTTCGAATTTCACGACTTTAAGGATATCTGCAACCAATTTATGTTGAGGGCCTTTGTAAAATGCAGGAACATTGTCCTTCTCACCTGGTCGAGGATTGCCATCGCCATTGAAATCAAATTGCATGATGCCACTTGCGATCATGGCAGAATCACTGGTGAACTTTTTCAAGATGTCTTTGCTGACTTGAATAGTGATGGTTTCTGCTTCGGACAATTCAGGGCCTATAGCTTCTGTGCTTGTTTCATCGGCAAGCAATGAATTGTCGCTGAATGTCAATGGAATCTTTTTTGCACCCCATGGAGCATTATGTTTCAACTCATACATATACCAACCTGTTTGCCCCAAGCTTAGATTCACGACGCGGACATCTCTTCGTACACCCGCGACATCTTGCATATACCAAAGTGGGAATGTATCATTATCTCCATAGGTGAAAACGATCGCATCTTTTTCCAAACTTTGCAAGACATTATATGAATAGTCAAATGGAAGGAAGTTGCCGGATCGATCATGTATCTTCCAACCGCCAAGAGCCATATTCACAGGTACTGCAATGAAGCACAAAACAACTGCACCCGTTGCAATCGCAGGTGAAAATTGTTCATCTCTTTTCAAAAGAGTTGAAATGATTCCATAAGTGCCAATACCAATCCACATACACCATACAAAGAAAGAGCCCACATAAAAATAATCTCGCTCTCTTGGCTGAGGATTTTGTTGATTTTGAGCATATGCTGCCAATAATCCTGTGAGCAAGAATAGTGTGATATACACCAAAGCCATGCGAGGTTGCTTTTTCAAATGGAAAAACAAACCAAATAGTCCCAAGAAGAGTGGCAAGGCAAAAAATGTGATCGGGAACAAATCTTTGTAGCCCGACATATAATTGAATTCTTTGTACTCGATAGAATTTTTATTCCCCGACAAAGTAGCTGGAGCATCTTGCACATCGCCAATTCTACCCATGAAATTCCAATAAAAATATCGGAGATACATGTGATTGAGTTGATACCTGAAAAGATAATTCATCTCGCCTGACATATTCTTTTTCATCGCTGAATAATCAGGTACGGTATATTGCATGCCGTCTTGTCGGGTGACAACTTTTCTTGGTGGCTCAGACCATGCACCATATTCCAAATGTCTACCGGTGTACATTGGGTCTGTCTGCCATCTACGAGGCCAAGACGGCGCATCCCCATATTGCTCGCGACCTAGATATGCGCTCAATTTGATAAGATCATTTGGGGTATTCTCATTCATCGGAGGATTAGCATTGGAACGCAATAGAATTTGAGTATATGTGCTATAACCCAGAATGATGAGCAAAAATGAAGAGCATGCAAGATTAAGTATAGGTTTATTGTTTTTTGATGCATGATATGTTCCGAAAGCCGCACCAATGATTGAGCCAATCGCAAGCAATCGCGGAAACAGTGAATCCATGATTACATAATCCCTTGCCTCTGTGCGGAAAAGATTTCCACCCAACATTGCGGGCAAGACCTTCACGATACCCGGATAAATCAAACCGAAACTTGCAACTGTTATAGCGCCCATGATCAAGAAAGAAGACAATTTGAAGTCATACTTTCTGAAATACACCACCAAAGCCAATGAGAAAATAGCTAGGATGCTGAACAAATGAACACCGGTTGACAAACCAATGATATATGCAATCAATAAAAGATATTTTTCATGACCAGGATTATCAGCTTCTTCATTCCATCTCATCATGAGCCAAACGATGATGGCAACAAGCAATGTTGATGAAGCATATACTTCAGACTCAACGGCATTGAACCAAAATGTATCACTGAATGTCAAAGCAATAGCGCCAACAAAAGCAGAACCGAATACTGCAATTGCATCACCAAATGATTCATACTTTTTGCCGCGGAAATTTTCAATCACTTGCACAATCACGAGATATAAAAGCCCAACAGTGACTGCACTGGCAAATGCTGACAATAAATTTACTCTCCAACCCGGATCACCAAATGGTAGGAGATGAAACAATTTCCCAACGATGAGAAAGAGTGGTGCACCAGGCGGATGCGGAACTTGTTGTTCGGCAACTGCAGCCGTAAATTCTCCACAATCCCAAAAAGGAACGGACTCTTGAACTGTCAACATATAGGTGACAGAAGCCACTATGAATGAAAGAAATCCAAATGCCCTGCGCAATACAAGTATGTTCATGGTTAAGGCCGGTAGTGAAACATTCTATATCCCATCGCTTATTGGATGGCTTAATTGGTCAAAAATACAATTTATACATGAAAAATGGACGGACTATTGACTAAGTTTACGCTAATTGATTGATTCATTCGACAACATGTTTCTTTTTGATCACATTCTTCTGGAAAACACAATGAAATTTGTTCTCATCATGCTGTTTGCTTTGATGTCATATCAGGTTATCAATGCCAACACATTTCCGGTCACAGAACGCGTGATTACCGTCTTTGGGAATTGTGGTTCTTGTAAAAAAGCTATTGAAAAAGCTGCAAAATCGGTCGAGGGTGTTGAATCAGCCAATTGGGACAAGAAAAAGAAGACATTATCAATTCAATTCGATGAAGCTAAAACATCCCTAGATTTAATAGAAAAAGCCATAATTGCCATCGGATATGATACCGAAAACATGAGAGCCGATGATGCTGTGTATGAGAATTTACATTCTTGCTGCAAATATGACCGCAAACCCCGGTGATTGAAACATTGGGGCATTTGAATGCCGTTTTTGTCGTATTTTTGTCCAAATGGATAATCCAGTAGCCTTGAATGAACCAAAATATGCCGAACTCACCATCGGCGATGTGCATGTTTCCAATGGAGTGCTTCTTGCACCGATGGAGGATGTCACTGATTTGCCATTTAGGGTTATTTGCAAGCGCATGGGGGCAGATATTGTCTACACTGAGTTCATTTCATCTGATGGCTTGATTCGTGATGCACGGCGTTCCATGGAAAAGTTGCGCTTATCTGATGAAGAGCATCCTGTTTCCATACAGATTTTTGGCGGTGAAATTGATGTCATGAAAGAAGCAGCTGCCGTTGCAGAGGCATCAGGACCAGACTTCATCGATATAAATTGTGGTTGCTGGGTCAGAAATGTAGTTGCAAGAAATGCTGGTGCGGCATTATTGAAAGACCCACCATTGATGGCATCGATGACCAAGGCAATCGTGGATACAGTAAAGTTGCCGGTAACGGTAAAAACAAGACTTGGCTGGGATTCATCTGCAATCATTATAGAAGATGTTGCCGCACGGCTTGAGCAAGCGGGTGCATCAGCGATTACGGTGCATTGCAGAACTCGCGACATGGGACATTCCGGTAATGCTGATTGGTCTTGGATACCAAAGATCAAAAAAGCTGTTCAAATTCCGGTGATTTTGAATGGCGATGTAACATCCGCAGATGAAGTGCTTAGAGCATTTAAGGAAACCGGCTGTGATGCTGTCATGATTGGCAGAGCAGCAGTTGGAAATCCATTTATTTTCAGAGAAGCAAGACATATGTTGGCTCATGGAATGCAAGCTCCTGAGCCGACTTATGAAGAAAAAATACGAACCTGTTTGGATCATTTGCGTTTGCAATTGAGTCAAAAGCAAGAACGCAGAGCAGTTCTTGAGTTTCGAAAGTTTTATGCAGGATATTTACGCGGTTTATACTGTGCATCAGCTGTAAAGCAAGATGTACAACAGTATGAATCCTTTGCCCAAGTTGAAGATAGACTTGAGGCATATATTGAATTTTTACATTCACATCAATTGCAGGATGATGTTGCATGATGCTGTGTCATTATGCTGTTCCATTCTCGACTGATGTCATTTTCAGAAATACTCATGGCAAAATCCACACCTACCAAAAAAGGTGCAACCAAGAAGGTTGCTTCCAATGAAGAGATTGTATCCACTGACAAAAAAGCGCTGATTTCGGAGCCAAAGAAAATCAAGACGGTTTCTATAGCCAAGCCAAAGGGACTTGTTACCAAAGTAGCTAAGAAAACTCCTTCTGCAATTGAAGATCAATCCGAAAAAAGTGTAAAAAAGACTTCCAAAAAACAAGTGGATACCGGCAATGCATCCACTGAAGAAAAAGGAAAGTTGGAAGTCAAGATTGACAAGAAGGAAAAATCCACTACTGTCAAAAAGGGTATTTCTAAAAAATCAAAAACGATCAATGACAAGAATGCCCCTGAGATTGTTGATGGGAAACTAGAGGTAATCATCACTTCAAAAAAGAGTGCTAAAGAAGAATCCAGACATGATTCGCAGATGCCTGATTCTCCGAAAGTAGATGTTCCGCAAGAGCAAGGATCTGAGGAGAAACTTTCACGCAAGGAAAGGCGCCTCCGCGAGTGGAAAGAGAGAAAAAAATTAAAGCGACTTCAACATTTGCAAGAAAAACAGCAACAAAAGAATATAGTTGAAGAAGTAAACGATGTTTCTACCGATGGTGTAATAGATGAGATAATTGTCGATAATTCTTCTCATTCAGACAAGAAACAGGAACCCAAAAAACAGGTTGAAAAGAAAGAGCAGACAAAGCAAGAACATTCAAAAGAAATACTGAATGCACCTCAAAAGCAGAGTCCACAAGCTCAATCGCAGAAATCTCCGGTGATTCCTTTGGATAAAGTAGGGAAGGATTTTCCACCAATCAAGAAAGTTGAATCATGGGGAAATGCAATGTCGAAGGCGAAGGTTGATCCTTTGCCAAAACAGCTTGAACCTATTCTGCAGAAAACCATTCAATTTCTTGAGCAAGAAATCAGAATCAAAAAACCAACAACTATTCTTTGTGGTGTGAGTGGTGGTATCGATTCTGTTGTACTATTGGATTTGTTGGCTGTGATAAGCACTCGTGGTTGGTGTACGATTCATGTAGCGCACTGCAATCACATGTTGAGAGGTGATGCTTCCCAACAAGATGAGGCATTTGTTAAAAAGCTTGCTGGTAAATATGGTTTGCATTTCCATCATACGCAGGCAGATGTATCGCAATATGCAAGAGAATATAATTTGGGAACAGAGATTGCCGCTCGAGTCATGAGATATCAATTCTTTGAAAAAGCTGCAAAAATTTCTCATGCAGATGTTATTGCGACAGCGCATCATGCTGAAGACAATGCAGAGACATTATTAATGAATCTCATGAGAGGGTCCGGCATCACTGGTCTTGCCGGGATACCGCCAAGAAGAGATGTTGACAAAAAACTATCCTATATCAGACCTATCCTCTGGCTTAGCAAAAAAGAAATAGAACAGTATGCGAAAGTTCGATCATTGGAGTGGAGAGAAGACGAATCCAATGCATCATTGAATTTTACCCGGAATAAGATTCGACATGAATTGCTTCCATTATTGCGTGCCGACTATTCGCCTGGATTAACAGAAGTTTTGAATCGAACAACAACGCTCATGCGTGAAGCACAAGAATTCATCGCCGAGCGCATCATACATATCATGAAGCAGGGTGTTAGAGAAATTTCAAAGACATCTTTTGCAATCAATATCGGAATGTTTGAATCCATCAAAGATTTTGCGAAGGGAGAATTGATTCAAGCATCACTGCGATCACTTTTACACATGCAACCGATATCGATGAATGCCATTGATTCAATTCTTGCAATGGCAAAAGGTCCTGCCGGTGGGAGATTGGACATCACCAAAGAATTGTTTGTTATTCGTGACCGAGAAGAATTGGTATTTGCAAGACCAGAACAGGCAGTTGAATTGTTTATACCGATAACAAAGATTGGCAACTTTTCATCAAATGGCATTTCATATTCGGGTGAAATGGCAGATCCAAGAAGTGTGAATTTCGGTGAGCATCCATTGATAGAATATTTTGATGCTGATCTGCTTCCTGAACAGTTGGTGATTCGTCATTGGAGAGACGGTGATAGAATAACTCCAATTGGAATGGATGGATCTATGACTGTGAGTGATTTTCTCACAAATTCAAAAATCAATATTGCAGATAAACGCAAAGTGCTTGTATTGTGTTCGGCAGACGAGGTATTGTGGGTTATTGGATATAGAATTCATAATGGCTTCAAGGTAACACAAAAAACAGAAGGGATTATTCGCATCAAGATTTCACTCGACAAAGCAGTGAATTATTTGCAAGCAGACAAAGGATCTAAACAAACGCAAAAAGCAAATCCCAAAAAATCTTCTGAGAAAGTGGTAAAACAGCAGAACCCTGCATCTGTTTCCAAGGAGATGTCTCAAAAAACACAAAAAGACTCAACCAAACCACAGAGTGAGAAAAAAGTAAAAGAAGATCTGCCACCCGTAAAAAAGGTGGGCAAAACACCAAAAAAGCCAAAGTAATCAAGAACTTGCAGAGTTTTCCACATTATTGAAATGCAGGATTTTGGCTAAAACGACCAAAAATATTTTTAAGAAACCCCCAAAAAGTATTTGGTGGTAACAGAAAAGAGTCGTAGGTTTGTATT
>JBMSYN010000012.1:0-77685 GCA_049426725.1 Candidatus Kapaibacteriota bacterium
TCACAGTCCTTGTTCTTTTGCTTTATTCCAGAGCTCATCCATTTCTTGCAATGTCATTTCCTTCAATTGCTTCCCCATTGCTTGAGCGGATTGTTCAATGCTCATGAATCTTCGCTTGAATTTATTGGACGTTCTCTGCAATGCTTCTTCGGCGATGATACCTCTGAATCTTGCGGCATTGACAATGGAAAAGAGTACATCGCCAAGTTCATCGATAATCTTTTCTTGATTTCCCGAATCAAGTTCTGTGCGAAGTTCATGAATCTCTTCATATACTTTCTTCCACACATCTGATTCATCATCCCAATCAAATCCAACATTTGCCGCTTTTTCTTGAATTCGTTGTGCACGCAATAAAGCAGGCAATGCATTTGGTACGCCTTCCAAAGCAGAAGATCTTCCCTCTTGCATTTTCAATTCTTCCCAATTTTTTCTCACGGTTTCTTCATCATCTGCAGATGCTTGGCCAAAAACATGAGGATGGCGGTGGATCAGTTTTTCTTGAACCTTCTTCATCACATCCAGAATTGAAAATGCGCTTCTTTGTTCAGCGATGACAGTATGCATGATGATATGCAAGAACAAATCACCCAACTCTTTTGCGAATTCTTTGTCATCACCCGATTCGATTGCATCAATCATTTCATACGCTTCTTCGATGAAGAGATGAGAAATAGATTCATGCGTTTGCTTACGATCCCAAGGACATTCACGACGAAGAATGGTAACCAATTCAATGAAAGATTCGAATTGATCTTTGATGGAATCCGGATTTGTGGGTTGTGGTATGGGTATCGGTTGACTAGACATTTGGCGATTAATCTTCGAGAATCTCTTTTTCTTTCTTGACCATGATGGCATCTATGTCTTTCACATAGCGATCTGTCAACTTTTGGATTTCATCTTCTCCACGCTTGCGATCATCTTCAGAAAAGTGTTCTTTTTTCTCTGCCACTTTCAATTCTTCCATGTGATCACGACGGATATTGCGTACAGCAACTTTTCCATCTTCTGCAAATTTCTTACAGAGCTTGACGAATTCTTTTCTACGTTCTTCAGTAAGAGGTGGAATTGGAACGCGAATGACTGATCCGTCATTAGCTGGGTTCAAACCCAAATCGGAAGTGAGAATTGCCTTCTCGATTGCAGACAATGATCCTTTGTCCCATGGTTGAATCAAAATCGTACGCGCATCAGGTACGGATAAATTTCCAACCTGTGCCAATGGAGTTGGTGTACCATAATAATCCACTTTTACATTGTCGAGCAATGTCACGGATGCTCTACCGGTTCTCACTTTTGAAATATGTTGTCCTGCATGTTCAACAGCTTTTGCCATTGCATTGCCGGCTTCTTTTACGATATCATTGACTGGCATGATTCGATTCCTTTTTATGGTTATTGTACAACTGTGGCGATATTCTCACCCATGATGAGTTTTTCAAGATTTCCCGGAATATTCATATTGAATACCAAAATGGGAAGTGCATTGTCCTGACACAGTGCAATGGCTGTTGCATCCATTACTTTCAATCCCTTCAGCAATACTTCCTGATAGGATACTTCAGCATATCGCTTTGCAGATGGATTTTTTTCAGGATCATCATCATAGACGCCATCAACTCTTGTTCCTTTGATGATGACATCTGCTTCGATTTCAATTGCGCGGAGTGCTGCTGCTGAATCTGTTGTGAAATATGGATTTCCTGTTCCTGCACCAAAGAGGACGACGCGTTTTTTTTCAAGATGTCGAATCGCTCTTCTTTTGATGAATGGCTCTGCAATTTGTTGCATGTGAATGGCAGTTTGGAGTCTTGTTGGTATCCCTTCTTCCTCCAAAGCATTCTGAAATGCAATGCAATTGATCACTGTTGCAAGCATTCCCATATAATCACCCGATACCTTATCTATTCCTTGTTGTGCGGCTTGTTCACCTCGAATGAAATTTCCTCCGCCAATCACGATGCCTATCTCCATGCCCAAATGATAAATCTTGGCAACATCTTTGGCATATTGCTTCAATGTTGTTGCTGACAGACCAAATTGTTGTTCGCCCATCAAGGATTCACCGCTCAATTTGAGCAGAATGCGTGTGTATCGAGGTTTTTGCATGGCATTCACTCACATAAGACAAAAAAATAGCGGCATAAATTTACAAAAAATTCATGCCGCCATAGATGTCATGGACATTTCAATCTATTATTCGCCAAGAAAATATCTACGGAAGCTAAGAACGTTAGCTTGTTCACCAGTCAATTTTGCAATCTCATTGAGAATGTCATTGACTGTTTTCTTGCTATCCTTCACAAAGCTTTGCTCGAGCAAGCATTGTTCTTGGTAGAATTTCTCTATTTGTCCTTTTGCAATGCGATCAGCGATTTCAGGATTTTTACCTTCTTGAATTGCTTTATCGCGATAGATCTCAATTTCTTTTTCCAATGCACCGGTTTGTACATCTTCGCGCTTTACATAGCCGGGATTCATTGCAGCGATTTGCATAGCGATGTCACGGAGAAGAGCTTTTGCTTCTTCCACAGCATTCTTGATATTGGTTTCAACCAATACACCAAGGCGGCTTCCTGCATGAATATAATCTGCAACAAAACCTTCTGCCTTGATTACTTCAAAGCGCTTCACACCAATTTTCTCGCTGAATTTTGCAAGAATTTCATTGTGAAGATCAAGCAATGTTTTGCCACCGATATTCACTGCCATGAGTGATTCTTCATCTTTTACATCATTGTTGAGCAATGCATTTGCGATTTCTTCTGCGTATTTAACAAACTCTTCATTGCGTGCAACGAAGTCTGTTTCGCAATTGACTTCAACGATGACACTCTTTGATCCATCGGCTGAGGTTTTTGCAATGATGATACCTTCATTTGCCGAACGATCTGCGCGCTTTGCAGCGGATGCAGCACCACGCTTGCGAAGAATCTCAATCGCTTCTTCCATATTGCCTTGTGATTCATCAAGTGCTTTTTTACAATCTGCCATGCCGGCGCCAGTTTTATCGCGCAGGTCTTTAACCATTTGTGGGGTGATTGACATAATTATTTCCTGTATTGATGATTGTTCGTTCGGAATCAAGCTTCAGCCGGAGCATCTGAAGATTTGGATGATGCATCATCATCTTTTTTACGACGTGGACGCATTTTACGAGCGCCTTTTCCGCCATCTTCATCTGATTCATTTTCTTTTGCTAAACGATCGCCTGCAACTCCAGCTTCGGCTGCTTTTTGTTTTGCGATTTCACGACCTGAAAGCACTGACTCTGCAAGTGTTTCAGCAATGAGTTCAATCGTACGAATTGAATCATCATTTGATGGAATTGGATAATTCACTGTATCAGGATCGCAATTGGTATCAACCATTCCGATTACAGGAATGCCAAGCTTATGTGCCTCTTGAATCGCGATATGTTCTTTGCGAACATCAACAACAAAGATTGCACCGGGAATGCGAGTCATTTCCTCGATACCACCGAATACGCGACGCAAGCGCTCGCGCTCACGATTGAGCATCAAACGCTCTTTCTTTGTAAACTTTTCAAATGTTCCATCTGCTTCCATTTTGTCAATGGATGCAAGGCGCTTGATAGATTTACGAATGGTAGAAAAATTGGTGAGCATTCCACCCAACCAACGCTCTGAAACATAATATGCGCCACAACGCTTTGCTGCATTTTGAATGGCTTCTTTTGCTTGATTTTTTGTTCCGACAAACAATACCACTTTGCCATGGCTCGCTGCTTCATGTGCTGCTTCAGCTGCTATGTCCAAAAGTACTTTTGTTTTACGAAGATCAATGATGTGGATTCCATTGCGCTCTGTATAAATGAACTTGCGCATTTTTGGATTCCAACGGCGGGTAAGGTGACCAAAATGGGCACCAGATTCGAGAAGGGCCTCGACTGTTGTTTCCTTTGCCATTAGGCAATCTCCTATTGTATTGGTTGATACTACTGCTTTGATCATCTCGATATTCCAACCGCATTTGCGGCCACGAGGACTATCAATCACAAAGCATGATTATTGGATGATGTGACATCCTGAAGAATGCAAAGACCTCAGCCACATAAAGAGGTGAGGTCCGATGCATACATTTTCTGTTCGATTAACGCTTCGAGAATTGGAAACGCTTACGAGCTTTCTTCTGTCCATATTTTTTACGCTCAACCATTCTTGGATCTCTTGTGAGAAAACCTGCTGAGTGTAATTGTGTGCGAAGCTCGCCATCGAAATCTACAAGAGCACGGGCAACGCCAAGGCGAATCGCACCGGCTTGACCACTCTTTCCTCCGCCTGTCGCTTTGATGAAGATATCAAACTTGCCTTCAAGATTTGATGTCTCCAATGGACGCATTGCCTCGCGACGATAAAATTCAACGGGAAAATAGTCTTCGATTGGACTTTTGTTAACAGTAACCTTACCGGAGCCAGGCAATAATCTTACCTGGGCAACTGCTGTCTTACGACGACCGGTAGCTGTAATATTCTTCATGGATTACTCCGTTATTCTGCGCTGTATGTAAGTTTCAATTCTGTGGGCTCTTGTGCTGCATGCGGATGATCAGGTCCGGCATAGACTTTCAACTTCTTGCCCATTTTGCGACCAAGAGAATTCTTCGGAAGCATCCCTTTCACAGCAAGCTCGATAATTTCTTCCGGCTTGTTCTTGACAAGATCTTTGAAAGTGCGGAAACGATCTCCACCGGGATAGCCGGTATAATGGAAATACTCTTTCTGCTCTTCACGCTTACCTTTAATGCGAATCTTGGATGCATTCACAACTATCACGAAATCACCACAATCAACATGCGGGGTGAAATCGGGCTTGTGCTTGCCTCTGATCAAATATGCAACTTGAGATGCCAAACGACCAAGTGTCATGCCATCGGCATTAACAACATGCCATTTCGCCTGAACATCTTGTTCGCGTACTGATTTCGTGATTTTGGCGGATGATACCACTGTCAAATCCTCAAAGAAAAAAGGAATTCAAATAGAGCTTGCAAAGATAGGATTTCGGCAGTTTTCCACAAAGAAAAATTTTGCACAGGCTTATCCACAAATGATAGAGTTAAGCTTATCATAGGCGCATTTCAGGTTTTTTTCAGTGGTTTTTCGTCATTGCAGTGTGCAATATTATTGCCGAGCTTGAAGAGACATTCAGCGATTTAATAAGTCCGGACATCGGAATATGGACAATAAAATCGGATATCGCCAAAATACCTTCATCTATACCATATCCCTCACTTCCTAAGACGAGAATGAATTCTTTAGGAAATGCAACATTTGCCACATTCATGGAATTCGGAGTGATTTCTGCTGAAATGATGGGGATACCTCGCGTTTTTCGTAGTGTTTGGAGATCTTCTATCAAATTATTGGAATGAGCGCATTGGGCAAATGCCACGGCACCCATGGATACACGAACGGCTCTCCGGAGATATGGAGAGCTTGTGGAATTGTCCGTGATGATGGATTCATAACCCAAACCGACTGCATTTCTGATGATTCCCCCAACATTGTCTGAATTAACAATTCCATTCAATGCGATGATAGGACCTTGTAATGATGAGATTGTGGGAATCGTGGGCTCATGCACGATTGACATCATCGGGCTATGTAGATCGAACCCTATCAATGCATCCATGTTTTGTTTGGACATGATAAAGCATTGATCAGAATTCACATTTGTTAGAATCATCGCATGATGTTTTTGGTATAAATCTTCGGTGAGCAAGACGGATTGTACATTCAAAGGACTTTGCAAAACTGTGACCGTGATTTTTTCACCATCGGTCAAAAAGACTTTTGAAGATGAATGTAGTTGTTGTGCATGACGCAAATCTCGATACAAATCAAGACGCGAATCATTCAATTCATGAACATGAATCATGATCAGATGCGATCAAATTTGCAATAGCTTTGTAGCGCTTTTGGCACATTGATATGTCCGTCCTCTGTTTGATAGTGTTCCAGAATCGCAACCATCAAGCGCGATGTTGCAAGACCACTTCCATTCAATGTGTGGAGAAATTCCGGCTTCCCTTGATCATTTCGAAATCTAATATTGGCTCTTCTGGCTTGATACGATTCAAAATTGGAACAACTTGAAACTTCCAGCCATTTTTGTTCACATGGTGACCAAGCTTCAAGGTCATATGTTTTGGCGCTGGAAAAACTTGTATCGCCACTGCATAATTGCAAAACTCGATATGGAATTTCAAGTGCATTCAAAATGTCTTCGACATCTTTCACGAGCAATTCTAATTCATCATAGGAGGTTTCAGGTTTGACGAATTTCACAAGTTCAACTTTATTGAATTGATGCACGCGCAAAAATCCCTTTGTGTCTTTCCCATAGCTTCCCGCCTCTCTTCTAAAGCAGGCTGAATACCCGCAATACTTCACCGGCAATTGATCATTGGGCAATACTTCATCACGATGAAAATTCGTGATTGGCACTTCTGCCGTTGGTATGGCATAGAGTCCGTCAAGCGGCATGGCATACATGTCTTCTTCCATTTTTGGCAATTGACCCGTTCCACGCATAGAGGCATAATTTGCAAGAAATGGAGGCATCATTTCTGTATAGCCATGTTTTTCAAGATGTAGATCAATCATGAAATTGATGAGTGCTCTTTCCAGACTTGCGCCTTTGCCAACATAAAAACCAAAACCACTTCCACTAACTTTTGCACCGCGCTCGAAGTCGAGAATGTTCAAGTGTTTCGCAATTTCAAGGTGATTCTTTCTGAATCCTTGTTCGATTGTATCACCAACTTTACGAACCTCTATATTCTCTGCGGCGCTTTTTCCAATTGGAACTGATGCATGAACCATATTGGGAATGCGCAAGACAATCTCTTCCATTTGTTCTTCAATTGGTCGTAGAGATTCATCGAGCGATTTGATGGTATCAGAAACAACACGCATTTCTTCAATGTGCGAAGTTGCATCTTCTTTGTTTTTTTTGAGCGAAGCAATCAATTCAGAAACAGTATTTCTTTTGCTCTTCAACACTTCCACTTCTTGAATCAAAGAGCGTCTTTGTTCATCAAGTTTGAGCAGTGCATCAATGTCTGCAGATTCATTTTTATTGATCACATTTTGTTTGACCGCTTCTGCATGTTCGCGAATGAATTTGATATCAAGCATAGGATGAGCCGTGTACTGTTTTGTCATAGATTATAGTGCAAATTACATATTTCCCATTGAAAGAACGGAATTGCATGTCATGACAAGACCGTATTTTCGTATCCACAGGAGATATCAATGTCATTAACACGCAATCAAAGAGCTGATTTATTCATGCTCTTCATCACATTGATTTGGAGCGGCACATTTGTCATCATCAAGAATGCACTTGATGATGTGCCTCCATTTCTTTATACCGCTTTGCGATTTGCATTGGCATCTTTGATTGGATATGGTTTGTGGTTTCGATATATGAAGGGGATCACTTCAAAAGACATTATTCAAGGAAGTGTTTTGGGTTTCTTTTTTGGATTGGGATTTTTGTCGCAAACATGGGGTCTTCAACATACCACCGTTGCCAATTCCTCTTTCATAACTGGATCCATGGCTATCTTCACCCCGATTGCAGCCTATTTTATAAATAGGAGGTCTGTATCAAAGATTCAAATGATCGGAATCTTCACTGTCTTAACCGGACTTGGATTTTTTTCTCAGCATGGTTCCGCAGAATGGAGTTTCAATAGCGGGGATCTCGCAACCCTCTTTTGTGCGATCATGTGGGGGATGTATATCACCTATACGGATCGCTTTATGAGCAAAGCTGGTGATGTTCCAACCATTTCCGCTCGATTGACATTGATTCAATTTGTGGTGTCATGCATATTCGCATCTATTGGCTCTGTATTGTTTGAAGGAAATCCTGCCAATATGCCGGGATTGATTTCTCAAGCATTTTCTTCCATGGACTTTCTTCTTGCGCTTCTTTATACTTCCATCTTGGCATCGATAGTTGCCACTTATGTACAAACTCGATATCAACATGAAACAACACCCGTGAAGGCAGCATTGATGTTTTCAACGGAACCGGTAACCGCAACTGCATTTGCGGTGATTGTTGGCATGGAAACAATTTCAATAGACAAATTTGCTTTGGGTGGAATTGTGATATTGGGAGTATTGATAGCGCAATCTGAAGATTTCATACCCGCACTTCACAGGAATACTCAGGATTCCTGAAAGAGAATTGTTTCTCCATAAGTCGAAAGAATAGACTCAAGCACTTCCTTTGATCCAGATGCAGAGATAATGCAATGCTTTGGATCAAAATACTGTTGTTGAATTTCGAATACCCTATTTCTGTCTGCCTGGGCAATTGTTTCAAACAAATTCTTGTGATAATCTTCCGCGAGCTGGTTGAACTCAATCATTTTTAGTCTTGAAGAGATTTGCTGATTTGTTTCCATTCCTTGCACCAATGTACCAAGCAAATAATTCATGACCGTTTCACATTCTTCTTCTTCAAGCATTGTTTCTTGCATTGTTTTCAATTCTTGAAAAATCAGCTGTATGCTATGTTCAGTGACTTCATTCCCAACTTGAGTCTGAATATTATATGTATTCGACCCCTTCCTTCCATAACTCTGAGCAAATGCACCATAAGTATAGCCATGCACTTCTCGCAATACATGATTGATATGCGAAGCGAAGTATCCGCCAAATGCAGTTGAGGCAATGCGAAACAATGGAAAGTCAGGATGATTCATTCCAATTGATGGAAATGCAATATGCAAGGCGGTTTGCACGGCATCGGCTTTGGGGGCAATGATGCAGAGCATATCATTTGAATAACTAGCCTGTGGAATTGAGAGTGCATCCTCTTTTGGTTTCCAATGTCCGAATTTTTCTTCAAGTGCATTCATCATGTGATCGGGTGAACAATTCCCTGATATCGTAAAAAATGCATCGGGAGTTTGCAACATGTTCTGATGAAATGCTTTGCATGTGTCTTGATTGATAAGAGCAATGCTAGAAGGGGTGCCAATGCGAGATTTACCATAAGGGTGATGTGAAAACATCCGAGCGCTTGAAGCACGAGCGGCCAAATATTCCGGGTCAACGGCATATTGTTCATGTTCAGCGATCATCAATTCTTTTTTGAGATGTATTTCATCCTCCGGGAATTGCGAATCGAATAAACATTCGCTCATCAAATCAAGGATGGAATCTGTGTGAATCGCCAAACCAATTGAAGAGCATTCACATGCATCCCATGAGGCATAGAATCCGAATGAAAGACCCAATCTGTCAATCAACATTGAGATGTCTTGAGCCCTTTTCGTGGAAGTACCCGCAATCATGAGTCCTGCAACTGCTCGAGACAAACCACTAATTTGTTCATGCACAGCACCTATTCTCATCGTAAGCGAGATTGAAATGAGCGGACTACTCGGATCATGCACGAATAATATCTTCATGCCATTGCTGAGAGTGCGTCGCTCAAATGCAGGAAAAATAAAAAGGGGTTGTTCTTTTGAAATTGGGGGAATTGATCTATCCATGATTGCTCCTTTCATGCAATCTACGGATTTCATCACAGGCATTTCAAGTATCTTGTAACATTATGAGGGTAACTTCGTAATTCCCAAATATTTTATGGAGATAGACTAACATGAAAAGGGCTTATCGCAATACTCAAGACAAAGTGATTGCAGGAGTGTGTACTGGTCTCGGTGAATATTTTTCCATAGACCCTTTGTTCATTCGAATCATTTTTCTGCTATTATTCTTCGAACCACCATTTGCCGTGATTGGATATCTGGCACTGTGGATTGCCTTGCCAAAAAAACCACTGGATTTACCCAATATCACATTTGAAGAATTCCCGAATGCATCAAATGAAACAGCTCAGCAAGCGAATCCATCATTTGAACATAGAGCAGAAGAATTTGCCAAAGAAGCTGAGAAGATTGGAACAGAAGTTGGAAATAAGATAGAATCCATTGCCAAAGAATTTGAGGAATCATTTAAAAACAAGCAGCAAAATAAAAAGATCAATATTGAAATCAATGTTGAGAAATCCGGAAAGAAAAGTAAAGCATTTGCAATCATACTGATTTCCTTGGGTGCATTATTCCTTGCACATAATTTTATACCAGACATGGATTTTGAAAAATATTGGCCATTGATTTTGATTGGAATCGGTATTTCTATTCTTTTCTCAGGTAAAAAGGAGAAGTCATCATGAAAGGTGCAAAGTTTCTATTTGGATTCTTCTTCATTTCATTGGGATTATTAACGTTTATCGATAATTTCAATCACATTCATGGCACAGAAGAATTATGGCGTTTGTGGCCGGTCATTCTTATCCTATTGGGTGTCGCATCATTGATAAATTATGACAAACTAAAAAATACCATGATGGCCGGCATAGGGATAATATCTGCTTTGACAATCTTTTCATCTATGCAAGATGCACCTGTTTATGTTGCTGATTATCACAATGAAAAAGCGTATTCAACAACTGACACAACATTGATAACATTCGATTCAACACTTAGTGATACAACATTCTTATCAATTGGGGCCGGTGTCATGAATATCAATCTCATGGCATCAGATGATACTTCTTTGATGATGATTTCATCGCAAAACGAATTCTTCCAAAGAGATGATGAGGATTCTCAGACTGAATCTCTTTTTTCGATTGACAAAATCATTAAGAATGGAACAATGCATCTAGATGTTGACATGGGCGGAAACATCAAGGTGTTCAGAAATAACAAATTGAAAAAGGCGGATTTTCGCTTAAATAAGAAACCAATTTGGAATATTGCATTGGCAGGTGGAGTCAACTCTTTCAATGCGGATGTGTCGAAACTCAGAATTTCGAATTTTTCTTTTGATATTGGTGTAAGTGACATTTCATTAAAGCTTGGGGATTTGATTGACTCCTCGCATGTGGAAGTCAACGGTGGTGCCGTTACAAAGTTTCACATTGAGATACCGGAAGGTGTCGGTTGTAAAATTGATCATGAATCTGTATTGACAAAACATAATTTCCCGGGTTTCATTCAAAAGGATGATCTATCATATGAAACTCCGAATTATCAATCATCAAGAAAGAAAATCACCATCAATTTAGAAACCGGTATCAGCTCAATCATGGTGAAAACATATAAGCAAAATCCTCCCATATCACCCTCAAATCAAAAGGATGAAAAAACTGATACATTGCTTAAGAAGCTAGACATAAAGCCAAATAAACAATCAAAACAATTGTGACATATAAACTCCGACATGATTTGTCGGAGTTTTTTTTTGCTTGTCCATTTTCTAAGTTGCGCATGAATTTTCCAGGGGACATCATGTACGCTTCATTATTTTCTGCTTCTGTTTTTGGGATTGGAGCATTTCGTGTTCATATAGAAACGCATCTTGAAAATGCCGTTCCCATGTTTCTTATGGTAGGTCTTCCGGATTCTGCTGTGCGTGAGTCAAAAGAGCGAGTATCAGCCGCAATAAAAAATTCCAATCTTCCCTTTCCTTTGAAACGCATTACTGTGAATCTTGCTCCGGCAGATATTCGTAAGGAAGGAAGCGGTTTTGATTTACCGATTGCACTTGGAATTATATCGGCTATGGGATATTTGGAGCATGAGAAATTAGAAAATGCTTTGTTTATTGGGGAACTTGCTTTGGATGGCGAACTCAGACCAATTCACGGTGCATTGTCGATCGCATTGATGGCAAAAGAAGAGCAGATACAGCGCATTTATCTCCCAAAGGAAAATGCTGAGGAAGCAGGTCTTGTGCAAGGGATTGACATCATACCATTGCTATCCCTTCAAGAAGCAATTGCTGTTCTGAATAATGAGATTTCCATTGAACCCCATCAGTCTTCCATTGATGGATTATTTCACCAAAAGCAAGATCGTGGAATTGATTTATCTGATATCAAGGGGCAAGAACAAGTAAAGCGTGCGATGGAAGTATCTGCTGCCGGCGGGCATAATTTGATTATGGTTGGTCCGCCTGGAAGTGGGAAAACTATGATAGCAAAAAGATTACCTGGCATTTTACCACCAATGACAATGGAAGAGGCATTGGAGACTACAAAAATTCATTCTGTTGCAGGGCAATTACCCAAAGGAGTTCCGCTTGTTACGATGCGGCCATTTAGAAGTCCACATCATACCATTTCCGATGCAGCGCTTGTGGGTGGTGGAATGGGCGTCATTAAAGCCGGTGAGATATCTTTGGCTCATCATGGTGTTTTATTCCTTGATGAATTACCGGAATTTGCAAGAAATGTATTGGAAGTACTTAGACAACCACTCGAGGATAGATCAATATCTATATCTCGAACAAAAATGAGTGTGGAATATCCTGCGAATTTTATGCTTCTTTGTTCCATGAATCCTTGTCCATGCGGACATTTTGGGAATCCCCATCAGCAATGTACATGCAGCACTCAGCAGATTCAGCGATATATGGGAAGAATTTCCGGTCCATTGCTTGATCGTATTGATATTCATGTTGATGTACCGGCAGTGCGCTATCGAGATATCTCTGATGCAAGAAAAGGTGAGTCAACAGAAGTTGTGAGAGAGCGTGTGATTCATGCGAGAGAAAAACAAAGAATGCGATTTTCAGAGCGAAAGGATCTATTCAAAAATGCAGACATGTTAAGTGCAGACATCCGACATTGGTGCTCGCTGAATGATGCATCATCGGAATTGTTAAATAAGGCAATGAATTCTTTGGGTCTATCAGCGAGAGCTTATGACAGAATATTGAAAGTATCCAGAACCATTGCAGATCTCGCTGATTCTGTGGATATACAAGTTGAGCATGTGAGTGAAGCTGTGCAATATCGAAGCTTGGACAGACAATTCTGGAATGGTTGAATCAATTGTCAATTTTGGTATCAACAATCACATCAACCGTTCTTGTATACAATCTTCCCTCGGGATAGCGATCATCATATAAAGCACTATTTCCTTTTCCAAGTACAGTGGCTCTTTGTTTGACTTGCAATGCATTCGCTGTGGCATCGGCTCTGCCTTGAGCAAGACGTTGATTTGCATCTGCATCACCCAAGCGATCGGTGAAACCGGTTATGGAAATAGTTGAGGTGGGTTTGACAAAACCTTTGATGAAATCAATTATTTGCGCATTTGCTTCTGTTATCTCACTGGAACGAACATCAAATAACACAAGTGAAAATGTATTTACCTCGCGATCTTGAACGCGATTGATTTTCTTTTTATGCAAAGTGATTTGCTCAATTGGAATCACTCCTTCAATTTCAGCGGAATCTTGCAGAGGTGTTTTGGCTTTGAATCTAAACATGATTGATGAATCATTGACCAATTCTTCACTCATTTCTTCGGCAATATGCCAATCAATGAATGGTGGCACCTTCTCTTCGCCAGTAAACCTTCTCAATTCTTTATTCTTTTGTCCGGCAGTCAATTGCCATACATCAACAGTATCAACCTCAATCTCCGGTCTGAATCGAACAATCGGCGGATTCATAGTGCGAATCGTATCAAGCGTAATGATTGGAGAAATGATATATGGTTCATTCGTTGTTATCTCCACTCTTCGATTCTCTTGAGCTCCCATCACTGTTTGCGTATTCGCCGATTTTTCAGGTAGATTTCTGTTTTTGAGGAGAATCCTTTCATCTCCAATCTTCCAAACACTGGACAAATATGTTTTTACCGATTCCGCACGTCTCAATGACAATGCTTTATCTCCTTTTTCTTTTTGAATATCTGCATTGCATCCTGTGAGTGTTATTGTGGAATTTGGTTTTTCTGTCATGCGTTTTCCGATGATGTTCAGAATATGCAAATACGTTTCAACATGATTTGGAGTATGGATAAAGTCTATGTCGAAAAGAGGTGTATCTTCAGATGCAAGTCGAGCATATCGTTGTGGTATCTGATCTTCGCCTTCTTCAAAGAACACAAAATTCAGAAGTGGTGTCATGGTAAGTGATGAATATTCTTGAATGATGATATTGACGATATTCTCTTCTTTGGACTGTTCATTTACACTATATGCGGCAAGTTTTGCATTGAGTCTGCGAGGAGCAAACGGTTTGATTGTATCAATCTCTATTGTTGGTAGAGGAGTTATCGGAATTTCCATCAACCGTGCAGGACTTATTGATGTATAAGCCAGCATGATGCCTGCTCGCAATGCATTCAATGAAAGTGATTCATTAGTATTTGCAAATTCTATTGGTTGATTGAGTAAATGAATGTATGAGATCTCCGGAATCAATGAGATTGATTCGCTCAATGTAAAATCATAGAATATCCCAATTGAAGGACCATATATGAATGAGGTTGGTGAAAATATGCTCGTTTTTTCATTGCGAATTGTACTCTTTGTGTCTGAAAACACAAGACCTTTAGGGTAAATCAATTCTTCTTTTCCATTTCCTTCTGCTTCGGATTGCAAACGCATGGTAAATCCTCCGCGAATCCCCAATCCTGCATCCAAGGGTTTCCAAGTGATGGATGGTGTGATGCTTATTGAAGGAATGCTGAATGACATTGTGAATTGAGATTGTGCTTCAACGATGTCATAACCCGAGCCATTGAAAGACAATGCATTACCAATGATATTGACAGCTGAAAACTCAGCGTGAGATTTCACATAATCAACTGAAATATCCATTCCAACTGATGTATTCATTGCATATCGAATTGATGCTCCAAAGAATGGATCATATAATGATGAGCTTCCATCAAACCCTTTGCAACAATTTTCAAGTCCTGGCAGAGCTTGGAAAACTCCATTGCTTTGAGTTCTTTGCATTCCACCAAATAGTCCATAGGACCAAGGAGAGCGATCAATTTGAGCAAAAGATGCAGCATTGAAGAAACACATCAATGCAAGGAAATTCAAAATCCTATTCATGATCTATTCCTATCGAATGATGATGCATTGTTGTGAATCTCTACCATATCGCGATTGCAGTATAAGTCTGTACATTCCTGCCGGAAAATCGGAATCAAAAACAAATGTTGCATGTTCGGGCATTGACATGTTTTGGGTTTGTTCATTCCATATCTTCATATCGACAATTGACCCTTTTGCATCAAACAATGTGAGTGTGACTTCTTCACCATGAAATCGAATTGCATGTGCTGTGAATATGTCTTGAGCAGGAATAGGTTGTATGGACTGGAGGAATGGCATGCCCGAGAAATCGAACATGCGAATCGAAGAATCAGACAATCTACAGAGTGAATCCAATTCAAAAACTCCATTTGCCGTATTCGATGTCAATCGAGAGCATGCCCAATTCAATGAATCGACTTTGATGATTGTTTTTCCTGGATCACCCATGATTGCAGCACCGGTAATCATAAGTAATGTATCACCCGATTGAAATGCAGGTGGATTGTCAATGATGATTTGAAGTGTTCGCAATCTTCCATTCACACTATTCTTTACTATTCTACCACGACTGATTGTTGGATTTGGATCAAAGACCCATGGATCATAGTGCACTTGCAATGCAATAGATTGAGGAGGACAAGCAAGTGATACTGGATAGCGTTCAATCACAACTGGAATATTTGCTTTCTTTTCAAGCGGATGCGCTTTTGTATACGGTATCGTGAGCATGACAGGATATACTGCATTATCATATTCAACCGAAACGCCTTTTGTAACCGAGCATCCATTCGCATCGATTGCAGTAAGCACATATTCTCTGCTTCTTGTGGTAATGCAGATGGTTTTTGCAATTGTACTGTCTTGTAATTCAAGAGGTTTCAAACCATCAAGATCGCGCCATTCATATACATATGAAGGTTTTCCTCCATTTGCTTCACCTCCGATGATGACAGAATCACATGGACAAACAAAAACGCGATCGGGGAATGACAAATCAGGTCCATTCACCTTGACTGTTTTTTGTACTGAAATTGAACATCCTGCTGAATCCGTCAATGTTGATCCAAGCACAAAGTCTTTATCAAAACCAGCAATCGTAAATATTGTGTCAGAATTTTGAATCGGCAAATTGTCAATTGTCCAATCTACTTTATATGGTGGCGTGCCACCTGAAGTCTGTAAAGTTGCTGTGATCGACCCACCTTTGCACATCAGCGAATCAACATTCATATTCAATTTCAATTGTGGTCGAACATTGATCACCATGAATGCAGTCGTGGATTTTCCTCCATCATCGGTAACTGTCAAAGAATACACAGTTGAGGTATCCGGTGAGAAGCGTGGATTATACACTGTTGGATTGTCAACTCCTGCAGTGGGACTCCACTGATACGTGAATGGTGCTTTACCACATGTTGCTTCTTCTCCGCGCGGTGGAGTAACATCCCCATAACAAATGGTTGTATCTGATGCAGGTCGTGGATTCGGCACGGGTTCAACACAGACAGAAATTGTATCCATTGCAGAACAACCTCTCGCATCCGTCACTATAACGCTGTACAATGTACTCAACAATGGATTTACGGTAATTGTTGAACTTGATGTTTTCAATCCAATCGGAATCCATTCATAGGAATATGGAGGTGTACCGCTTGTGACATTAACTTTGAAACCGACACTGTCTCCACGGCAAATACAATACGAATTGCTATACAATCTATCTATCTTGAGTGACATCGATTTTTCAGTTTCGAACACTACTGTATCCATTCCCATGCATCCTGAAGAAGTATATGCTGTCAATGTATATGTCATGGAAAATGTGCTATCCGGAAACGTCACCAAAGGTCGTGCATCATAGGGATTATCTAAAAATGTGGAAGGCGTCCACTCATATCGCAATGTATCGCTTGGATCAGCAATGACTGTTGGTGTAAAGCGGAATGGAGCGACGGGACTACAAATGTATTGAGATCTTCCTGCATCGACTTTAGGGCATGGATTCAATGTATAGAAAACAGTATCGCTTCTTGATACATTTTGTCCATCCGTAACAGTCAACACATAACCATATGTCTTTTTCATTGTGGGATTTTCATTCACTTTAACTGTCACCGGAACTGAGTTCAATGCACTGAGTGCAGAGAGCGGAGCATTATTGAGAGCAGACCACCGATATGTAAAGGGAATGACACCACATCGTGCTGCAATTCCGATTTCTCCTCCTTTTTGATCGCATACACATTCCGTGATGTCTTGTCCTGCATTTGCATCCGGTATCAATCGAACATCAACGAATATTGTGTCCATACTAAAGCAATCATTTGAGTCCGTGACCATCAATTCATAATTACCGGGCATTGTTGGATGTATGAGTGCTTTTGCCTGATTTTGGTTCACGATATTTGCATTGCCGGGGGTCAATCTTCTCCATTGATATCGAAATGGCGGTGTTCCACCTTTGACTGATGCATTATTTCCAATTTCAATTGTATCTCCGATGCACAATACTCGAGCATCACTTCCTGCATTGAGAATTGGTGAGTCTGCAATGCGAATTGAATATGTATATGTTGCCGTACAGCCAAGTTCATCTTTTACATTCACGGAATATGTATGAATACCGGGATCAGATCTCTTTACGGTGAGTGTCGAGGAAAAAACAGAACCAATCACCCCATCCATTGGTGTCCAGCTATAAGTCAATGAACCGGAACTGCTGTTGACATTTGGGGTAATCCTGATCACATCTCCTTTGCAACCAAGAATCATGGATTGCGGTTGGATTACGGGTAATGCCCGAACGGTCAATGTCATTGTGTCGCGCTTTTCACATCCAAGAGCATCTCTAACCCACACTGAAAATCTATATTGTCCGGGGTTCAATGGTTTTGGGTTGATTATTGCAGTATCTCTATTTCCATCGATGGTATTGCCATCAAGTGAAGACCACAAATATGTTAGGGCTCCTTGCGCGCCTTGCACCGAAACAGGTATGGCAATTGATGTTTGAGCGCAAATGATTGAATCTTTCAGATTCACTTCGAGCGGATTCTCAACTTTCACTGTCGTATTCAGCGTATCAATCAAAATACCCGAAGACCTACGAATGATTAATTGAACAGGATAGGTACCTGTGATTGGTCTTGAGAACTGTACTATTTTTCCGGTTTTGGTTTCACCGGGAAGATTCCATGTCCAGGAAATCACATTGGCAGAATCAGATGTATATCCTATCAGAGAGGCAGATTGATTTGGGCAAAGTGTTCCTCGCGGACTCAGCCCTTCAACGGATATTCTGGATGTGCTTTTATGTCCGAAAGATACGATGTCATGATTTGCAAAAGCACCCCCGGTAGATGAAGTAAATCCAAGCCATGCAGTTTGATTATCCAAATCGAGTAGTGAATCTAGTTTGACATAAGCCGTGATTTTTGGTGTATTGAAGTCATCGAGATAGACTTTCATGATATTGTTGACATAATCAATGCGCATAACATGAACAGCTCCATCTTCCAGAAGTGGAATATTTCTTGAAGTACCCAATGTGATCGAATGATCGGGACTATTTGCATTCTTCCCGCGTGTTTGAATGCCTATGTGATTGTCATTGGGGTCCCTATACTCGGAATTGGGATAGGTGTCAAATTCTATTGCAAGACTATTCGGTATTCCCATATACCCGATGCCTCCACCAAATACTCCGATTGCACTCGCACTATTGTTTTGAATCACGAATGCAATGCCATCGGCTCCTGAATTGCCCGGCTGTGTAATCTGAAATCCAATCTGAATTGAAAAATCTCGTGCAACATTTCTTTTCTCTTTCAGCCATATTCCACCACCTTGATTATATGTTGCATCAGTGAGGCGAATGCGTTTGTTGAATAGTTTTGCTTTTCCAACAAAGTGGAACATGGAGGGATCAGTGAATTCACTGATATACAAATCTCCCTGGGCATGCAGTATAGTTGTTGCGAACAATATGCAGTAAAGTAGTGTCAGATAGCGAATCATAGGCATTACATGAGATTTATAATCATCACAAAATACAAATCAATCAATGAAGTTTAGTTGAATTCCTTTTCTATAATGGTGATTCTTCCGGGATATGTCATATTCCCCAGGAATGTTTCAATCACGGGTTTGGCATCCAATGTGACAGACACTTGACTTGACCCCGGATTTGCCAAGGCAAATGCCAATTTTGCCATACCGGCATAACCCCTCTCCTCAAATACAGAAAAGAGATTGAATTCTGTGGTGATTGGAATGGTTACTATTTCCCCACCTGCCGGCAATGTGATAGGTCCTTTAATAATCCCCGATAGAGTAGGAACATCATCTATCAATAATCTCCATTCCATCGATTGAAGCGTGGCAATTCCACTCATTGACATGCCATTTCCTTTTACGGTTTCATTCGGATTTCTTGCTTCCACATTCACGGTCAAAGATAGTGGAAGAGATCTACCTGCCACTTTTCCTGCAAGCGACATGGTTTCACCGACGGAAAAGTCTGTGACTTTTTGTTTTCCCATTACACTTACTCCTCCAATTGAAATACCACTGAGTGATCCAATTCTAAACTGAACCTGTTTCATGGAAGACAAATTTTGAAGGATGGAGCATCCTTGAAATACCATGATCAATACACATGCGATACCAATAGAATAAAGAGATCTCTTCATGAATATTACCTTTTGTTTACATCTCGCTGATTAACAAATATTTACATGAATCAACCAAGCGAATTCAGTTGATTGCACTCAAATTAACATTAAATCAGCACAACTTTTGCAAAGAAGGATTGAACAATGGAACATAATCTTCTGATACTCTTGATTGTGATTTGTATTTCATTACTATTACTTCTGTTCAACACACTAAGAAATGCCATCCTTTTTCATCATGTGAAAAAAATCGATGAAAAGCTCGAAGAAATGCCGATGATCAGCATTCTTGTTCCGGCAAGAAATGAAGAAGACACAATTGAAGCTTGCATACGATCTTTATGCGAACAAGATTATGACAATTATGAAGTGATTGTACTCAATGATCATTCTCAAGATGCAACAGGTGACATCTTACATCAATTACAATCCGAATATTGTGATCGACTATCTGTTATTGAGGGCACACTTCTTCCAAGTCATTGGATAGGAAAACCACATGCATGCCATCAATTGTCTTTGAAGGCAAGTGGAGAATATATACTGTTCACTGATGCAGACACCATACATGATAGACATAGCATTTCTTCACTTATTACTTATGCACAAAAGCATCAGATAGATATGTTGAGTGCCGTACCCAAACAGCAATTGCATTTATTCTGGGAGCATGTTGCGGTACCTTTCATTCATACACTGTATTTGACTTATCTTCCTCATGATTTGATCATGAACAATCCAAATCCACAATTTGCTGCAGCGAATGGACAAGCTTTATTGTTCAAGAGAGAGTCATATCTAGAAATTGGAGGTCACACTTCAGTGTCATCAAGCATCGCCGAAGATATTGATCTCGCAATTCGCATGAAGTCATTTGGTAAACGGTTATGCCATTCTTCTGCATTAGAAATCATTTCCTGCAGAATGTATAGAACTTCACGAGATGTATTCACAGGATTCTCAAAGAATGCATTTGCCACAATGCATTTCGATATCTATAAGCTGCTCTTCTTTGTCACCCACCTTTTCTTCACCTATGTATTCCCTTTCATTGCATTGATAATTGGAATCGTATTCAATGAATCATTGATCATGATATTTAGTGGGACATCCATTCTTCTGGGAATGTCATTGAGAACCATCATTGCCATGTATTTTGGTTATCCCATGTGGCATGCCTTTTTGCATGGATTGACAGCATTCACCTTTATCGTTTTTGCCATCAATTCAGCCATTTGGAGCATGAAGAAAAATGGTACGGAATGGAAAGGAAGAACATACTCACTTTCAAAACAAGCAAAACCGATTATTTCATAAGTCCATGAGGAATCAACAATGAGAACAATACCTTTCTATGTTCACGGCATCATGTGGTTAACATTTTTAATCATTGGATGTATACAACTTGCGAAAGCACAAATGATCTCTGCTTCAGGAGCGATGGGAATGGGTATAGTATTTTACAGATATTGCTTGTTTCACGTACAACAATTTCAATGGAGATGGCTCAAACCTATTCTCCTTGTGCAGATCTGTGTTTCGATCGTTCTTTGGTTCTTGGCATTATATGTTTTTTGATTGAGCTCATTGCTCTCCCAATGCCTTCTCAATGCGATTGAACAATGCAGATTTGGATGCTCTATCTTCAATCGGAAATAAAATGATAATATCTTTTACACCTTTGATGTCAGCAGAACGAAGAATATCATAGTAGGTGTGCTCTTTGAGTGGAAAGATATCACCAAATTGTGTTGACACATGCATGGACAATTTCATTGCATGGGGAAATCTTCTTTGTAATCCATCAAATTCTTCGTGCGTGGAACACATATGCAAATGTGCCTTTGGCGAATAATGTCGATATTTCATTCCGGGTGATTGAATGTTCTTTTCGCCTTTACTCACTATTTCCACTTTCTTCTTTAGCACTTCTTCTATTTGTTCGGCGGTAATCATTCCAGGTCGTAGAATCATTGGACCTGGACTCACCCGAATGACTGTTGATTCAATGCCAACCGTGCATTGTCCGCCATCAAGAACAGCATCTATCTTTCCATCAAGATCTTCCAGAACATGATATGCATTTGTTGGGCTGGGCCTTCCTGAAATATTTGCTGATGGCGCACAAAGTGGACCACTCAGTTTCAGCAATTGCAATGCTATGGCATGATTGGGCATGCGAATGGCAATAGTATCCAAACCACCTGTGGCTTCTCTTGGTATTGTTGCTTTTGCGGGCAATACAATAGTCAATGGTCCGGGAAAAAAAGCTGCTGCCAATTTCTTTGCATCTTCCGGAATCTCTGCTGCTAGCAATTCCAATTCATCTATTGAACAAACATGTGCAATCAATGGATTATCTATAGGGCGACCCTTTGCCTGAAACACTTTCTTCAATGCTTCGGGATTGAACACTGATGCTCCAAGACCATACACAGTCTCAGTTGGAAAGGCAACCAATTTTCCATCTTTCAACATTGCTGCGGCCTTCTGAATATCTTCTTCAGAATTGCCGAATAATCGAAGTGTTGTGAGTTCACTCATTCTGAATGCCTTTATTGTGACAATACATTCGCGTAAAATTGTTCGATGTCTTTTGTGAATTGAATCAAAGACTCTTTTTCGATATACATCATGTGTCCTGATCGATAATATTTCATGGAAATATTCTTCCGTAATTCAGGCTCAAGTGACAAATGATTGATGGTATATTCTGAAGCAAAAAATGGTGTGGCTAAATCATACCAGCCATTGCCGACATAGACTTTTAAAAATCTGTTTTTGTTCATTGCTTTTCTCAGTGCTTCTCCTACATAAGGAAATCCTCTTTCTGCACTTCCCCAATTCCATGGCTGGACTTTACCTGTAAGAATTTCATAAGGCAAATCACTTTCAAAGCCAAGATTTGCACGCAGATAATGATTGACTGTCGAGGTGAAAGGACCATATATCACTGCATTATAACTTGGATCATATTCGAAATTCTCGCCTGCGGCATCTCTGTCTGTTCCGGTGAAACGGCTATCCAAACGTCCAACTGTTTTTCTTTGATCGCGCAGCAATTCTTTTGTGAACCTGAATATGTCGGGTCTATTGTTTGTGGACGCTATGAATTCTTTCGACAAACCTGTATATCTACTCAATCGTTCAGAAATTGCATTATGTTCTGCTTCAGTTGCCACATGACCTTTTGCGAGATACATCAAATATTCAGTCAATGACCAATCGCGAATCTCTTGCAATGTCTTTTCTTGATCGGCTCGCATAGTTGCATCAAGCTTTCCATGATACATCGCAGTTGCCGCATAGGTTGGTAGAAATAGAGCGCATGGTAGATCATTCGATGCACTAAAGCGCAATGTTTGAAAATCCAATACCATCGAGATGAGCAATATTCCATTGACATACATGCCATGTCGATCCGCCAAATGATCTGCCAAATATGCGGCTCTCGTGGTACCATAACTTTCGCCTGCAAGAAACTTGGGTGAAAGCCAACGTTTGTTTTGCGTTGTATATAAACGCACGAATGTTCCAACGGATGTCACATCCTCATCAAGACCATGAAATTGCTCTTTCTTTTCATCTTTTGCAGGACGACTATATCCTGTTCCAACCGGATCAATAAATACAAGATCTGTGAATTCGAGCCATGAAAATTCATTGTCAATCATCGTGCCGGGTGGCTTCGTCATGTCTCCTTTGTCTGTCATCACAACTCTCTTCGGTCCAAGCGCACCCATATGCAACCACACCGAAGATGAACCAGGACCGCCATTGAAAGCAAATGTGATTGGTCTTTTTTCTGTTGCTCCATCAGTGCGCACATATGCAACATAAAACATCGTTGCTTTTACTACTCCATTGTCATCGGTGATATTCATATACCCGGTAGTTGCAGTATAGGAAATAGACTTCCCTTTTATGCTTACTGTTCCTTTAGTAATGATAGGTGTTTGAGAATATTCTGTTGGAACCGACTTTTCAGGTTGAGTTTTTTTCTCATTTTGAGCTTCAGCATCAGCCATGGTACATAATCCAAGTAAGAAACAAATTGTAAGTAAGCGAAGGATCATCATATCCTCGATGAAATTGAATGGTTTATTGTTCTCTATACACTGTTGTTGTATTTGCTTGTGCAGTTGGAAGAATCAAGACATCTCCCATCGTGACATGTGATGGCCTATTGACAGCAAACAGAATGATCTCTGCAATATCATCTGCAGTGAGTGGTTGCATTCCTTTATACACTTGTTTTGCTCTCTCTTCATCACCATGAAAACGTACGAGAGAAAATTCTGTCTCAACCATTCCTGGATCAATGTTCATGACACGAATATTATTTCCATTCACATCAATGCGCATTGCTTCAGAAAGAGTTCTGGCAGCTGACTTTGTGGCACAATACACATTTCCGGAAGGATATGTCTCCCTGCCTGCTATGGATGCGATATTTACCACATTTCCCTTTTTTCTTTCAATCATTCCCGGGAGAATTGTTCTTGATACATACAGCAAACCTTTGATATTTGTATCAATCATCTCTTCCCAATTTTGGATGATTCCATCTTGAATCTTTTCCAGTCCACGAGATAATCCTGCATTATTGATGAGTGTATCAATATGCTTCCATTCTTCGGGCATATTCAATAACTGTTGTTCAACGGATGCTCTATCCCGAACATCACAAACAATCGTCAAAATCTTAATGTCGGGATATTGTGCATGCAATTCTGTTTTGAATTTTTCTAAAGCTTCACTTCTTCTTGCAAGTAAAATCAAATGAGAACCGGCAGCAGCGAAATGTCTTGCGCATGCTTCACCAATTCCGCTTGAAGCACCTGTGATGAGCGTTATTGTATGTTGTATTCTATTCATGTTTGCCAATGAATTGTTGCATGGATTCTTCAGTCAAACGAAAGGGATACCATTCTTTCATGTGAACTGCGCCGATGCTTTTATAAAATTCTTGCGCTGTCGTATTCCAGTCCAGCACAACCCATTCCATTCTTCCGCAACCTTCATCCAAAGCTTTTTCTACTAGCTTCTTCATAATCTGTTTTCCAATACCTTGATTCCGGAATTGTGGTTGAATATATATGTCTTCCAAATACAATGTTGGCTTCGCCAAAAAACTAGAATACGATCTGAAGGTAATCACATAGCCACAAGCCACATGTTCCAAGCGAATAATATATGCCTGAATCATTGGATGTTCACCCGTACAATCACGGAAAAGTCGAGTTTTGGCTTCCTGATTTGGACGTGGAAGTTCTTCATAATCAGCCAATTCTTCAATCAAAGCGAAGAATGTCTCAAATTCGGCATTTGAAACAGGAATCAAGGAAGGAATGACCATTTTAGAGTGAAGAGTGAGAAAAAATATTTTGTCGAATATAATCAAATCAAGTATTTTTGTCGTCCATCGAGTTCCGACTTAGCTCAGCTGGTTAGAGCATCTGACTGTTAATCAGAGGGTCCGCGGTTCAAGTCCGCGAGTCGGAGCACCTTCAAGGCCACTTTCCAGTGGCCTTTTTTTATTCCCTCCAAAGAATTGGTTTTTCGTAAGTTGTTGCATATTCACAATGTACGAAGCATCCCATGTGTTTTTCCGCAACAGCCAGTTTTGGTGCATCCGGTGTTATTGGCGCTATAGGAGTGGGTACAATCCGCAAAGCCAATCCCGCAGATAAGTTATTTGCCTTCATTCCTTTGATGTTTGCGACACAACAAATATTCGAGGGCATTATTTGGCTCGGCTTTGCCATGCCGCAATTCGAAGGATTGCGAACAGTAGCGACAATGGTCTTTTTACTATTCGCATGGGCTATCTGGCCAGCATATATTCCATTTGCAATTGCTTCATTGGAAACTGACTCAAAAAGAAAGGGAATTCTGAATTCTCTAAAAATACCGGGCATGATTGCAGGCATCGGAGCCATCATTCCAATTTTTATTGGTGGACCTCAGCCGCATATCATGGATTTTCACATTGATTATACATTACAAAGCAATATCCCAAATGATACAATCCTGATGGCATATAATGTCATGTATCTACTCTGCACAATTGTACCAATGCTTATTTCTTCACGGAAAGGCATGACGGCTTATGGTTTGGCAAATCTTATCGGACTCATCATTGCAGGAATCTTTTATCAAAGTTCGGTACCCAGCACATGGTGTTTTTTCTCAGCGATATTCAGTATCATGATTTTTCGCATCATCAAATATTCACCGGTGCTTGAACAATGAAGCATGCCTTGATAGTACTCATCATTCTTTTTGTTGCTGCTTGTAAAGAGCAGTCTACTCTCACACCAATTCAACCAAGTGATCCTCCATCTTGGAATGGTCATCCCGAACTTGATGATATGGTGATGTATGAAGTCAATCTTCGTGCATTTAGCAATGATGGAAGCATCAATGGATTGATTGCAAGACTCGACTCGGTGAAATCTCTAGGTGTGAATATGATTTGGGTGATGCCTCCATATCCGGTCGGGATATTGAAAGGAATCAATTCACCGTATTGTATAAAAGACTATACTTCTATTGGGGTTGAATATGGAACAATCAATGATTTCAAAAGACTGGTTGATTCAGCTCATGCAAAAGGCATGGGAATCATTCTTGATTGGGTTGCGAATCATACATCCTGGGATCATCCTTGGACAAAGATTCCAGGTTTTCACACAGTGAATTCTTCGGGTGCAATCATTCATCCTCCCGGTACAAATTGGACTGATGTTGCAGACTTAAATTTCGGAAATCCAAATTTGCGTGATTCAATGATTGCCGCTATGAAATGGTGGATTAAAGAATGCGATATTGATGGTTTTCGATGCGACTATGCAGATGGAGTTCCCGCAGATTTTTGGTCACAAGCCATAAGACATCTCGATTCTACTTCAAGAAAATCTCTCTTATTCCTCGCAGAAGGAACCCGTGGAGATCATTTCTCTTCAGGTTTTGATTTGATCTTTTCATGGAATTATTATTCTGCATTGAAAAGCACATTTTCAGGAGGAAGTGCAACATCTCTGATATCAACTCATGTATCTGAATATAATTCCGTACCAACTGGAAAACATCGTTTGCGCTTTACCACAAATCATGATGAATCCGCATGGGATAATTCGCCAATTGTATTATTCAAAGGAATGCAAGGCGCTTTGTCTGCATCGGTGATAACAATTTTTCTTGAAGGTGTGCCTTTATTTTATTCCGGACAAGAAATTGGTAGATCAAGCAAAACGCCATTCTTCACTCGTTCTCCAATCAATTGGAGTGAGAATCCCGCAATGCTGAAAGCGTATCAAGAGATGATAGGGATTTATAAGAAACATGAAGTGGCAAGAAAAGGAATGCTCGAACCATATCAATATCAACATGCAGTATGCTTCAAAAAAACATATCAGGGAAAAGAAATGCTGGTCTTGGCAAATGTGAGAAATCAACAAACTATTGTTTCATTACCCGTGATTTTACAAAACACTGCATGGAATGATGCGCTAAAGCACATACCTGATACGCTTAAAAATTCAGTAACTCTTGCACCTTATGAATATCGCATTTTCCTGAATTAAATTGGAATTTCGCGGACTGCAATTTCTTTTATGCGATATCTTTCATCTAGAGATTTAATGAATCTTCTGCTCATAAATGTCATCAGCCAAGTTCCCTTCTCATTTTGAATCGCAAATGCCCCGTATATGTCTTTGAATTGCGCTTCTTTGTGAATCTCATGAAATATGTTTGCATTGAACTGATGAATTTCCAATGAATTCGGCTCATTATCTGAAAACCCTCCACCCATCCAAAAGAGATCAGGTTGTTGATCATAAAATACACTAGGCACGAAGGAAGCATGATTCTTCATGATACCAGGTCGCTTGATTGATTCCGCATGTGCCATTTCAACATTGTTCAAACCGAGAAGGTCTATCGTTTTACCTTTATAAACATATGCCATTCCACCGGCAGTCAATACACCCTGAACAGGTAATTCATTCTCTTGAAAAAATGCATTCAATTGTTGTGATTGCAATCTTCCTTCCATCGCTATCGACCATTCATGTATAAGTGGTGTTTGCGTAACTGCATAGATGACCCAGCGGGATGAGAACATTGCAATAATCACAATCCCAATCATGATAGATCTATGGAATGTCCATTGTGAGAGAATGAATATTCCGCCCATTAGTAATAGGGGAATTCCGGATTGAAAAAATCTTGACAATTGAAAATGATCTCCACCTGTGAGAAGTGGGATGATGAACAATATTTTTGTAAATATCACTATTGTCCATTGCATTGAGGATATAGTTGAAACCGATGTTTTCAGTAGTTTTTGCAAGACATCATACGCAATCATTATCATGACAATCGCCATGATGGGGATTTGAATGAAGAGTTTTGCAATGTATTTCAATCCTACAAATGCATTTGAAAAGATGTCTGAAGACACTTTTGCATAATAGGTATTAGGAAGAGGAAAACCGAAATAGTTCATTCTCCATACAATCAAAGCAATCAATGAGATTGAAATCATGAAGAATGGTATGCTTGTCTGATACTGAATTGTTTGTCTTAAACGATATTGCATTATCACATAAAGCATGCATGCCACATATCCCCAAAGCATTGCTTCCGGCCTGCACAAAATCAACAGTGAACCAAGAATTCCAATTATCCAAGGTGATGAATCTTCAATGATTGATAAGAATAGCAAACTTAGCAATGTGGTCCACAATCCGGTTTCGAGGAGCGATAGCACATTCCATTCGATGAATCCCGGTGTGCAAGCAAGAAGTGATAGAAAGAGTGCGGATTTCCATGAAATGTGTTGCTTACCATCAATGAACTTCCATATTCTTGAAATTACATATGAGATCAATACAATGTTCACAATGAGAAGACTCATTTCCAATGGAAGATTCATTGCATGGAAACCCGCACCAATCATCGTCCACAGAAGTGAAGTAAAACCTTCAACATGTTCCCCACCAATAGTATACACAAAACCATGTCCTTCAGCAATATGCTTCATGTACACAAAGTAAATATTGGCATCATCCACACCAATCAATGATCTACCATTTGCATTCCATGCGATGATGGTGCCAATGATGACGATGGAGAATGAAAGAATGAATCTATAGACTCTTTTGGGCACTGTATGCTCAATCGTTTTTGTCAAGAGAATATGCTCCGGGACCGGTCAGCATTATCATCAAGAAAGACAAAAAATACATGAGGGCCAATTCTTTCTCACCGAGTGGATCGGCTCCATGTACGATGAACGCTGCGACGCCCATAGTGAATGTCACAAAAAAAGCAGCATATCTGGTTTGATATCCCACAATAATGAGGAGCGGAGCAAACAGTTCACCAATGACAGCAAGTGCGAGTGAAATTTCGGGTCCCATGCCCATGAAGTCATAAAACTTAATTTCTCCGCCTGCGGTCAATTTCATGAGTTTGGCCCAACCATGAGTGATCATCAAGAGAGAAGCACAAATACGAAATATCGGTAGACCGAGATGTGAATAGCGATTCAAAATGGAATCCATATACTTTCCTGTAGAATTTAGAACCAAGGATTATTCGTAAAAATAGCAATCTGCAATTGATTCTGTGTCGTCTGTGAAGTGATTTGTGACATATATCCCAATTCGGTGCGAATATATGGTGACCATTGATATCCAACTGCTCCATAGATTCGATCTCTGTCGAATGCGCTACCGGACATATTCATGAAAATCTCATTGAATGCAGAAGCATAGACTGCCCCTGTATTCATTACATTCATATTCAAGGGAAAGGTGGCACCAAGAAAATATCGCAACCGTACTGTCATGTCTTTCTCTTCCACAAAACGTTCTTCAAGTCGCACTCTTTGTTGAATTCCCAATGAGGAATATGTATGTCTATGAATGCCTTGTTGAAAGATGCGATGTTCATACAATGAAGATTCTTCCGTATCAGCAATGATATATGCATATCCAAGCAACACCTGAGATTGATTACTCAATGAATAATTCAATCCTGTGCGTATAATCAATTGAGTAAAGTCCCCAAATACCTTTTGATCTCGATATTGTATTTCATTCCAAATGGAATACTTCTCAGAAATAGGGTTATTTCCGATATACATCATCCAATTGCCGATGGATTCAGCTTTGACGAGCATGGGAATGCAAGACAGCATGAAGAATACAATTCTCATTTTTTAAGGATCTTTCTTGTATCATCAAAAAACACTTTCGCTTTCTTTGCTTCACCTACTGGAAGAATAGAGATTTTGGATTCAGGTATAATATAGAATCCATGAATACCTTTCACTTCTTTTGATGATCCTTTCCACACCCAAAAAGGAATATCTTCAAAACCAACTATGCGTGGTTTTCCATTCACTTGTTTTATTGTTAGATGAATAAGTATTCCTCCATCTTTATACCTGTCGCGCATATTTGCAACAACATTGCCAAGACTATATGCAACAGGAATGGAATCAGTTTTGGTTTTGATGTATTTGTTTGGTTGTACAACATGCGGATGCATTCCAATGATGGCATCAACACCTTTGGATACAAGAAACTCAGCAGTTTTTACTTGTGATGGATGTTCATACGTTTGATATTCAACGCCCCAATGAATGACGGGGATCACGATTTGCGCTCCAAGCGAACGGGCTTTATTGATATCTTTTTCCATTTGTGCATGATCAATCAGATTCACCACATTTGGTTTTGGAACAGGTATTCCATTGGTTCCATAGGTATAACTTAGGATGGCAATTTTTACCCCTTTGATTTCTTGAATCAGCGGAGTGAAAGAATCCCGTTCTTTGTCTGTGCGAAATGATCCCGTATGTGCAATCTTAAGTGAGTCCAATACAGACAACGTTCTTTCCAAACCTTTTCTTCCTTTGTCAACAGTGTGATTATTAGCCGTGACAAGAATATCAAAACCCACTTTTTTTAAATCTTCAGCAAAAGAATCAGGTGCTGAGAACATCGGATATCCAGAATAGGGTTCACCGCCCAGTGGAGTTTCAAGATTTGCAATTGCTAGATCAGCAGACGCGATGGTATCTTTCAAAAATTGAAACCAATGCTCATATTCATGTCTTTTTGTTTGTGGGTTATAAGCCGCTTTCACCATCGGCATATGTGACATCATATCACCGGCGAAAATCAAAGTGATGGTTGAATCCACAGACAAAGAGTCTTGTGATGTTCCAGGATTAGAATCATCCCCTTTACATGAATGAAACATAATCATGCATAGCATGATGAGTGGCATTAATAAGCGCATGAATGCACCCTAAATCATTATTCAAAAACTTGATTGCGTAAGATGTCGTCCAGACTTTCTCTTTTTCTTATAAGTTCGGCTTTTCCATTGATTACAAACACCTCTGCCGGACGAAATCTGCTATTGTAATTACTTGACATTGTCATTCCATAAGCACCGGCATTGTTAAATGCGAGGATATCACCCTCTCGCACTTCATTCAATTTCCTATCCCAGCCGAAAGTATCTGTTTCGCAGATATACCCAACAACGGTATAGAGGCGTAATGGGGCATCAGGATTGCTTACATTCGTGATATGATGATACCCATTATAGAGCATGGGTCGAATCAAATGATTGAGTCCGCTATCAACACCTGCAAACATGGCAGAAGTGGTTTGTTTCAAGACATTTACCTTGACCAAAAATGTACCTGCTTCACTCACCAGAAATTTTCCGGGTTCAAACCATAATTCCAATTCTCTTCCATATTCATCACAAAATCTTTTGAAACGTTCAGTGAGTTTTATGCCAAGCTCTTCGATATCTGTTGAATAATCATCAGGTTTATATGGCACTTTGAAGCCACTTCCAAAATCAATGAATGATAAATCGCGGAAACTTTCGGCTTGTTCAAAGAGGATGTCTGCAGCACGAAGGAAAATGTCAACATCTACGATATCGCTTCCGGTGTGCATGTGTAATCCTATGACATTCAAATGTGTATTCTCGACAATTCTCAGGACATGCCTCATTTGATAAATCGAAATCCCAAACTTTGAATCAATGTGTCCGGTCGAGATATTGATATTGCCACCTGCCATCACATGAGGATTGATTCTTATGCAAATAGGAACACTATTTCCATATTTCACTCCAAATTGCTCAAGTATGGAAATATTGTCAATATTGATCATTACTCCTTCTTTCACTGCAAGGTCGATTTCTTCCATCGAGACGCAATTTGGCGTATAGATGATTTCATGTGGAGCATATCCGGCTTTAAGTCCAAGCCAAACCTCTTGAATTGAAACAGTATCAAGGCAGGCGCCCAAATCATGAAGATGTCTCATGACTCTGATTGAATTCAATGCTTTGCATGCATAATTTATGCGGGTCTTACATGTTGAAAATGCTTGTTTAAGGCGATTGAATTGCCTTTCCATGATGTTTCCATCATAGACATAAAGTGGTGTATCAAATCGTTCGACAAGGTCAATGACAGGAATACCACCAATGGCATATCTTCCAGCTTGAAATTCTATCATGAGAAATCTATTTTTTGGTTGTCAGGAATAAATAATGGGTTTATTTTACACGAGTTACAAATTTCGTCAATTTTTTGGACATTTTAGGGAAAGAGCATGTCATCAATCACATTAAAGTCATCATTGATCAAAGGTTTGATTGCCGGTTTGGCAAGTGCATTCATCAATAGTATTCTCTATTATGCTTTCAAAAATTTAGGTGCAATCAATGATATTGTCCAAATCAAACCCGAGACAACCCTTGGTGTTCATCATGCCATATTTTCTTCGATTGTCTCTTCAGTCATTGCGGGTTTTGTTTTTTTTGTGATTTCGCTCTTTGCTCGTGATGCCTTCCGCATCTTTCAAAGAATCTCTCTTATCCTACTCATTTTGTCATTTTTCAATCCATTTCTTTTCATCCCCGATGTACCTGTCGGTTTTGCCATTTCACTCAATATCATGCATATTGTTGTTGCAGCCGCTGTTATTTATGTGATGAAAAAACATATCCCCTTTCTATCATGAATCTTTTCATAGTCTTTCTTCTCTCCTGCTTTGCAACAATCCAAATGCAAAGTCAACAATACTGCAATGCCTCTCTTTCTCTCGATGGAATCAATGATTATGGTTCGATTTCAGAGTCTTTTTTTCCTGATCCAGAACAAAGAACATTTACAATTGAGTTTTATGTAAAAAGTTTGGGAAACACAGATCCTATTCCGGGTATTTGGGGTCAATATGGAACATCTTGCTATTTGGCAGTTTTTAATATGAGTGGCATACGCTTTTCATACTTAATCAATGGGCAAACTTTTTCAACAGATTCAACGATCAACACGATTGGAGAATGGGAGCATATTGCCATAACAGGCAATGAGCAAACGGGCAAGTTATCCATATTCAAAAATGGAGTCAAGATTGGCGAAAGAGATCATGGCACACCAAATTGGGACTTTATTGACAATAGTTCAAGAATTGGTGCCATTCTCGACATCTTTGGCATGCAAGAAACATATTATTATCATGGATTGATTGATGACTTTCATGTTTCCGATTCTGTTCTCTACACTCAGGATTTCATTCCACCAACTCAAATCACCCCTAATTCTCGAACAAGAGTGCTTTATAATTTCAATTCAGTTGATGGTTCTGTGATTCAAGATGTATCAATAAACAATAATGATTTGACTTTGCACAATGGAGCTCAATTGTCACAAGATGTTCCATATCCGGGTGGTAGTTCAATCATTATACAAGAACCTGTGAATCAATATCCTGATTTCGGGGAGCAAGCCCAGTTCACTCTTTCTGCAAATGGACAAATACAATGTCAATGGTATGTGAATACAGGAAATGGTTTTCAAATCATGTCCGATAATGATGAATATTCAGGTACAGAAACTTCGCAATTAACCATCAAACAAGCATCAGCACAGTATAATAGCTACTTCTATCGCTGTATCGTACAGCGCGATCAATGTTCTGACACTTCCAATCAAGTTCGCGTATTTGTTTGCGGTAAGATTTTGCAACAACCCGTAAATATAAATGCAATATCTGTAGATACAGGATCATTCACATTGAATCATACAGATGCAAATGCCACATATCAATGGCAATATTCAAATGGTGGCACTTTTGTGAATCTTATTCCGGGAAGCAATTATTCCGGAGTGAATAAGGGTACGCTGCGTGTAGACAAACGCGGTCTTGGTAAAGGACCTCATCTATATAGATGCATTGTTCAATCAAGCGTATGTGCAGATACTTCGACTACAGCACTGCTTCTTGTTTGTGGTACAATTGTGAATCAACCTGTTGATGTAAAAGGTAAACAAAATATATCCTGCTCTTTCAGTGTTAGCAATACAGATCCACAAGCAACTTTTCAATGGATTGTCAATAAAAATCAGAGATATGAAATACTGAATGATGGAAATGGCATATCAGGCTCCAAAACATCACGTATCATGATTGACACAGCACGATTTTCGATGAATAGGTGGTCTTTCAGATGCATCATGTCATCAGGAATATGCATTGATACCTCAATGGCAGCAACTTTAAATATATGCGGTAGCCTCATTGGTCAGCCAAGTGTTCCATCTCTTTCTCGTCCTGGTAGCACTGTTACACTCAGCATTGTACATACTGATCTAGAAGCTCGCTTCCAATGGCAGAAATATGAAGCCAATGGATGGGTCAATGTAAAAGATGATATTACGATCTCAGGATCAAAAGCAAGAGAGATGTTTATTTCTAATGTTTCAACAAAAGATCATGATTCACGATATCGTTGTATTACACATAGTGTGATTTGTACAGATACATCTCTTCCTGTACAATTAAATATTTGTGGTAGTATCACTGAACAACCTAACGGAATACAAGTGCGATCTGGAGCCATGGGATCAGTGTCTGTTACACACAGTGATATCTATGCACTATATCAATGGCAATCTTGGAATGGTACAATATTTAACAATCTCATTGATGCTGGTACAATATCCGGAAGCAATGCAAGTACTGTGCGCTTCAATACATTGAGTATGAGTGATAATAATCGGAAACTTAGATGCATCATTAAGACTGGTGGATGCATTGATACTACAAATGATATAACTATTGCTGTATGCGGTTCATTGATTATGCATCCATTCAATCAATCTGTCAAAGAAGGAAAGCAAGCACTGTTTAGCATTAAACATGAAGATCCTACTGCAACTTTTCAATGGCAGATGTTTTCAAACAATGCTTTTATGAATCTCTTGAACAATCAGCAATTTAATGGTGTGCGAAATGATACATTATTGATTTTACAAACAACACGCATTGATAGTGGATCAGTATTTCGTTGTTTGATCAATACAAATGGTTGTTTGGATACAAGTAATTCCGCACAATTATTCGTTATAACAGAACCAATGAACATATTGGATGATGATAAACTTCCTTTGGGGATTTATCCGCATCCGGTACAAGATATTCTGTGGATTCAAGGCGTTCAAGATTATCCTATCATCATCAAAAATATATTGGGTCAAACAATGATGCATGGCATAATCACACCTCAAGGTTTAGACATATCTTTACTGCAATCCGGTATTTATGTATTGCAAAGTATGACAATGCCCATCAAAACTGTAACCTTCATCAAAAAATAGTTGTCATTGTTTTACTCTTTGAAGCAGTCTAGATCACTCTATGCAGATTTTGATCTTTTTTAGCCTGTTCTTGATTTATGGTTCATTGTCAGCTCGTGAAATAACAATAAAACCATTTATCAGTAATCAACCTTTGGTTTTGCACAAAGCAATGCTAGATTCAGATCATACCGTGCAGATTTCCACTTTCAAAGTATATGTGTGCTCGATAACTGATATTGATACAAAAGTTCACTTATTGGAATTGGAACAGAACTTCTCTTTCACAATTAGTGATGTTAAGCAAACACTGATGTTTGGAATTGACTCCAATCAAACTGTGAACACAACCTTCAGTGATGCACTTGACCCCATTCATGGAATGTTCTGGACATGGAATGCTGGTTATATCAATTGTAAAATTGAAGGTATTTATACTCATGCAAACAATGTAATAACCGAGTTTCAGTTGCATCTTGGTGGATATCGGTTTCCTGATGCGACATCCCATGTGATAAATATACCCAAAGGTAAAAAAGACATTCAGATTGAAATAGACATAAAACCTGCCTTGGATCAGATGATGAAAGAAGGCAAGCAGAGAATTATGATACCAGGCAAAGATGCCAAGGTATTATCAGATTTATTGTACTCATCGATAAGAATATCAAATTGAAATCTTTGATGCTCATATCATTTGGTATTATGCTTTTAATGGGTTTCAATAATGAAATCCCCAGTCATATTCCCAAACCCAAGAGAGCATTACCGGATTCAAAGAAAGACTCTTCACGTATTGCATTGGGAAGAGCTTTATTTTATGATCCAATTCTCTCAAGAGATACAACCATTTCTTGTGCATCTTGTCATTCTCAGTATAATGGTTTTACACATTCAGATCATGCTTTGAGTCATGGCATTGAAGATAGAATCGGAAAGCGAAATGCTCCATCACTGGTCAATCTTGCTTGGAGCGATGCATTCATGTGGGATGGTGCAAGTTTTTCTTTGGAAGCACAAGTATTGACACCATTAACTGCACATCATGAAATGGACAATTCTTTGGATACAATCATCTATCGTTTAAAGATGCATGATAGATATCCATCAATGTTCTATGACGCATATAAAGATAGTACAATCACTATTGCACATATTGTCAAATCAATTGCAAGTTTTGAATCGCAATTCATTTCTTTTCAATCACGATATGATTCTGTTCAAAAAGAGTTAACTGTGTTTACTGATCAAGAAAATACAGGATATGCTTTGTTCAAGCAACATTGCAATAGTTGTCATCAAGAGCCACTGTTCACAAACAATGCATTTGCCGATAATGGTTTATCAATGAATAAAGCATTGCCCGATAGTGGAAGATATGCCATAACCAATGCCATGCAAGATATGCGTCATTTCAAGGTACCAACGCTTCGGAATATTGTATACACATTCCCGTATATGCATGATGGCAGATTTTCGAGACTACGCGATGTACTCAATCATTATGCATACAATATTGACACAACTGATCTAAATCGAGACATAATAAAGCCAATGTATTTGACTTCCAATCAGATAACTGATGTGATGGCATTTCTGTATACTCTGACCGATAAGTCTTTCCTTTTTAATCCACGTTTTGGTGACCCAATGTATTTGCAGCGAGTAAAACAATGATTAGACTTTTATGCTTTCTTCTAAGTGCTACAACAGCATTTTCTCAAACAAATCCCATCATTACTTCTTGGCTGCAGAACACTACCATTGTGGGTAGTTATTATCAGAAGAATAATTCAACTGCAATAAGTAATAATATCATTGTCAATGTTCAAAAAGTTCAATATTCAACTACCAGTGTATATATAAATACCAATGGAATTCCAGCATATCCTACAGGACCTTTCCTTGATGGAAATCCGTCCCAGGCACAAAGTCAAAATACCATTTTTAAATTTCCTTTAAATCCACAACAGAACACGGGAAATCCGACTGCAACAACAGGTGGAAATATTGGAATATTCATCAATGGTGTTGCATTGTTTGATTATCGAGATGGTGTTTCGTGGAAGACATCGCAAAATAGATTACTGGGAGGTCCACTTGGAGGTCAAGGAGACAATGTATGGAATCGAGATGCTATCGTTGCAGAAAGAATAGGTTTTGATTGTGCAAAAGGTCATCCGGCAATGGGAAATTACCATCATCATCAGAATCCCTCGGCTTTTAAATTGGATAAAACGGTTATCTCAACCATTTGTTCATTATATGATTCCGACGGTTTATATACAATCAATGCCAATGTTCATTCTCCATTGATTGGCTTTGCCTATGATGGATTCCCAATCTATGGCGCTTATGGTTATAAGAACAAGGATGGATCAGGTGGAATAGTACGAATGAAATCTTCATATCAATTACGAAACATATCTGTTCGAACTCATTATGCGGATGGGACTGATGTACTTGATGGTCCGGCAGTCAATTCTTCATATCCTCTTGGATATTTTCGCGAAGATTATGTGTATGTTTCTCACTCAGAGTCAGATTATTTGGACGATCACAATGGAAGATTTTGTGTTACACCCGAATATCCAAATGGCATCTATGCATATTTTAGTACTGTTGATGATAATTGGAATTCAGCATATCCTTATGTGGTTGGTCCGACATTTTACGGAATTAAAACAGCTACCAAAGTACCAAGCATATCTGAGCCAACAACCGTCTACACAATTCCGAACCCAACATTGGATATTTCTCCACCTTCAATAACAATTGCACCTGCAGCATTATCTGTCAATATTCAAGTCACTTCAAACACAGCCTGGAATGTTTCTAGTAATCAAGCATGGGCTATTCCATCCATTTTGAATGGAACAGGAAATACAGTTGTAGGCATACAGTGTGCAGAAAACAAAGGCATTGGAAGCAGAAATGCAACTATAACATTTTCTGCAAATGGACTACCCGCTAAAACAGCATTTATTACTCAAAGAGATAGTATTATCACTCTTTCTTTGAATAAACAAAGCGTATTGTTTCCCGCTTATGCATCAACAGATAGCGCAGTATCTATTTCTTCCAATGCAAATTGGACAATAACCACATCTGATCCTTGGATCCATTGTAGTCCTATGGAAGGATCCGGAAATGCAAGTATCATCATCAATGCTGATGTGCATACAGATACAGTAAAGAGATATGGATCAGTCTCTGTACAAGCCGGAAACTCAATTATTAAAACAATTGCGATAACTCAACTTGATTCAGTTCATGTTCCATCAGTCATGGCTGCTGATATTGATACAATTTTTCTGAATGCTGGAAAGAATAGTTCTTATTCGTTCAAATTGGTTTCAAATACCCCATGGAAAGTAATATCTCCAGCTACATGGCTTAATATTCAACCTGATTCTGGAAATACTACACAGATGATAATGGTTACTGCAAAGGAGAATATTTCATCACCTAGAAAGTCGGTTATTCTCATCAAAGGGATCAATGTAAAAGATATAATGATACCCGTAATTCAAAAAGATAGCATAAAATTGTCACTTACTCTGTCGGCAGACACTTTATATGTACCTGCAAAAGAAAAAGACCATTTCATCATTCTCACTTCAAATACGCCTTGGAAGTGTCTTACTTATGATTCTTGGATTCATATTAAAAATGATACTGGAAATTCGAGTTCACTACTATCATTTACTACTACTCTGAATGATTCTAAATCAAAGAGATTAGGTACTATCCATGTTCAAGGATTATCTGTTCCTCAACAATCTTTAACTATCATTCAGTCTGATACTGTTCTTACACCAAGCAATATATCAGAATCAGCTATTGATGATGTTGTAAGTCTCTTTCCAAACCCTGCCAATGATCTACTTGTGATACAAGCAAAGTCGCTGATAAGGGAATCCCTGACATTGAAACTTTTTGACATGATGGGAAGAGAAATAGACACAACGATGCTGTATCAAGGCAGCACCATTGCATTCTTTGATGTGTCCACCTTGTATGATGGAACATATCAACTCTCGATTATAGGAAGAGAGTATAATCTTCAACAAACAATTATTATTCAACATCAATGAACAAAACAATGAAATTTGCATTGCTTTTGATGAGCATTGTTACAATACATGCTCAAACAAATCCCATCATTACTTCTTGGCTGCAGAACACAAGCAAGCTTGGAAGTTATTACATGAAGAATAATTCAACGCCAATAAGTAATAATATCAAAGCGAATGTACAATTGGTGAGATATTCTTCGAACAATGTATATGTTTCCACAAATGGTATTCCCACCTATCCAACCGGCCCTTTTCAGGATGGTAATCCATCACAGGCACAAAGTCAAAACGGGATATTTCGATTCCCCTTAACTGCATCAAAAAACACAGGAAATCCTGTCAAGACCACCATGGGGAATATTGGATTATTCATCAATGGTGTTGCATTATTTGATTCTCGTGATGGGGTATCATGGAATAATGCCCAACAAAGAGTTGTGGGTGGACCAATCATGGGGAAAGGTGATGGAATATGGAATCGCGATGCAATCGTAGCTGAAAGAGTTGGATTTGATTGTTCCAAGGGTCATCCTGCAATGGGGAATTATCATCATCATCAAAATCCATCAGCATTCAAATTAGATAAGAAAGTGATCTATGATGTATGTTCACTCTATGATGCTGAAGGACTTTATGCAATCAATCCTGCAATGCATTCACCACTCATTGGTTTTGCTTATGATGGCTTTCCTGTATATGGTGCTTATGCATTCAAAAATACTGATGGCACAGGTGACATTGTTCGCATGAAATCGGGTTATCAATTGAGATCAATCACAAATCGCACTCATTTGGCTAATGGAACGGATGTAACTGATGGTCCTTCTGTCAATGGTACATTTCCTTTGGGGTATTTCATTGAAGATTATGAATTTATTTCTCATCCCGGAGAAAATGATTATTTGGATGAACATAATGGTCGTTTTTGCATCACTCCTGAGTATCCAAATGGCACCTATGCTTATTTCTGTACAGTTGATGAACAATGGAATTCAACATTCCCTTATGCAGTTGGCCCAACCTTTTATGGTTCGATTGTTGCAGCCAAGGTAAATTCCGTTTCCGAACCGGTAGAAACATATACATCCATAAGCTCAATTCAAGAAATACAGTCATCAGGTTTTTCCATGTTTTTTGGCGGTAATGATTTACTCATCATACAATCTCAAGACATCATCCGTAATCCTCTAGACATAAAGCTATATGATTTACAAGGAAGAATGATAGCCGGTACGGTTCTCGAACAAGGAAGTACGATTGCTCATATTGACTGTTCATTATTCCATGATGGAGTATATGCTTTACATATCTCATCCGGAGTGAAAACCATAGAACAACAAGTTATTATCAAGCATTGATTACATTGGGGATAACTTAAAGTATTGACCTCATGATTTCCTCGTATACTTGCACAAATACGTTTAACATGTACTCATTCTGACATGAATATCATTCTTGCTTTTTTGATATTGACTTCATTTGTTCATCCTGCAATCCAAGCAAAACCCGATACGGTGAAAATTGGAATGTATCTCACTTCATTACATGATTTCAATCTATCAGATCATTCATTCAAATATGATGCATATTATTGGTGTAGATATACCAATCCTTCATTTGATTTCGCAAATGAATTCGAGGTGATGAACTCTAATGATGTCACACTTGAATCGCCATATATTGAAACCATTGGAAATGAATATCTTTTCTCAACAAAAACAAAAGCTACAGTAAGACAATTATGGAAAACGAAAGATTATCCATTTGACAAGCAAACGCTTGTAATATCAGTTGAATCCTCAAAGAATGATACAACCAAAATGGTTTTTGTATGTGATCATAAAAATTCTCGATATCAAGATTCCCTCCAAACATTACTTCCGGAGTGGAATATCAAAAACACAGATTTCACAATCACTTCATCAAAGTATTCAACAAATTTTGGCTCTGAGAATTTGGGGAATACAAGTTATAATTCATCATTTAACATGGTGATTCAACTAGAACGAAAAGAGTCATTTCTCGTTCTTTTTAAACTGATAACCGGTGTGCTCGTGGCTTTTGTTATCTCATGTTGTGTGTTTTTCATCAAGCCCTTTAATATTGATCCCCGTTTTGGTCTTTGTGTTGGTGGTTTGTTTGCAACAATTGGAAATAAGTATATCATTGAAGGAATGGTCCCATCCACGAATGAAGTAACAATGCTTGATGACATTCACAATGTCACGCTTGTGTTTATCTTTCTCATTATCACCATCTCAGTTATCTCTCTTCATTTATATGAGAAAGGTTCAACAAAATCATTGAAGCTTTCCAAGCTTATTGACAAAGTATCTTTCTATACCGTAGCCATTTCATATACTACATTACTTATCGGCATAATCGCAAGTCATATTTATTAATGAAGATTGACTATCAATCGATGTTATGAACATTTCAAAAATTATCATCCTTTTCCTTTGTAGCATTACATTTTCTTTTGCTCAGAAAAATGTTGTTTTAATCATTGCTGATGATCTTGGACTAGAGTATTGTGGCTTTTATGGAAATACCGGTGATACGGTCATAATGCCAAATGTACAGTCACTTCTTTCAAAAGGTATTCGGTTTACAAATGCTTGGTCCAATCCATTGTGCTCTCCTACAAGGGCGGGTATACTTACTGGACGATATAGTTTTAGGACAGGTGTTGGTGATGCAGTTGGAGGTCAAACCTCTAATACGCTTGACACATCTGAATTGACCATTCCAAGAATGCTGAACATTTATAATCCGAATGGTATAGCCAAAGCCAATATTGGAAAATGGCATCTTCATACTCCTATGCCGCAAAGCAATTTTTCAATTCCAATGATTATGGGATATGATTATTATGAGGGAAGTTTTAGTGGCTCTTTGCCAAACTATTATGCTTGGAATAAAATTAAGGATAGTAAAATCACAGTTTGTAGCACATATGCAACCATTGAAACCACAAATAATGCAATAGATTGGTGTAAGTCTATCCCCTCCAATAAACCTATTTTTTTATGGCTAGCATATAATGCGCCGCATACACCATTTAATCTACCACCGTCGAATTTACATTCCTATTCGAACCTAAAGGGGAATGCTCAGGATACAGCAACAAGTGTTGTTCCTTATTACAAAGCTATGTGCGAAGCATTGGACAGAGAGATTGGAAGATTGTTTGACTCTTTGAAAGCAGCCAATCGTTTTGATAGCACCGATTTCATTTTTATTGGTGACAATGGGAGTGACCCCCGTGTCTACAAAGGAAATGGAAGAGCCAAAGGAAGTGTATATCAAGATGGAATTTGTGTGCCATTCATTGTTTCTGGTCCTTCAGTAAAAAATCCAGGAAGAGTTTCATCCGCCCTAGTCAACACACAAGATATTTTTGCCACCATTCTTGAACTATTTGGTTTTGTTGATTGGAAGAATCACTCTTTGCAAACTAAACCAATTGATTCCAAGAGTTTTCTCCCAATCATAAAAGCTGAAAATCAAATGACACGAGATTGGGTGTTTAGTGAAGTGTTTAGATCTACCCCAAATGCTTCTGACGGAAAAACGATGAGAAATCAAGAGTACAAATTGCTTGATTTTGACAATGGGACACAGAAGTTCTATAATCTTTCCTCAGATCCAGATGAACAGCAAAATCTATTATTACAATCTCTTACTGAAACAGAAAAAAACAATTATGAATATCTCTGCCGAGAGATGACAAATCTTGTAGGTAAAAATGGTTTCTGTTCTATAACTAGCATTGAAGAATATTTAAGTAATAATTCAGGAGTCATCTTCGATTCCGAACATGACTTGCTTCAAATACGAAAACATTGCAGTGATAATGCTCGTTTTGCATGCATATCATCAAATGGAAAAATTATGATTCAGCAGAATTTTGAAGATGAGTCTGACTTTCAGATCAATACTTCATCGCTTCACTCTGGAATATATACCGTCACTGTGGATTGTAATCACACTTCCATCAATCATCCCATTATCATTCAACGGTGATTCGAGATCGACTTTTTGTTATCATATAACCAAATGCCATTACGATCACAAACAATATACTTCCATAAATTCCCGCATTGGTATCAAACATGAAGATGTTTATTCCCGTGAACAAACATGCTGCAATGAATAACAGAGCAACCAGATGAATCTTGATAGATAGTTTCTCTCCTTTTAGTTTATATAATGTTGCCATTCCAACACCTAGTCCGATACTATCAATGAAGATTGTATAATTCAAAATCCTCTCGAATGATTCACCAGCATAGACACTAATCAAACTGATCGCCGTAAATACAGTCAAGGCAGAAAAACTCACTCCTTTTGCTTCATCCGATTGTGCAAATATTTTTGGCAGTACACCATCTTTTCCCATTGCTGAAATCACTCTGGGATTTGATAGCATTGATATATTCACATATCCAAATACTGAAATCATGATAATCATGCTGACAATCAATGCGGCTGTGCTTCCAAACAATCGTTCCATCATGATGGCGGCAATAAATTTTGATTGCGCCAATTCATGAAATCCAATCACTTGCACATAAGCCAGATTTGCCAATAAATAAATGCCAATGATAATCAATACGCCTAGTATGATTGCTCTTGGCAGCATCTTCTCATTATTGTTCACCTCACCACCAAAATTGATCGTTTGTTGATATCCACCATAGGTGAATGAAACAGCAATAAGTGCAAGACCAAATGATTCCCAAATGCCTCCTGAATGTGACTGAATGGCAGTCACTGTTTCTGTCGGAGGTAGGATACCAAGTGCTGAAATAATTGCCCCAAGCATGAACAATTTGATACCCATGAGTATGTTCTGAACAGTGGCACTTGTTCGCAGGCCAAGCAGATTAAGTCCATATAAAACAAAAATGAATAACGACGCTATGACTGTACTTGGCAAACCCATTGCATAAGGCATCACATATTCGGCACCGATAATCGCAACCCCTGCGATTGAAGCAGCATTGGAAACAAGTATGATAATATTGATTGCAAATGCTAGCGTTGGTGAATATGCCCTTGCAAAGATGGAATAATATGCTCCGCTCACGGGCATCCGCTTGCCAATTTCAGCATATCCGATTGCGCCACAAAGAGCAATCAATCCGCCGGTGATCCATGCGACATAGTAGATCAATTCACTTCCTGCTCTTTGGGCAACAGTAGCAGGGGCTCGAAAAATGCCCATGCCAATCACGAGTGAAATGACCATCATGGTGATGTCGAAGAAACGAAGTTGATGTTTTGCTCTATTCATTTAGGTAAATCCTCGATTTCAGTTCGTAAAAATAGACAAATCGAACTTTTCCTATCACATTTCTATGTAAATTCAGTATGCAAGATTCCGATTACATAGTAGATTATGTCTTTATTGGTTTGGGAGCGGCAAATTCCCTCATCATCCGCCAAATGCACGCTCATGGCATATTGGATGATGCAACATTGATGATCATCGATCCCGATGAAAAATTATTGAATGATAAAACCTTCTGCTTTTGGGCAACAGAACAAGAGATTCATGATCTTGGATTCACTTCGCTTATAAGCCATGATTGGTCTTTATTGGGAATTGGAGAACATATAACTCAATCTGTTCAACCCTATCGCTATTATCATGTTTCTAGTATCACGCTCTATGATGAACTGCGAGATATTCTTTCACTACATAATGTACAATTCGTTCGTGAATATGCCGAAGAGATTATTTCTTCAGAAAGTGAAATCATATCCGTCCGGACTTCTCATTCAAAAGTGAGTGCTAAGTATGTATTCGATTCCAGACCACCTCAATGGAATGAACCTGCTCGCAATGAAACATTTCTCCTGCAATCTTTTTTTGGTTGGAGAATTACGACTAAAGATCCAATCTTCGATGTACATACATTTACCATGATGGATTTTTCCGTTGATCAATCCATTGCTACGCAATTTGTGTATGTACTTCCATTCTCTCCAAATCATGCACTCATAGAATTGACACGCTTTGGAGCGAGTCCCATAGAATATACTTATGCTCAAGAACAATTGAATAGATATTGTCAACAAAAGCAATATGGTTCGTATACAATTGAGAGTGAAGAACAAGGCATCATTCCGATGTCCACATGTTCAATCAAAACTGAACCTTCAACAGATAACCACTTAAAGACAGGCAGTGCCGCAGGAAGAATTAAACCAAGCACAGGGTATGCATTCAAGGAAATGGCGTTTCATGCAGTTCACATTGTGGAGTCACTCAAAAGTGGATACAATCCACAAAGAGCTATGCAACGATCAGGGCGATTTGCTTTCTATGATAGACTTCTTCTGAAGATATTAGAGTCTCATCCAAATCGAGGAAAAGAACTATTTGAGCGATTGTTTCAACAAGTTTCGGGCACAAGAGTACTTCGTTTTCTTGAAGAGCAAACTTCATTCATAGAAGATATATCGGTGTTCATGGCACTACCCAAATACATGTTTGCCAAGCAAGCTGTGATTGATATGATGCATACCTTTTTCAGGAATGCTCATGGTATGTTTGCTTTGGGTATGGCACTGTTGTTTGTGCTGTTTCAATATCTTGATATGTCTATTATCAATTGGCTTATTCTTGGAATTGGACTTTTGCTGATAGGCATTCCCCATGGAGCTATGGATCATGTATTGACCATTGGTGAAAGATCGGCAAAATCAGTTGGTTTGTTCATACTTGGATATGTGGCAAAAGGAATACTCATGTTGTCGATATGGATTATATCACCACTTCTCGGACTCATCATTTTTTTGATTTATTCCATGTGGCATTTTGGTCAGACAGAGTATGAGCAAGAGAATGTCCATAATCCATGGCTTATTTTCCTAAGAGGTTTTGCGGTATTGTCATTCATACTTGCCACTCATATTCCCGAGACAAATACTATCATCAATGCATTGTCGATATCTTCAATTATTGACATGCAAGGAGTTATCACTTCATCATTCCTAACTGAACTCTCATTCACTCTATTGATATTGAGCACCATTGTAAAGCTAAGAAAGTCAATCATTCTTTGCACACTTTCATTATTGGTCATGATGCAGTTGGATCTACTGCAGGTATTCGGTGTCTATTTTGTTTTTCATCACAGTTTTTTAGGATGGAATCATTTGAAGAAAGGACTCCGGAAGACAAACCTACAATTATGGGAATTATCGGCTCCATTTTCGATTTCAGCAATTGGAACTCTTTTTCTCTTTTTCATCAACACCGGTTACACACTTATAGATTTTGCCCCCTTATTTTTTGTGTTTCTCTCATGTATTAGCTTCCCCCATGTGCTAGAGATGCACTCATTCTATGGTTCGATATTCAAGCGCAGGTGAGCACCAAGTCCATTATGTAGGATTCTTGAACATGTTATATATTGATGTATCAGTACTATTTACCTCCCCATCACAAACTCATATCTTCCCAATGGAATGAATGTGTACCCTTCAGTAACTGAAATCGTTTTGACAAATGCACCGCGAATGTCAAATACATCATAGTGCATTGGTAGTTGTTCTTGGGGAATGCTAAGCCATATTCCTTCAGGTGTCCGTGTTATCTCAATGCCTTTTCGCTTGAGAATTTCATGAATACCTGAGATGCTTTGCGCTTCAAATGCTCCGATGGAAGGTGGATTAGCATATGTTTTTCCTTCATGGTCTTTTAATGTATCACCAGTAATAAACCCATTTCCTTTTGCAGGACTGTCTGATTGTAGTCGATAATCCCCACCTGCATAATCACGCAGCATTGGATCGACTCCATAGATTCCATTGAATTCCATGAGTTGTGCTTCTTGCATTTTTGAAGCAGCTGGATTGTCTACATTATACCAGAGATTATTTCTCAGGAGAAATGATTGAGGTGCAGTATTTCCACCGATATTCACATGTCGCGAAATTGTTGAACGGAATACCACCAGATTATTTTGAAAGATATTGTTTCCACATGGTTCAAATCTATTTGGATCGACTGTTTCTTGCAGTATGCGAAAGATCCAGCGTTCAGGGTTGATGATGGTATTATTAGTGACTGATACTCTCACTGATCCAACATAAGCCATGGGTGTGACGGACCCAACAAATACATTACCCGTAACCATCAAGTCCGCTGCTTCATACTTTGCATCAAGTGGTCTAAAGAATTCAAGTCCAGTGGAACCACCAAGGTTTAATGCACGCTGGCCACCATTGATGAATGAATTACTTTCAATGCGAATAAAACTTGTCCCACCCTTTGCTTGAATACAATTAGAACCTGAATTTCGAAATATATTATTTCTGAATATTCCTTTATGGCATCCCACCATATCCGCTCCACTTCCACCGGGAGAACCATTTTCAAAAAGACAATCTTCAATGATGAAATCATCCAATCCTGATAATTTTAATTGATCATTGTTTCCCGTGGCTCCCATTCCGGAAAATGTCAGATTTTTGAATGTCATGTGATGTGTTGGTGTATCATAAGTACCTGCATCATCACAATTCATTCCATTGCTTGTTTGACCATTAATAGTAAAATTCTCAATGATCATATAAGAGCAATCAGAAAAATGAAATGATTCTGTTCCGCCTTTGAATATTACAGAATCTCTATCGATACCGCGAATGATGATCGGTGCTTGTGAAATACCTTGAATATTCTCAATGAAAAATGCACCTTGATATTGTCCATTATGTATGAGTACTGTATCTCCGGGCTTAGCAGCCATACAAGCCAAACGTGGATTGACATATTGCTTTCCTACGCCAACATGGAGAGTGTTTGATACGGCAATTACATGAAGAGACAAAGCCAAAAGAACATATAGCATTGTTAAGTGCCTTAAAATTACTGAAGTAACTATATAGGTGGCAATTTACACATTCATCATAATCAAATATGAAGATCATTGATAAATCTTGTCAAAGACTTTGTATAATTGCCAAAATAATTGACCATTAACGAGAAGAATATGTCAGAAGAATCAATCATACAGATAATACAACAGATTGAATTGTTGTTTAAAGATAAAAATATGATTGGTGTTCAATCATTGGGAAAGAACTATACACACAATACAAATTTGCTCAAAGATCTAGACTCTTATTCAATCTATTTAGATTATATGGGAAAAGCGTCCTATCTTCTTTCCGATTATGTCGATTCATCTTATTTTTTTGAGGAAGGTATCAGAGTCAATACCATTACCAAAAATAAAGAAAAACTATCCGCAGCACTTGGCAACTTGGGACTAACGAAATATCGAATGGCAGAATATTCTTCCGCTCTTGAATACTTGGCAAAAGCAATTCAAATCAATGAAGAGATTGGTAATAAGCAGTTTCTTGCATCAAACCTGAATAATATTGGTAATGTATTTTCCAGTCTTAATGAATATGATAAAGCACTTGAGTATCATGAAAGGGCAATTGACATTAATAAAGAGATACAGAATATTGCTGGTATAGGAGCAAATCTTGGAAATATTGGGCTTATCCTCAAACAACTTTCTAAACATGAAGAAGCTTTGCTCAATTTTCAGCAAGCTCTGGATATTCATCAAAGTATTAATGATAAAGAAGGTATATCGATTAGCTATCAAAATATTGGAAATGTATTCAATGAACTAGAAGATTATGACAAAGCACTAGAGTATTTTCATATGGCACTGAATGTATGCGAGGATATTCACAATAAGAATGGACTTGCTAATGCACATAGTTCAATTGGACTTACTTATTATAAACTTCATCAATATGATAATGCCATACAGTCTATCAACCGAGGTTTAAATATTGCAAGAGAAATACAACACAGAGAATCATGTTTGACATCACTCGACATATTATCAAGTATTTATGAATCATTGGATGATTACAAAACTGCATTAGACTATTATAAAGAACATATTAACATCAAAGACAGTATTCAGTCGGATAACACAATGAAAAAAGCTCTTCTCTTCGATCAGCAGAGAAAGATTGATGCAGAAAACAAAGAGCGGCTATTACAAATTGCAAGAATGGAAGAACAGGAAAAGTTACTGTACAATATACTACCAAACAATATTGCAGAGCGTATACTCAAGCATGAGTCTTCCATTGCGGATTATTATCCTTCAGTTTCTGTACTCTTCATGGATATAGTAGGGTTCACAGAGCTTTCTTCATATCTTAGTCCAAAACAATTAGTTTTTCTCCTTGACTTGATTTTCACCAAAGCAGATGAAATTCTCGATGTCTTTGGAATAGAGAAAATTAAAACGATTGGAGATGGATATTTAGCAGTGGCTAATTTGACAAAGCAAATCGACAATCATGAGTTTGTCGCTGCTTCTGCAGCGATACAATTGCTTGATTCTTTAAGTAAGATGAAATACGAAATTCCTGCTGATAAGGATGATTTAAACCAAAATATGCTAAGCATACAGTTGAGAATAGGATTACACTCAGGTGAAGTTGTTGCTGGAATTGTGGGCAAAAATAAATTCATATTTGATCTTTGGGGTGATGTCGTCAATATTGCATCGAGGATGGAATCTGGCTCAGAGCCAGGAAAGATTCAAATCAGCGAAGTCATGGCCAAGCAAATTGAAGGTAATCCATCAATTCGTTTAGTACCGCGAGGTAGTATCGAGATAAAAGGGAAAGGTATGATGCAAACGTATTGGTTGGAGAGTAACATCATCACTTCTTGATAAAAGTCACATACTTCTCTCCTATAAGTACTTTGTATACGCCAATGGGCATATCTCGAATGTCCATAAATTTATCATTTGTGCAAGCAATTAATCTACCGTATAAATCGTAAATCTTGGTTTGTTGGCCAAAATCACTATTCCATGAAATGAATGTTTCTGCCGGATTGGGGTACAAAATTATATCATCACTCTGTTCATCAACAAAAGACAGGGAATTAGAAATTCCTGTTCTCTCATATGATGTCACTACATCCCATACCATCGATTGCACATATTCGGCAAATTCTTTTGAAGGGATTTTCACGCTTGCATTTGCATTTGGAAGGAGATTATGAGGTAAACCGAGTGGACTCTTATTGTAAATGCATGCATAGTGCATCATGGCGATTGCATAAGCTCCCAATTCATTCGGATGAATTTGATCACTGAACAATTGATTCAATTGTGTTATGCCGGGCACTTTTCCTTTTGGAATATCATCATGAAATCTTGCCATCATTTTATGTCCGGGGATTAGATATACAGGCGGCGCACCAATAGGTCTCTTGGCATTTGCATGATCTTGCATTTTTTCCCATTCCAATCCTTGCACATCGAGCATTTCTCTGAAAGGTCCACTAGATCCATCGATACTTACCCATGTCGTCCAGAGCAAAGTGGGAGCTCCCTTTCCGCCATTCCCATTATTCCATGCATTATTCACGAATAATGAAAGTGCATTCCTTTGTGCAATGATTCCATCCAAGTACCATTGTTGTGTACTACCACCATCATAGAGCAATGGAACTCGTTCAGTGATGCAGAGCAATTCCCAATTTGCTATGCCATGTCTTGCATCCGGCGAGCCATATCCTGGTGGTTTATCCCATCTCCATGACATTGCTGAACCCGGTGATGTTGATTTCCCTATTGATTTATCAATCAATTGCCATGAGGAAACATTGGTTATACCCGACATAAGATTTACATATTGTCCGGGCCAGTTTGGATAAAACAATGGATCAGTCAAACTATGTCCGCTGTGGATTTGCTTAATCGTCATTGGATACGCTTGCTTTGGTGGTAGTGGTTGTGCAGTGATCACACTCAGCATCAAAGACATCAAGGCAATAAGCATCATTTTAGTCCTCCATTGAATACTACTTATAATGTTGTATGCGCAACATGGATACAATTCATAAAATATGCCATAAAAGATTTTACACTTAAGTCGGAACAAAATACTCAATAATGTAGTTTTAACAATTGCAGAAGTCGATAATTCTCATTAAGTTAGAAAAGCATTGATTTCGCCCAAAAGATACCGATTCACCACATTTCACCACCAAAGGTATCCACTCATACTGACGATATAAACGCTCCTCATTTGGGAGGTTTTCTATACACAATGTCAAGAGGTATGGCATGGGACATGAATTAGCTACGATTGCTCCCGGTAATTATGTGGCCTTCACATTTTTTATCGGAACGATGGCAATGATGGCTGCTTCGGTATTTTTCTTCTTTGAATTAAATACCACGCCCTCACGTTGGAGAACGTCCGTTCTCGTTTCTGGTATCATCACATTTATTGCTGCGGTGCATTACTATTACATGCGCGGGTACAATTTGGAAACCGGTGCTTCACCGACTTTCTTCCGCTATGTTGATTGGTTATTGACAGTGCCATTGATGTGTGTTGAGTTTTATCTCATCACAAAAAAGGCAGGTGCAACGATTGGACTTCTTTGGAAGTTGATCATCGCTTCAATTTTCATGTTGGTGACAGGTTATATCGGCGAAGCAATGCATGGTCAAGATGCATCAAGCTGGGTATGGGGCACAATTTCATCCATCGGTTATGCATATATCGTATGGTTGGTTTGGGCTGGTGATGTAGCCAAATTGGCGAAATCATCATCACCTGCAGTTGCTGCAGCCAATCGTTATCTCGGTTGGTTCGTGCTTGTAGGTTGGGCGATTTATCCATTAGGATATATTCTTGGAACAACAGGTGGATTGTTCGGAGCTCAGATGGTTGCAGATCCAAAAGCAGCACAATATTCCATGGATATCGTGTATAATATCGGTGATGCAGTCAATAAAATCGGCTTTGGCTTGGTGATTTATATGCTGAGCAGAAAAGAAGATTAAATGAAAGTGTAAAACTTTATTGAACCCCATTATGTTTTCATGATGGGGTTTTTTTTGACTATATCGTTGTTGAAAAGGAAGCTATTTTCTAAGTTATGGAAATATTTATCGGGATATAAACCATGAAGATTGGCATATTGAAAGAACCTGATTTCGAAACAAGAGTTTCTCTTCTTCCGGAAGCTGTTTCAATCTTGATCCGAAATGGTCATGAAGTATTTGTTGAATCAAATGCAGGCATTGATGCTTTTGCTTCAAATGATGAGTATACAAAAGCGGGAGCAAACATTACCGATGCACATTTGATAAAGCAAGAATGTTATATAATTCTATCAATGCACCCCAATTCAGTCATGGATGTTCAATCCTCAATACTGATTGGTGTCTATTCTCCACTCTCAGAAACTTCCACACTCAATATTTTTGCTTCCAATCGCAACACTGTATTTTCCATGGACATGCTACCAAGAACCACTCGTGCGCAAAGCATGGACATCCTAAGTTCTCAAGCCAATATCGCAGGATATAAAGCAGTATTGCTTGCAGCTACAACGTACTCGCGCTATTTCCCAATGTTCATGACAGCTGCGGGAAGCATTGCACCGGCAAAAATGCTCATACTTGGGGCAGGTGTCGCCGGACTCCAAGCCATTGCAACAGCAAGACGCTTGGGTGCGGTGGTTGAAGTATTTGATACAAGACCTGCAGTGAAAGAAGAAGTGATGAGTTTAGGAGCAAAATTCATCGAAGTGGAAGGTGCAGCTGATGCAAGTTCTGCTGGAGGATATGCAGTTGAACAAAGTGAAAACTTCAAATTGAGACAGCAAGCTCGCATTGCAGAGAGTGCCGCCAAAGCAGACATCATCATAACAACCGCTCAAATCCCCGGAAGAAAAGCTCCTATATTGATTACTCAAGAAATGTTGAATTCAATGCGCAAAGGGAGCATCATCATTGATTTGGCAGCATCGACAGGTGGAAATACACCTCTGACGAAAGACAATGAAACGGTTTCATATAATGGAATAACAATCATTGGAAATAGCAATCTCGCTCGCATGATGCCTGCTGATGCAAGTAAACTCTATGGAAAAAACATCATCAACTTTTTACAATTGATCACCGGAAATGATGCCACGCTTCATCTCAATCTTGAAGATGATCTCGTGAAGGGCACATGCATCATGAAAGAAGGATCAATCATTCATGAACGATTGAGTAAATAAGATTATGGAACAAATCATGCAATGGTTTGCCGAACATCAAGACATGATATACATCGTGATACTCATGATTTTTGTTGGCATCGAAGTTATTGGACGGGTGCCAAGCGTTTTGCATACACCACTCATGAGTGGTGCCAATGCCATACACGGGGTGGTGATCATCGGCGCCATCATTGTGATGGGAAATGCAAGTCCCGATGACATGGTAGCACTCATATTGGGTTTTCTTGCAGTGATATTGGGAACGCTCAATGTTGTGGGTGGATTTGTTGTCACCGATAGAATGCTTGAAATGTTCAACAAGAAAAAGTAAAAGACATGGATTCAATACTTCTTTTCATTTATTTGATTGCTTCAATCACATTCATTCTTGGATTGAAGATGCTCTCAAATCCAAAATCAGCACGCAAAGGTAATACAGTAGCTTCTTTGGGAATGGGATTGGCAATCATCGGTACCATAGCGCTTTACAAAAATGAATTGGGCGATCATCTTGGCAATCATGTTTGGATTATATGCGGTCTGGCAATAGGTGGAATCATTGGAACTATGTCTGCGAAGAAAGTGCAAATGACAGCCATGCCACAAATGGTGAGTTTATTCAATGGCATGGGTGGTGCATGCGCAGCACTGATTTCAATCATTGAATTCAAACATTTGGTGCATGATTTCAAACCTGAATTATATGCAGGAGGCGGATACACATATTTTTCAATGCTAGATGGTGCTTCCCTACTGGTCATCATGGCAGGATTGATCATTGGTTCGGTTTCTTTTACGGGTTCCATGATTGCATGGGCAAAATTGGATGGCAGATTGAATGACTATGCTTTCAATGGACAACATATCGTGAATATCTGTCTTCTACTTGTCACCATTGGTCTTACATCCATGATATTGTTTCTTCGTCCTGAAGAGACAATTGAATTTTTCTATGCAGTATTGGTTTTATCAGCTCTCTATGGCATCCTTTTCGTGCTACCGATTGGTGGCGCAGACATGCCTGTTGTTATTTCATTACTAAATTCATTCACAGGTATTGCTGCAGCATGTGGGGGATTTCTCTATGATAATTCAGCAATGCTCACCGGAGGAATTTTGGTTGGAGCAGCGGGAACATTACTCACGGTGCTCATGTGCAATGCAATGAATAGATCATTGTTGAATGTATTGATCGGTTCATTTGGTGCCGGTGCTCAAGGAAGTCAAAGCGCGGGAGTTCAAGGAACTTACAAAGAAATGTCAATCTCCGATGCCGCCGTTTTGATGTCATATTCATCAAAAGTTGTGATTGTACCCGGATATGGTCTCGCGGTTGCACAAGCCCAACATGCATGTCATGAACTCGAAAAATTACTTGCAGAAAAAGGCGTTGATGTCATCTATGCTATACATCCGGTTGCCGGCAGAATGCCCGGTCACATGAATGTCCTACTCGCCGAAGCAGATGTTCCCTATGAAAAACTCAAAGAAATGGAAGAAATCAATGATGACTTTCCATCTGTGGATGCAGTCTTGGTTTTGGGTGCCAATGATGTGGTAAATCCTGCCGCCAAGACAGATCCAAATTCTCCGATTTACGGAATGCCCATACTCGATGTTGAATTGGCAAAACATGTCATAGTCAATAAGCGAAGCATGAAACCCGGATATGCAGGGATAGAGAATGAACTCTTTTTCCGACCCAAAACCTCCATGCTCTTTGGCGATTCAAAAAAAGTTCTACAGGATTTAATAGCTGAAATCAAAAACTTGTAACTTTGCATATGCTTTTTAGAGCAATGCCAATGAAACGACATAACACATTTCAAAAGAATCTACTCATATTTGCCTCATCAATGATGGCAGCAATCATATTGTTTTTATATGGATCTATATTGCACACCATTCTGCTTCAAGGGAAACAATTTGAATGGATGGACATATTGAAACCATTTGCCTTGGATCAGGTGAAAGATATCACTGCATTTGTTCAATCATTCATTGTATTAATCATTGAATTTTGTATCGAATTTTTAAAATCATTTTTTAATCGTTGACATATAGTGAAATCGTAACAAGGGTTTTTTTTCACAATCTCTTTTCTTTCATGAGGGCTTTCTTACTTTCTGTGATTCTCATTGGTTACATACATGCAAAACCAACGTGGAAACTTCGAATTGCGTCGTCAAAATTTCCTACTCAAGATTTGCAATTCTCAACAAATGCATATGATCGAGATAAGAATATTGTATATGCTTTTGGTAGGAATCATCTATTTTCAATCCATCTAGATGATAGCCGCGTAGATAGTACTGCTTGGAAATCGCATATACAACTTGGGGACAAATTCACCTTGGACGCAAAAAGAAATCGAATTCTCTTTGGATTGGGTGGCAAAAAGGGGAAATATGCTGTTGACTTACTATCGGGTGATGTCACACCATATTCTTTTCATAGGGAAGATGAAGAATCTCATTATGCAGCATTATACTGGAATGAAAAAAAAGAATGCTTGGGATATTTCGGTGGTTATGGCTTTTATCAACTACGAAATTGGGCATTTGAATATGATGGGAATGGGAATTGGATTGCTGTTTCGCCGAATATAGACAATTGCAATCCTCCAAAAAGAACGCATTCAAGGTTCATCCTTGGTCATCCTGATAAACCACATCTGTATATATTGTCCGGCTTTGGAAGTTGCTCAGGAAAACAACTCGAACAAACATGTGTAAATGGAATATCTGAAAAAAATGACTTGGGAAGTTGGTGTTGGCTTAGAGATCTATTTCTCTATGATTATCAACAATACACTTTCACACAAATCATTGGACCCCATGAAGAAAGCATCAAGATGGAAGGAGTTGGTGTTTATGATTATCATACCAATTCATTCTATATCGTAGGTGGCCGCCTGCCTCATATAGAAGGAAGCAACATAATTGACGATTCTTTCCAAAACAAAGTACTCAAATTGAGAATTGGTAAAGACAAAACATTCAAGAACTTTGATACCAATACCAAAGGCATGAAACAGACAACTTGGTATGAACAATACAATTACTCTGCATACTATAATCCAAAACGTAAAAGCTTGATCTGGTTCAGAAGCGATGGAATGTGGGAATTGCAATTGAAGTAAGTTATTTCTTCTTCAAAGTAACAGTACGCATCTTTGCAATATCAGTAAATGTAATCTCTTGCCCAGTCTTTGGAATGCCTAAATAGAACTTTCCCGACACGGTTGTATTTCCTTGTTTAGCAGACACAGAACATAATAAGTTGTAAGACTGACTATTCTCAGTTAATACTGAATATGTTCCCGTATATGCAAACATCTTGCCCGAGTTCAAATCATACATCAGCCATTTTACCTGCTTTTTGGACCCCAATTCAATCAAATCATCTTTTGAATTGGTGTTTTTTTGACTTTTTTGAGAAATCGTGATTTTCCCTTGATATTGTCCTAAATATGACTTGGGTAATTCTTGCTGTGTGCCTGCGAACACAAGCATAAATGAACAGACAAGCATCAATGCTATAACAATATACGGCCTCATATTCTTCTCCTTGTCAAACCAGTTTTACAAATCTAAAGTAGTTCAATAAGCCTAATTTACAAATTAGGCACAAATATTGCAGATGAATGCTTACATCTTTATTCTATGAGGAAAGCGATGAAGTGGTTAGCATTATTCTTTGTTGTGATGAGCATTCAGAATGTATCAGCACAGCAAGCATTTGTAGCAACCGGAGATGATGTCAGCACCGGCTTTGGGTCTGTATCATTTACAGTAGGACAATTGAGTGTTGAATCAGATGCAACAAAAAAAGGCGCTGTCATCTCAGGCATACAATTACCAATAGAATTATTCAAAAATCCGGTCAGCACCGATGAAACCGTAGAAGGTATCATTGTTGAACCATTTCCAAATCCAACTATGGATAATGTTAAAATTACTATCCCAACACAACGTGTGGGACCATTCGTGATATCACTTATTGATATAACCGGAAGCATAAAGAAAAAGATGATTGTTGAAAATCACGAACATACAGTCATGCTTTCAAGCGAGCCTGCCGGACATTATTCAATATTGATATCAGAGCAAGATAAAGTCATTGCATCTTATTCCATAATCAAGCATTAAGAGGAAATCATGAATTTAATTAGAATGTATATAGTACTATTGTTGATGGGTATAGTATCATTTGCATCAATGATTTCAAATGAAATACCTAAATCCATTTCTTATCAAGCAATCATTAGAAATGGAAGTCAAGGTCTTATTGTGAATGGAACAGTTTCCGTTCGCCTTAGCATACTTAAAGATTCAGAATTTGGATCACCTGTTTATGTTGAGAGACATAGTGCAAAAACAAATGCAAATGGTTTACTGACTTTGCAGATTGGAGCAGGTAATCCATTATTCGGAAGATTTCAAAGTGTGGAATGGGCAAATGGTCCCTTCTTTTTACGGACAGAAACAGATCCAAATGGCGGAACTGAATATGGAATCACTACAGTAAGTCAAATCCTTACTGTTCCCTATGCAATTCAATCACAATATGCAATAAAAGCAGATAGCGTAAAAGTTGAGAATGATCCAAAATTTACAAATTCACTTGCTGCTTCGATCACTACTCAAGACACAGCAAGATGGAATGCAAAAGTAATTGAAGAAGATCCTGTATTTAGTGCATCAGCAGCGGCTTTGTTGGACACATTTTACCTTGCAAAAATTGATTCAGCTTTGACTATTGAATCAGATCCGAAATTCATTGCTTGGGATAAAGATTATGCCGACTTGACAAATAAACCAACAATCGATGGTTCTGAAACAAAGTTGACAGGAAGAGGTGCTATTACCGTTACGGGTATTGGAACCGTAGACACGCCTTATACAATTGGAATGACACCTGTTGTACTAAATTCAACAATCAATAATACCAACTCAATCGCACTTCAGGGTAATGCATCATTGTTCATCATTCAAAGTAATAATGATGGCGTGGTAGACAAAATAACATTACCTCCCACAGGTGACCTCGGTCAGGTACTATATGTTCTCCATAAAAGAACCACACAAGGTGATAGCCCCGAGATCAATCTCATTTCCCTTTCCGGAAATCATTTCACCTTTGTCTTTGCGGACGGAGAATGGAAATTATTCGGTGAACTTTAAAACCGGCATTCTATGCCAATATCGGACCGAGGAGTTCGATAAAAAAAGCCTCTTTATGAGGCTTTTTTTATAGTAAAATGGATTTCTTTGCAAGCATTATGTGATTTTCAATTGCCTTTCTTATCTCAGGCATTTCTTCTAACTTCCATGAGTATTCCCTAATCCAATCTGCTTGTACCCGATCCTTGATCATATTCGTAAAAAGCAATCGAGTAATGATGGTTTTCTGTTCGGGGTAGAGCAGGTGAAGAATATATGCATAATACTTCATCTGAATTTCATATCGTTTTGATAGGATGTCAACCTCGTGTTCATTTGAACATGCATTGGTCTTCCAATCCCATATCTCAGCAGTTCCATCCTCTTTTTCGATTAAGACATCATAGATAACGACAAAGAAATCTTCATTCACAGGAATAGAAAGTGAATACTCGGTTTTAGCACCAGGTAAGTGAGCAATGTTCTCTTGAATCAATTCTGTTTGATGAATATTTCTGAAAAGCGTATTCAATGTAATCATCACATGATTCTTATCTTTTGAATTCATCATGATTGCATTCACTTCTGCATCAATCATTGATTCAAGAATATCAGAGTTGATTTCACCATCAGAGTTTATCCATGTATTGATATGTTGCAAGATTCGATGTACCAAAACACCATATTGTGCAGCATTGATATCCTGATGAGTTTCATCATTCATGAAGCCGGCATGATGCTCAGATTTAACATCAGGAAAACCAAATACATACTTTTTTCTGAATTCAGATTGATCTGTTTCAAGCATCATGAATTGTGAAGTTGAATACCATTCATCTTTATATTCCTGCTTTGTTTGTTCAAACAATTGAAGGACATTCTCCTGTTTCGTTTCTCCATCAGATTGATTCAATTGTATCTCTATTGTCGAGGATTGTCTTGAAACCGGAATCTTCACATTGATTTCTCTACGATTTTCCTGCTCTGAGTCAAGAATCTGTATCTCTGTTTCAAACAAAGACGAAGTCAAGGATTGACTCACTATTTGATATGCACCCGAGTGTGTTGCAATCAATTGCATCATGCTTTTCTCAGCAAAATCTTTTCCTTCTTTATGTGATGTAGAAATGAAAAGATGATCTTTTGCTCTTGTCAATGCAACATAGAGAAGACGTTTTTTTTCTGCAAGTGCTCTTGCCTTTCTCTCCATAGACACAGCCATTGAAAGGAGGGATGGTTCTATGTCATGCGCACCGGATACACGATATTCCTTGATGATTGGCAAACCTATTCCGAATTGGTCTGATTCATACAGTGCAGGAGCTGTGCTTCGTTCTTTTGCATTTGTATCGTACAAGAACACAATCGGAAATTCCAATCCTTTTGATGCATGGATTGTCATTAAATTGACTGCATTCTCGGTATTGACAATTGGTGCTTCAGATTCATCATCGAATTCGGCTGCAAGATGTAATTCTTGTACAAATGCATGAATATGCCGAAATCCTCTTTGTTCAAATTCTCTAGCTATGGCAATCATCTTATCTGCATTTGCCAACCATTGGGCGCCATCTTCCATTGTCTTCACAATATTACGCCAATGTGATGCTTCAAGCATTGTATGAATGAGAATTGGCAATGACATTGTTTGTGCTTTATGTAATAAAGCTAAGAGTATCGTTCTCGCTTGTAGAACTTGTTCTGGCACATTTGATTTGGATTCAACAAATAGATTGATTCCTTCCCACAAGCTTTTTTGAGTATATGCAGACTTTATTGCATACAAATCATCATCTTCCACGCTAAAAAATGGTGACAAAAGAATTCCGGCAAGTGCTACATCATCATTGCTATTACTTAAAAATGTTAAATAATTCCTGATGTCAACAATTGCTGGTGATGTATAAAAGCCCTTATTTCCCGTTGTAAAGTATGGTATGCCCTCTGCTCTCAATGCCGCCATGAGAAGATTCACCATGGTTCTTCTTTCATAAAGGATTGTGCAGTCTGAATATGTAACATCTCTCAGATAATCTTGTTTATCTCCTTGTTCAACTTTTTTTGTATCCCAGACTTTTTTGCTTTTGTTCACCACCATGTCTTTTATCGCAGAAGCAATCAAGCCTGCTTCATCGATCATTGCTTGTGATTCATCATCCTCGTTTTGTGTATGAATGAGAAATGTCACACTACCTATTTCTTGCGATTCCAATAGTTCATGTGTTACATTTCTCCCACCAATCATTTCTTCATATCCCACTTCATAGCCATTGTCTGATCCTCTCATCAATGTTGAGAACAAATCATTAATGAAACCTATGATTCCGGGCAATAATCGGAAAGATGTTGAGAGTGATAATTTTCCTGTGCTTTCTTCCTCACTCATGTGCTTGGATTGGTGAATCGTTCCATTGAGTTGATTCGCTTTTTGTATGTCTTTCGATGCCTGACCAAAAACTCGAACATCTGCGGATCTGAATCCATAAATACTTTGCTTGGGATCACCCACGATATAGAGATTCACATCTGATTGACTTGATTCACCTTTCAATGATCGCACTATTCGTGATGCCAATTCATATTGCATTGCATTTGTATCTTGAAACTCATCAATCATCAGAAATCTGATACGCGATCTGATTTTAGGACCTGCATCAGGATGATCCAATAATTCCATTGCAATGGATTGAACATCACTGAATTCCAATGTGCCTTCATTTCTTTTCTGTGTTTCAAAAAGAGAACATGCATATATGGCGATATCGAGTATTAATCGTGAAAACTGCAAAGCTTCCTTTTCAGCGGAAAGTGAGTCTCCCGATAATTTCTTTCCGATGTCAGAAACAATACATATTCCCTGGCATTGTGTTCTGGTTATATCTATCAAAGAATAGAATGAAGATATCCAGTCATCAAGTGGAATATCGGAGAACTTATGATAATTCGCTGTTGGTACTTTTTTTTGCGTCACATAACTTGAAACGATCGTCTTGCATAACGCATCGAATGATTGGAGATATTGAAACACTTCTTCATGTAACGGACCCAAAAGCACTTTCTCACATTGCAATTGTAATGTTTTCCAAGCATCCACATGTTGTTTGCCAATATAACTTGCATCTGTAAACCCGGGTAATCTATGCACTGCATCAAAGATGAGAATCATTTTTGAATGTAATTCATTTCTTATGGCATCCCAAGCATGTGCAATGATTGTTTCTTCATTCTGATTATGAATCTTATGCAATACCTGCAAAGCCATTGACCCCTTTTTTAGAAGATGATCGAGTGCATTAGTGATTGTAGAGTGATGGTGTTTATGAAAGAGGTTGTGTACCTTTTCATGTTCCGGATTTTCTGAACTGAGGAAGTAGATCAATGCCTCTTCTATGCATTGCATTCGCATCGCAACTGCTTTGCTGGTAGGCAGAGGTGTGATTGTATGAGGAACACCTGCTTCGATGGGGTATTCACGCACGATTTGATTACAAAAAGAATCAATTGTCGAAATTCTTGCCGAGCTAAGATGTTGTCGTATTCTCGACCACATTTCAACATCAAGCATACGCTCTTGATTGATTGCATCTTGCAATTTTTCTTCCACTGCATCCATCACTCTTTTCATCATTTCTGCTGCAGCTTTGCGTGTGAATGTGATTGCAATGATGGATGATAAATCAATCCCCGGATATTGCTCCAAGATATGGATGAATCTCTGTACCAATACTCGTGTTTTTCCGCTTCCTGCCCCTGCGGAAACAGAGATGTGTCGGTCAATTGCCCTACCTAATTGTTGTTCTCTCGTTTCTTTCATGGTTTTTAAACAGAGAAAAAAAGCCCGACAGTGTATTCACGGTCGGGCTTTGAATATTCAAAACGTGAATTTATTTCACGATTTCAAGCAATTCCACTTCGAATACCAATGTTTCATTTGGTCCGATTGCATTCCCTGCACCTCGCTCACCATAAGCAAGTTCAGATGGAATATAGAATTTATACTTTGCACCTTTGTTCATAAGCTGAACACCTTCTGTCCAACCTTTGATAACTCCATTGAGAGGAAATTCAACCGGCTCACCACGATCAACTGATGAATCGAATGTTGTGCCATCGATGAGTTTTCCGGTATAATGAACTTTTACAGTTGAAGAAGCAGTTGGCTTTGGACCTGTTCCTTCGCTGATCACTGAATATTGCAAACCACTAGCGGTTGTTTTTACACCTGGTTTGTTCTTATTGTCAGCAAGAAATTTTTCGCCTTTTGTTTTATTCTCGCCGCCTTTTTTGGCAGCTTCTTCTTGTGCTTTTGTCATCATTTCTTGTTGGAATTGAGTCAAAACATCACCCATTTCCTTCTCTGTCAATTGAGTTTTTGCACCTGTATATGCATCAAGCAAACCCTTTATCAAAACATCTGTGGAGATTTCTACTTTTTGGTCTTTCAAGTTTTTACCGATGCTCACACCGATACTATAACTTGCTTTGTCTTTTTGGGTTTTGAGTTCCATTGATGCTCCTTTATCGGAAGATTGTGAACATGCTTGTACGGAAAATAGTCCGATGCATGCCATTGCAATGATTGCTGAACGGATCATGTATTATCCTTGATGAATAGAATTAATGAAATAAGTGGCACAAAGATAATGATTTATGCTCAAACCCTTGCTTATCACTTTGATAATGCGATGGATTCCCAATCAGTAAACGGGGATAAAAACAATGTTTCGCCATGTGTGGAGTATCCGGGAATTGGAGTCATGAGGGCTCTGCCTTTTTTTCGCAATTCTAAAAACATCTTGAAATCATTTGGACAATGCCCTTTGTTCGTCCATTTTCTGAGAATCTTGATATCTTGTTTCAATGTTTTCACTTTACATGCAAAAGTCATTGTTGTGCTATTGGTAATCTTCCAATGAGAAGATCCGATGCAATAGATTTTGGTACTTTCACCACCATCTGCATCTACAAATGGATTTCCACCAATAGCCGGAGACCTATATTTATCGGGATGATCATAGAGACTGCAATATGCACTTCCAAATTGGAGGACTTCTCGCATCAATGTCGGTGATCCCGGACGATGGAGATAATCATTTTCGAGATGATAGACGATATCATCATCGTGAAAGGTTAATGCTATATCCAATCCCAAATTGAATGTCCCCGCTCCATGTCCCACAGAAACTCTTTGAATATTTTCCGGTTTCACATACTTGCAAATCATTGCATAGGTTTCTTCGCTTACATTATCTGCAATGACATGAAAGACTGCATCATGAAATACAGAGACTGCATTGCGCAGACAATTTTCATTGTTGATATAAGCAGGTTTCACTTTGGAATATCCTGCATCTGAAATGCGATAGATGATATGAAGGTTCATCACATCTTATGATCCTTTCCACCGAATCGCCAGGAAAAACCAAGATTGATCACATAATCTGCAAATGCGGCATCACCATTGGTAAATACACCATTCACTCTTGTCTTTTCCAAGTCATCATAACTTTGCACTCGATTACGATAAACCGCAAGTGGAAGACTTGCAAATACAGACATTCCATCAAATGCATAAGAAATACCGGGCTCAACGGCAACAGAGTAACCAGGTCTTCTAAATCCTCTGCTACCACCAAAAGCATCATGCGATGGAACGCCTTCAATGCGACCTCCAAAATACCCGCTCAATCCTGATTCTGAATTGTAAAATGCTCCAATTCGAGCACCATATTGATCAGGTACAGAAAAATCAATGGTATTTCCAAAAGCATCTTTTCTGAGTGTTGGAATGCCATTTGTTTCACGAGGATTGAATAAATAAAATGCATTGGTGGCAATTGCAATCTGATGGCTAATAGGATGATATCCTTGCAAGTCAATGGATATTCCCGTTCCGCCATCACCTAATTGAATGGATTGATCAACAAATTGCAGCATGTTCGTATCGCGATTCGGACCTTGATTATAAAACAAATCTTTACAATCGTATTGTCCGCTTGCTAGCTTTACTCCTACTCCAATCGCATAATTGAAATCATGTTCAAATGGTTCGAATAACCAATATCCAATACCAAAGCGAATATCGGACAATCCTGAAGAACCGGTGGAATGTCTTTGACCTAATCCACTCGGAGGATTTCCCCCATGTTCATACATTGATGAACGATTATGATGCATATAAGGCAAAGTAGCCGTGGCGTAAAGTTGATCGGTAATCCCATAACTCAATGTGAGATCCAAAAAGCTCGACCAATTCCAAACCTCTGTACCATTAGCAACTCTCTGGGGCTCTTCATGATCACCACGGAAATGTCTGAATGATTCGAAATATCGAAAGCCTGTCACGAAATTCCATTCTCCGGGAGAAAGATTAATCCCCATTCCCATTGTATTCGATCCACCACAAGAACTCATTCCTCTTGTGGCTACACAACCTTGAGAATTCATGTCCATGCTCATGGACAACACAAGTACAAAGCATAGTGCGATATATGTTTTCATGGTATATATGAAGTTATTGTATGACAATACTGCAACGGAACAATGCTCCATTGCTATGCTTTAACCGAATGTGATACATCCCGGTTCCCAATCCTGAACAGTCAATAGTGATATCTTCCATTCCAAATGGGATTGTAAAATTACGAACTATTTTGCCACTAACATCAACTATATCAATGGATTGCATGTTTTCACCACTGATTGGAATAGTCACTATTCCAGATGTGGGATTAGGAAATACCGCAAGTGCTTGTATATCTTCTTTGACTGAACTTGGCTCTTGAGGTATGCATCCCTGTCCATAAAATTCGGCAACAGTGGTCCAGGGATTTCCATTTATTTCTTTCAATGATCTGAATTTCACATATCGTGCCGTAATGCCTCCTGTATCCAATAATAGCCATTGTATTGCACTGTTATTGTCAAATATTGCCGGATATGCCTTACCCCAATTCATGGTATCATTGGTAAAATAGAATTCTGCTTCTTTAACGCGACCATTAACTCCACCATCTCCTCTTCCTTGATAGGCAAACTTGAAGAGCTTGTAAGCAAACCCAAAATCAATTTGCATTTCATGCGGAATAGTATCATTACCAGTGCTCCATCTAGTATGCCAAATGGTATTTGGATCACCATCAATTGCCATGCTTGCAAGACCCGGGTAATTTACTTCTTGACTATTGAATTTCATGATGCTCCAATCACCTTTGGGTAGCAAACCTGGATTGTCGCATGTTTCAATCGATGGACATGGTCTAACAGTCACAGGAACAATCGATGATGTATATGTTTTTCCTTCCTGTTCCAATATGAGCGATACGCTATATGTTCCTTTTGCACCATATACCACTTGTGGATTCATGGCATTCTTATCGCTAATCCATAACGGCTCTGGCTCAATCTTCCACGTGCGTTTTGCATTGCGATTGATGAACAAAGAATGATCTGTCATAGACACCGTGTCTTCACCACATGATACCACTTGTGGTCCCACCCATGCTTTTGCAATCGGAGTAAAACTTGTGTCAATCAATGGAGATTCCCATACGCTGCCATTTCCTGCAACACGAATTTTTCCATCTCTGAAAAATGGCATCGCAAGATTTACGCTCATGCCTGCAGGATATCCTTCATTGAACAATGCCCAATCAGTCATTTCAGCAGTGCGATAATATGCTTTGCCTGACTTTGCATTTTTTGCATTCGTGAAAAGATAGACTATGTCTTTTCCGTTTTTGTCCGGCTGCACAACAGTGCATTTTAAATATTCGGATACAGTTCCGGAAAAATCATTCCATGTTTCACCTGCATCAGTGGTACGAAATACTTTACCAAGATCCGCACTCCATGTGCCATTTGAGAAAGTTGCATAAACCACATTTCCATTTGTTGGCGATACCGAAATATGCGTTCTTCCTTTCCAAGCATTGGTTCCATTTGGCGCGCTATACAATGATGTGATTGCAGTCCATGTTTTTCCAAGATCTTTGCTACGATACATTCCTTCATTCACTATATCCGCATAGATGATTGGATCTTTTTCAGCATAACTAATCTGCATGAAGCGCACTGCATTGTCGAATGCATGCATCAAATCCCATGTTTCTCCTGCATCTTTTGACATCCAGAATCCTTTGCCTTCGCCAACAAACAGCATCGTGCTATATTCAGGATGATGCAAAAGATTTCCTCTTCTTCCGCCATATTCTTCCATGTTGGGAAACTTACTATAGATGAATCTCCCTTCCGGTTTTCCGATTGCTGTTTTGGGTAAAATCCAACCATTGCCCAAATCATTGAAAGCCACATGTCGTTGTTTATGATGTAGAACCCAACCCGTTGGTGATTCAGCGCCGCCCATACGCAATGCTTTTGGTTGATATCTATCCGAAATGGCGGTATTTCCATTATGATAGCGGCCTCCAATCACAATATCTTCTGTCCAACCTTGATCGAATCCCCAGAAATCTGATCCAACAATTCCATTATTTCTTGCGAATGCATTATTAGGATTTGAAAATGCATCTGTTGAAAGTGTAAAACCACCATCTGTTGAAATCCAGAAATCTCCATTGGACATGAGTTTCATATCTTGTTGATCAGGATGCACCGGAATATTCCCACCATAACCACCAATAAGCGTAAAGGTGGAACCACCATTAGTTGATTTATACAATGATGCAGTTCCGGTGAATATCATATTTGAATCTTTGGGTGAAATCTCCAAGACCAAATCAAAATATCCTTGCCAATTATTCATTGGAAACTCTGTTGTTTTTCCTTTTCTGACCGTTGTCCATTGTGGGTTTGCTCCACCAACTCTTCCTTTCAGTAAATGAGGTATATCATCTTTGCTCAACAATACAGCATATATCATGCTTGTATTCGCCGGCGTCATCGCAAGAAGTCCACCGGATGATTCAACGATGTCTGATGGAAATGCTGAATGAACTGAAAATGTTTTTCCTCCATCCGTGCTTTGCACCAATCTGAAATTTCCATTTTCTTTCACAAGTGCATAGACATTTTTTGAATTTCCGGGTGTGAATTCTATATCATAAGCAGGTGCATTCCATACTTTCACCCAAGTTGATCCTTCATTCTCTGAACGATAAACACCTTCAGGTGCTGCTCCAATCAGCACATTTGGATTAGATGGATCAATCTTCAATCTATCAGCACCAAAACGCTCAGTAAGCATTGCTTTCCATGTTATGCCACCATCAGTGGATTTGTGGATTTGTCTTCCACCACTCACATAAACGATTGAGGGATTTGTGGGGTGAATCGCCACTGCCGTAATGCCACCACCGAAATAATAGTCTCTTCCACATTGTATCCAATTCAAACCTTTGTCTGTGGTCTTATTCACAAATCCTGTTTCTGTACCCGCAAAGAGAATGGAAGGATTAGATTCCGACACATCAAATGCATAGATATTCACTTGCCATGGACATGACTTTGGTTCGGTTGATGAGCCGGACTCATTGAGCCAAAATGTTTCTTTCGGACCCCAAAAACTCCAATTGCCTTTTCCAGCAAGAGATTGTTCCTGCTTGAATGCTTGAACATCTTGACTTTGAGTTGAAAGCTGAACAAATCCATGTTCATCTTTATAATCAGCAACTGCATGTAACCATTGCTTTGCATATCGAATGATTGCACTATGAGCATCAGGATTCTGCCTCATATAAGCACGCAAACCATTCTGCACTTTTTCAGCATTTGCTGGATAAACATACAGTTCTTTCGCCCAGTCGGGATATAATGAATCATAGCTTGGTTTATGACTCTTAATGATACCCGGAATCTGGTCATCATACGGGGTAAACTGTTGTATATGCTGCGCAATCAGCGACGAGCTACAGAGTAGCACCAATAATAGTAGTATAATGTTCATTGAAGTCCAAGAATTATGAAAATCAGGGCACAAATTACGCATCGTAAAGGTTGAATTCAATCATTGAATCCAGTTTTTATACAAATCATTGATTTTTTGTAGATTACATTCATTCACAATATCGGATTACATATATGAATGCACATTCTTTACATGGGTTTTTTCTCCATTCAGCACATACATTGCGAGGACTTGATAAACCATTTTTAATGCAAAAAAAAGATGGTTCATATAAAGACATATCATTCGGCGAAGTACTACATTCAATAAATGCAATTGCTTCTGCATTGCATGATATGGGTTTACGCAAGGGTGATCGAGTTGCATTCATTCTTGAAAATTCTCCGGAATATATTCTGTTCGATCAAGCATGCTTGAAACTTGGTCTCGTGAATGCATCGCTCTATCCAACATTGTCAGAATCCGAAATCGAGTATATCCTCAATGACAGTGGATCAAAAGCCATTCTTGTTGGAAGTCCTTTTCTTTTGAGAAGAGTCCTTTCAATCGATGCACGCGGAACATCATTGCAAACAATCATCACTGCTTTTGAAAGCAATGAATCACATGAGAAGGTAATCAGTGCGAAAAATATAATAGAAAAAGGAAAGCAAAAAGAATCAGAATATGCATCTGCCATACAAGATATTTTCACTTCTGTTACTGAAAATGATCTTGCCTCATTGATCTATACATCAGGGACAACCGGCGTTCCCAAAGGTGTGATGCTGAGTCATGGAAATTTCATGAGCAATGCAAAAGCAGCAAAAACAATCGTGAGCAATATCGGACCCGATGATGTGTTTCTGTCATTTCTTCCATTATGTCATGTCTTCGAAAGACTCGCCACTTATTATCTCTCTACCTATATCGGTGGCACGATTGCATTTGCCGAAGGAATAGAAACAATTGCCACGAATATAAAGGAAGTGCGTCCGACAGTGATGGCATCTGTTCCGCGTTTGCTCGAACGGATTTATGATCGCGTGCAAAAAATGGCATTGGCTGATGGCGGTTTGAAATCAAAGATTTTCCTTTGGGCATTCGCTCAAGGTGATGCAAAACGAGTGCTCAATGAAGATGGAAAAAAGCCGGGAGCATTGCTTTCATTTAAACTTGCAATTGCAGACAAACTTGTATTTAGCAAGATTCGCGAACGCATGGGCGGGAGAATGCGCATCGTTGTGTCCGGTGGTGCAGCGCTTTATCCGCATGTTGGAATCTTCTTTAAAAATCTTGATATCCTCGTACTTGAAGGATATGGATTGACAGAAACTTCTCCGCTTGTTTCTGTCAATGAATTTGAACGACAAGTTTATGGTACCGTAGGACGCGTCGCACCGGGATGTACGGTTGCAATTCAAAATCCAGATACAAAAGAATTATATACCGTGCAGACATATGATTCATTTGCAAAAGATTTTTCTTGTCCTGAAGGTGAAGTACTCGTCAAAGGGCCCAATGTTATGCATGGCTATCTCAATAAACCTGATGCAACAGCAGAAGTCATGGATGCAGATGGTTGGTTCCACACCGGTGATATCGGAACTTTCTACAAAGGATATCTGAAAATCACAGATCGCATCAAAAATATGCTTGTAAATAGCTTTGGGAAAAATGTCTATCCAACGCCAATTGAAAATCAATATTCAAAAAGTACTGCCATCGAACAAATCTTTTTGATTGGTGACAAAAGAGAATATCTCACTGCGATCATTGTTCCAAATAAAGATGAGATAAAAGAGAAATTCAATAAGGATGAAGCATTCTTCTCTGAATCAGATCCATTTATTCAAGACAATGCGATTCATGCTTGGATTGAAAAAGAAATGAAATCTTTCGAAAAAGATCTTGCAAAATTTGAACGCGTTAGAAACTTCATCGTCAAGCGTCAACCATTCAGTGTCGAAGCCGGCGAATTCACTATGACACAAAAAGTAAAACGCAAATTCGTGGAAGCGAAATATAAGGATACAATTGATAGGATGTATGAGTGAAGCTCTCCTCGACATCGCTCGGAGAACTCCATGGGAGCGACATCATTTAGCTCCATGTGAACGACATCATAATACAGGCACGAATACAGATTCAATTGCATTTGGATCAGACATCGAATACTCTGATGGCATAATCTGAAATTGATTGCGGGTGGGGTCAAATTGATGCTTGGTTCTAGGTAGAATATCAAGAATCACATGTTTGAGCATGGTCGGAAATTCCGCTCTTGTTCCACCATACTCAAAAGTGGCATATTTGCCGCCTTGGATTGTAAATTCAATCCATCCTGTGGGGTATTCTTGCTTGTCAATTTTTTCAAGACATGCAAAGTGAGTAATCGAAGTTGCGGGAGGCCATTCATGATATGCTTGCATGGAATACAATTCCACATTAATGATGCCTGCTTGCATTTGTTCTGTTCTAAATTGCTGCCAGAGTGAAAACACGTCCATTGATTGCAATGGCAAAGTCAATGACCTACCGATAATTATCCGTGGATTACATTCAATGAATCTAATGTTCATTGTGGAGTTCCGACATTAGTCGTTGGTGGGATTGTTTTTTTGTCAATTATTTTTTCATTTTTCTCAAAGCATGTTTTCTTTCCATCCACTTCATAGCACTCAGGAATCTCACCACTATATCGGAAAAAACGATTATCTGCTTTCACACCGGGTCCAAAACCACATTCTCCGAGACCTTCCATCGTGCGTATGTCAAGAAACTTTTTTTCAATCTGAAATGACAATTTGCAAATAGGGATTCCCAACTGATTATTCAATGTGAATATTCCTTTATTGCTCTTCAATGTGATTTTTCCGGTCAATCTTCCAATCACATTTGCAGGTTCACCTTTCTCCACTTCCATGAAAAACAACATCGTGGAATCTGATTCAGGATAGAGTAATACCTTGCCTCCCGGTCCTACATGATCATCATCATCTTCATCGACATCTTTGTGAATTGCAGAACCAAACATATATGTGCCCGCAAATCGAGCAGTATGCCTTTTTGCAGGTTCATCAGCGTGCAAAATCACATGACTGCACAGAAATAAAGCCATTGCCAAGAAGAAGATATATCTCATGTGTATTCCTTGTGTAGATTCATCAATCTTTACCCCAAAAGATTATGCCAAACACAAGATTCAGATGAAATATTTTCAAAATCTGTGCAAAAACGCCATAAAAAAAGGCCTGTTTACTAAACAGGCCTCATTATCATTCTTGTTTCATGATATGTCGAGTGAATATTCGTCCATCTTTGGATTCCAAACGGACAACATATAAGCCTGATGGATGACCATCAATAGTGCACTCAATTACATCATCTGTAAATGGTCCGGATATAGATTGCAATTTCTGACCCATCATTGAATAGATGCTGATACTTTCAATTCCTGCCGTTCTCAATCCTGTTAGTCTGAATTGTTGTTGAGTCGGATTAGGCATGATTTGAAGTGATGAAAAATCATCTTCAGCAATGGAAGTAGCAATTTCAATGTTCAATGGTATTGTATATGATCCAAGAGCAGAAGTAATCTTTAATCCTGCAGTATATACTCCACTTTGATCTGCGCTAAATGAGATATTTATATTCTTACATTCTCCGATTGCAATCACGAATGGTGTTACAGGTGAATTCTTAATACTGAATTTGTCAGATCCCATAATTGTCATACCAGTGATGCTTGCATCTTTACTTCCAGTATTACAAACACGAATTGTTGTGTCTTTACTCTTTAATCCTACAGATAATTTTCCAAAAGAAAATGCTGTTGTGTCGATTCTCTCAAAACAACTTTTTCCAATCAATGCTAGTACTTTGTCGCCAGTTGTTGAATTACTTTTGATTGTGATATCTGCAGTATTTGTCAATGTTTCACCGGCAGTAAATTTGACGGTGATGTCTTGAGATTGTCCGGGAGTTAAAGTGAAGGATTTTGCACCAACAATAGAATAAAGTGATGCTTGCGCACCTGCTATATTCATGGCAGTGACAATCAAATCTGTTTCACCTTCATTTTTAAGTAGACCTGTTATAGTTTTATTTTGACTAGTTCCTCTGTCTACACATCCAAGATCAATCACAGATTGAGAAAGGGTGAGCCTTGGTCCTGTCGGTGCTTTTGTAATGGTTAATTTTTTTGCAGCAGAAGTTACTGATTGACAAACATTTGAAACAATGCAATCATATGAACCACTATCAGCAAGCACTGCATTGCCAATTGTCAATACCGCATTCGTATCTCCAGGGCGATTTACTCCATTTTTACGCCATTGATAACGAATATCTGTTCCACTAGCAATGATACGCATGGAAGCAAGTGTACCTTCAACCGCTGTGGTGTCTTTTGGTTGTAAAAGAACCATCGGTAATTCTCTGACGAGTACATTTATTGTTTTTTCAGTTGACATCTCATTGCAAGAGTTCATGACTGCAACAGAGTAAATGCCTCCATCAGTGGCATTCAAAGATGCGATATTCAAAACTGAATCCGTAATCTGCAGTGTTGTTCCATTTTTTTTCCAGATATAAGATGTAATCGTTCCGCCAGTTGCTGTCGCTGAAACTTTGAATGGTTTTCCAACACATAAAGCAGTGTCATTACTAAATGCAAGATTTGCTACAGGACTTGGAATGATTGATATTGTTGCTGAGGAACTTGTTACAGGATTACCACAATAGCCAGTTACAACACAAGTATATGATCCTGCATCACTTTGTTTTAATGATGAGAATGTTAATGAAGATTTATCTGAATTTGGTATATCTACACCATCTTTTTTCCATTGATAATGTAGCTCAGATCCTACAGCGGTCAAACTCAATGTCGCAGAAGTATTTTTACATCCATTTATGGAAGTAGGTTGTGCCGTGATTGCTGTTTGTGCTATCACTGTCAATGCAGTTGGATTGCTTGTGGTTTCTGTGCAACCTGTAACAATACAAGTATAAATTCCCGCTTTGTCAATGGTGATAGCATTAAGATTCAATGTTCTTGTGGTAGCTCCGGGAATAATGACATTGTTTTTATACCATTGAAAATATAGCCACGATTCACTATTCTTGGTAATAATTGTTAATGTTTTATTACTTCCAATGCAGGCTGTATCAAATGGTGCCGAATGCGTAAGAATATCCGATTCCGGAAGTAATGCTATGCCGGCATTTGTTGTATCAATAGCACTCTCATTCGTTACACGAATTTTATAATTGTTTGCGAGTGATTGAATATCAGGGACAGTCCAAGTATAACTCAATGTTGTAGCTGGAACAGATCCCAGGGGAGTCCAAGGTCCACCGCCATTTGGGCCGGACAATTCAATGATGGTATTTCCTGATAGATTAGTACCTGTCCAAGTGACATTCACCGTACCATTTCTACAAACCGTGCTTGGTGTATTTTGACTTGTAATGGTTAGCGATGGTCCACTTACAACATTGATTGTTATTGCATCTAATAAATTCCATGCATCACCATTTGCATTTCCATTTCCATTGACTGCATTCCCTGCCATGTAAAGTGTGTATGTCCCGGGAGTGGATGGAGCTGTCCAAGTAAATCCAAACTCTGCTTCACCATTCGACATATTTGCCGGACTTGGCTGTGTAATCTCACCACCGGAACTAAAACAATTGCTCATTGCTGAATATGTTCCCGCATTGACATTTGAACTATTCTTGATGCTGAGATTCATTCCTGCTTTGGTTAATGTAGCATGTGCAACGACTGCAGTAAAACTTTTCGAAGCTCCGGCCTGCACGGTAAATGGCCCTGCTCCCTCACGCAAAGAAACTGCAGTTGCATTGTTTTGTCCGCCATGGCAACCACCGCAACCCGCTTGAGAGCTACCAGTCTTACCACCACTTGATGCTTCCATATATTGCAACATTGCGAATATTGCAAATAGCACGGTAAACATGTGTTTCATAATCTCACCTAAAAAATATAAAAATCAACATATTCAAAGTTGTAGAAGAACTGTATGCATCATACCTTTGCCTTTTATTGCCAATTCTTTACGAGCCAATATATGCATGGATTGGACTATCTCAAAATGCTTGACATCATCATAAAACTGCTGTGATATTTGAATCGTTCCTGGCTCTCCGTATGATTCCATTCTCGCAGCAGTATTAACTGCATCGCCCCAGACATCATAACTGAGTTTTTTGGTGCCTATCACCCCTGTGACAGTTGGTCCACTATGTATACCTATCCGCATTTGAAGTGTTTCACCATTAGGCAATATAATATTTTTACAAGTCAGTAGTATGTGCTTTGCGAAGGTGAGTATGCGCTTTTTATACTCTGTTATATCTTGATCACCATTACAAATCGCCATATAAGCATCACCAATAGTCTTGATTTTTTCTATTCCATGTTGTTCTGCCAATTCATCTAAATCAGAGTAGACAGAATTGAGCAATTCAATAATCTGAGATGGAGGTAGATGCTCTGAAAGTGAGGTGAAGCCAACAATATCAGCAAACATGATTGTCATGTCTTGACATTCCTCTGCTATTGTTTTTTCTCCTTGAATGATTCTTTCTGCTACATGAGAAGGCAATATCTCATGAAGTAGCGATTCTTTTTCTTGAAGTCTCGTCATTTCAACCAATTTATCTTGTTCCATCTTTTGATATGCCTGTTGAAATTCCAGGTCATTTATCTTTTCGCGAATTTCATTTGAATTGAGATCTTGACGGATTTTCATTGAATGAACATAATGGTTATATGCTTGTTCCCATTTTCCTTGTGATTTGTACAAATCAGAAAGGAACAGTTCATAATGCAATTCAATTGATTTCAAAGAAAGAGGACTTAGTAATTTCAAAGAATCCAATAATGTGGTTTCCGCCTGCGCAGCATCATATTGAGAAAATGATGGATCAGATTGAATTTTTGTTCTTTGCAAGAGTATGTCAAAATAATCACCTATTCGTTCGGAACCTTTCAGCATATCTAGCGCGGTATTATAGCATTCATAGGCAATATCCATATCACCTTTATGAAAATGCACATCCCCTAAAGATCCAATATGAACTGCTTCCGTTATGGGGTTTCCAAGTTCACGATTTACTTCTATTGCTCTTTTATAGTGATTAAGCGCTGCTTCAGCATCGCCTTTCGCAAGCATTACATCACCCAACAGTTCATTCCAGGTTTCAATGCCTCTTTTGTAATCAATTTCTTCATGAATATCTAGAGCACGAAACAAATATTCTTGTGCTTTATCAGGTTTATCCATTGAAAAATACACGCTTCCTATATGCCCCAATGCTCGTCCAATACCGTCTGGTTTATTTGATTCCGTGTGTAATTGCAATGCTTTCGTAAAATACTCCAATGCCTTTGGAAAATCGCCATGTTTATTGAAAATGTTTGCAATATTGTCAGAAACAATTGCCAGATGATCGAATGTTTTTAATTCTTTTGATAACTCTTCAGAATATCTGAGTAATTCCAATGCTTTTACATCATTCGAAAGAGAAGCATGAACAAGGCCAAGATTCCCGGTTATGGTTGATAAAATGTCTTTGTCATTTATTTCATGTGCAATCACAAGTGCTTTTTCCAAAAACAACAGTCCTTCATTGCTTCTGCTTAATTCGAAATACAATAAACCAAGAATATTATTGCATCTGAATCTCTTTGCCAGTTTTATTTCTTCAGGCAATCGATCACATAGATCCAGCATTTCTTGAACTATGGGAATGGCATCACTCGCCAATGTTCTTCTTATGAATGAAAATGCAAGAATATTCAATGCTTCATATAACTCATGTACATCATAATCACCCAATTTTAGTTCAGTTATATAGCTGATTGCAAATTCTTTGGCTTCCGCGAATTTTCCATCATTCAAAAGAAGATTCCCTTCTTCTATCCGTTTATTTAAATAGGTGATCATAATCATTAGTAATGGGTAAGGCAATCAAGGATTCATTGTTTCAAAGATAGGCACAACTGATTGAATCAACACAGCAATTCATTCATGGCACTTGTTCACATTCTTATGTGTATTTTCGCAAGTCACTTTAAAGGAGTACTTATGCCCGCAATCAATATTCCAAGACTTGATTTGCTCGATTTTATCGGCAAAGATCTTGATAAGCAGGATGCATTTTCACAAGAACTTGGTAAAGCATTCAATGATACCGGCTTCGTGATGATTGCCAATCATGGTTTGAATCAGCAACTTATTGAGGAACTTTACGAGCATATTCAACTCTATTTTGATTTACCGGAATCGGTAAAAAGAGCGTATGAAATTCCTGAGTTATTCGGTCAGAGAGGGTATACAGGCAAAGGACGAGAAAAGGCAAAAGATGCTCTCACTCCCGATTTGAAGGAATTCTGGCAATGTGGTCAAACCGTAATGGATGATGATCCGGTCAAGCATGAATATCCCGAAAATATCATGGTTGCTGAATTACCGCGATTTAATGTCGTTCTAAGAGAAGCTTATGCACAACTTGAACTAACAGGCATGCATTTGCTTAGAGCCATTGCACGCTATCTTGATCTGCGAGAAGATTATTTCGAATCTCATGTTCACAATGGAAATTCCATACTTCGTGCATTACATTATTTTCCAATTGAAAACCCTGATTCCATTGCTCCCGATGCCGTGCGCTCTGCAGAACATGAAGACATTAACCTGATTACTCTGCTTATAGGCGCTAGTGCAGATGGATTGGAAGTGCTCACACGCGACGGAACTTGGTTTCCGGTGAAAGCACAAGGTAATGATATTGTCGTAAATGTTGGTGATATGCTGCAAAGACTCACAAACAATGTACTTAAATCAACAACCCATCGCGTCGTGAATCCGCCAAGAGAATTGCTTGGTACCTCACGCTATTCAGTTCCATTCTTTCTACATCCAAAATCGAATATGGATTTAACATGCTTAGAATCCTGCATTACTCCGGATAATCCCAAACAGTATTCGGATATGACTGCAGGTGAATATCTCGATGAAAGACTCCGAGAAATCGGATTGAAAATGTAAAAGAAAAGGCATGATGTGAATCATGCCTTATATATTTACTCTGCTTCATACTCCAATCGAACCGTTATCGTTGCTGTCTTATTTTTTGATGATGTATTGAATGATCCACCTGATTCAAAATCTTCATCTGTATTCTGACCTACTATCTGAAATACCCCCATCGATGC
>JBMSYN010000013.1:0-58139 GCA_049426725.1 Candidatus Kapaibacteriota bacterium
GGAAATTCTCCAGTTCTTTGATCAAAAAGCAGTGATGTTTCAATAAAAGGACTTATTGTCATTTCTTGCTGATTTACAAAATACCGTAATGGAATATTTGCTGAAATACCACCGAAAACACCTGGTATTGGTGAATTCATACCTGAGAGTGGTGAATTATTGCTTTTATCACCGATTGATCCTATCTGATTGTTAATCAGAAATGAGAGTGATGGTCCTCCATAGGCAGAAATATTTTTCCAAGGTTCGATCATCAAAGCAGATTCAAGAGTCAGATATGACAAATGAGGTTTCATTGCAGGAGAATTTTGTACGAATTCATCTTGAATGATTCCCGATCGATTATCATGACTTATTCTTCCCATTAATAAGAATGGTGTATATTCCATGATGATGGAACATCCAATCAATGGTTGAAGTGGAGAAAGTTCCGGTTGTCCTTCATTGATAAAATTCGTACCCATTCCCAATGACTCAAAATTCTGATATCCAACGCTTATTGCATTGACTGCACTTCCCATATCAATGCCATAAGAATGAATAGTTAACTGCCCAATTGAAGCATTGGGTACTAGAAAAAGATGCACAAATATTCCAATGATATAAAGAAATATTCTCATGCTATACTCATATAATGTGCATCGGTAGACTTCAATCGTAGAAATTCTTTTTGTACCATCAAATGTTCATTAAGACGTAATTGTGGATCTCGTCTGATTAATTCTGCAGCATCGGATTTTGTTTTTGCAATCAATTCAATATCGTTTACTAGGTCTGTAAACATGAAATTAGGAATTCCTGATTGTCTTGTTCCAAGATAGTCCCCCGGACCTCGTAATTTCATATCAGCCTCGGCTATGGAAAATCCATCATTTGTTGATGACATAGTTATAAGTCGTGCAATGGCTGATTTCCTTTCCATTTGCACTTGTTGATTGTCTTGCTTCTTTACTTGATAACGGAAGTGATCTTTTGTTGCAAGAAAGCAATATGATTGAGATTGACCTCTTCCAACTCTTCCCCTCAATTGATGTAATTGTGCCAATCCAAAGCGTTCTGCATTTTCGATCAATATAACGGTTGCATTTGGAATGTCGATTCCCACTTCAACTACAGTTGTTGCTATAAGCACTTGATATTTCTTGTCTTTGAAGTCTTGCATGATTGTTTCTTTTTCATTCCAATGCATCTTGCCATGTAATAGACCACAAGAGTATTGATCAAATATGTCAGATTTGAGAAATTCATAATGTTCGGTTGCTGATTTAGCAGCCACTTTCTCTGATGGATCCACGAGCGGATAAATAATATAAGCCTGATGTCCAGAATCAAGTTGTTGTTTTATGAATGAAAATGTTTGGTCCAAAGTACTTTCAAACACAATGCTTGTTTCTATTGGTTTTCTTCCCTTTGGCAATTGTTTGATGATTGTATTATCCAAGTCTCCATAGAGTGTCATCGAAAGAGTTCGGGGTATTGGCGTAGCGCTCATCACGAGCATGTGTGGTACAATCGACGAATCTTGTAGTGAAGCTGTAGCCATGGACTTGATGCGTGCTCTTTGTTCTACTCCAAATCGATGTTGTTCATCAATGATGATAAGTCCTAAGTTATTGTACTTAATCACTTGTTTTGATTGCTCACTTTGTGAAAACACTGCATGCGTACCAATAATTATCTTTGCATCACCATTCTCGATAGATTGTAAAGCTTCCTTGCGTTCATTCGTGGATTGTCCACCAAGCAACTGAGCTATGTGAATTCCATGTGGCTCCAACAATGCTGAAAATGATGCAGCATGTTGTTCTGCCAATATCTCCGTAGGTGCCATGATAACAGATTGATATCCGGCATCTACTGCCTGAAGCATTGTCAATAAAGCAACAATGGTTTTCCCACTTCCTACATCGCCTTGTAAAAGGCGATTCATTGGTTTTCCTGATGTAATGTCACGAGATATGTCCCAAAGTGACTGAATTTGATCTTGTGTGAGTTGATACGGCAAGGCATCATGTACTTTTCTTGCCAATGCACTTTTTTGTGGGAAGATGGGACCTTTCTCCATTGTATGCACATGCGATCTTTTTGATTCAAGAAAGAGTTGAAAATAAAACAGTTCTTCATATTTCATTCTTTCTCGTGAACGCATCAATGTTTCTGCATTCGGAGGTGCATGTAAAGAGAAGATGGCTTCATGTTTATCAGGGAATTGATTTGAATCTCTTATCGCATTTGGCAAAGTTTCTGGCAAGCGTTCCGTTAAGTCTTCAAAAATCACATCGATGAGTTTGCGCATGATTTTCATTGAAATATGTGCTTGTTTCATCGATTGTGATAGTCGATACTTTGGCAGTATTCTTCCTTGTTTATACTCTTCTTGTTCTTCTTCATCAAGAACGATGATGTCAGGATGGTGAAAACTTAACTTTCTCCATTTTGCATCATAATCAGGTATTCCGCTGATGCTAATCAATGATCCGGGTAATAAGATGTTTTTGAAATATGGAACCATATTAAAATACAAGCAATCAGCTTGCACATTTGACTCATCTCTTACGGTAACGATGAGTATCGAGCGTTTGCTTGCACCAAACTTCTTTTCTCTGACATCAATTATTGTCGCTGTGACTGTGTATTCAGACTTGATGGAAATATCGGAAAATTGTTCGGGTACTGTATCTTGGGATATTTCTTCTTTTCGAAGGCGACTGAGAATATCAGAAATAGTGTGGATATTGGTTCTATCGATATAAGAAAAAGGGATATAATGCAGGAAATCCTGAACGGTGTGAAGTCCTTGTGATGCAAATGCCTCTGCCCTTTTGGGTCCTACTGAGCGCACATATTGCAATGGCGATGTGAGCAAGAGTTTACGACTCTCTGACATATCTACCTTGGTACCTGAATTATGCGGATTGAAATTCTTGAAGAACTCGCGTGCAATACTCTCGATATGAGGAATTCGGGAGTGAATGCAATAAACGTTCATATGTTGTTGTATCGATATACTGCATTCGAAGTGCTATTTCTTCCAGACAAGCAATTTTTAGATTTTGTCTTTTTTCTATTGCATGAATAAACTCACCTGCTTCAAGCAAACTCTCGGGAGTACCAGTATCCAACCAAGCGATTCCACGACCCATCTTTTCCACTTTCAATGCATTCATTTCTAGATATTTCTTTTGAACATCGGTGATTTCCAGTTCGCCTCTTTGACTTGGTTGTAAATGTTCTGAAATGGAAATAACTCTATTGTCGAAAACATAGAGTCCAGGAATTGCATATTGTGATTTTGGATGCGAGGGTTTTTCTTCAATGCTCAATACTGTTCCATCCGAATTGAATTCAACGACTCCATATCGCTCTGGATCTTGTACCGGATACCCAAAAATGGTGGCCCCTTGATTATTCTGAATTGCATTTCTCAGAAAATCCAATTTTCCGTAAAAGAGATTATCACCAAGTATCAAACATACTTGATCTGATCCTATAAATTCTTTTCCATATATGAATGCTTCTGCAATGCCTTTTGGTGCATGTTGTTCTGCAAAGGAAATAGATATACCCCATTGCGATCCATCACCAAGAAGGGATCTGAAATGTGGTGCATCATGGGGTGTGGTAATAAGTAAAATATCTTGGATGCCGGATAGCATCAATGTGGCCAATGGATAATATATCATTGGCTTATCATAGACAGGCTGTAATTGTTTGCTTATGATAGAGGTCAATGGATATAATCTTGTTCCATTGCCTCCTGCTAGGATGATTGCTTTCGTTTTTTGCACGATTCAGACTCAAAATATGTGTGCAAAGATACAAAATCAATCATTGGTCATGGTGAGAGTTTGCTTACTGAATTAGCTCTGATCATCCCCGGAAAGCGAATCATCTTCCAAATGACGATGGCGAACCATCTTTGCTTCAAAGAGAAAAATGACATTTTCTGCAATATTTGTGGCATGATCAGCCATTCTTTCGATATTACTCAGGATTGAGATTAATTCAACACCTTGTGGGATGATTTCGGGTTTTTCGCGCATGAGAGCGATGATATCCGATTTGAATTGGCGTTCTAAGCCATCAACTGTTGAATCTGTTGGAAGAACATGTTTTGCCAAATCAGCATCATTATTGACAAATGCATCCAATGATGCTTTTACCATGGTATATGCGGCTGTTGTGATTTTATCAAAACCAAACTCATTGACCAAAGCACAAATACCCGGATCATTAATAACCGGATGGGAGATATTGGTTGCCATATCTCCAATCCTTTCCAATTCATTGTTGATTTTGATTGATGCAAGGAGCAGTCGCAAATCACTTGCAACGGGTTGTTGTAGAGCAAAGATTCTTTGACATTGTTTGTCGATTTTGATGTCTAATTTGTCGACCTTGTCGTCTCTTTCAATAACGAGCTTTGCCAAACCTTCATTACATTCGAGCAATGCCTTGAATGCAAGTTCAACTTGTTCTTCCACTAGACTCCCCATTCTGATGAGTCTTGTTCTGAGTTTATCTAAATCGTCTTCAAATGATCTATGCATAGTTTGCTCCTCTTACTGCTCTATTGTAAATCTTACTTATCAATCAGCCAAAACGACCGGTTATATAATCTTCTGTTTCTTTCTTTGAAGGACTTGTGAATAAGGTTCTTGTTTTATCAAATTCTATCAAGTCGCCCATATAGAAGAAACCTGTGCTATCGCTCACTCTTGCTGCTTGTTGCATATTGTGAGTGACGATAACGATTGTATATGAATCTTTCAATTCTTCAATAAGTTCCTCAATCTTTGCCGTTGAAATTGGATCAAGCGCAGAGCATGGTTCATCCATGAGCAATATTTCAGGATTGACGGCCACAGCACGAGCTATGCACAAGCGTTGCTGCTGTCCGCCGGATAACCCTGTTGCAGAATCATGAAGGCGATCTTTGACTTCTTCCCATAACGCTGCTTTTTTCAAACTATTTTCAACGATTTGATCAAGTTCTACATTCGGTGGTGCTTGATTCAGTCTTAAGCCATAAGCCACATTTTCATAAATAGATTTTGGGAATGGAATGGATTTTTGAAACACCATGCCAACCTTCTTTCTCAATTCAACTACATCGATGTCAGTATCATATACATGAGTGTCATCAATGCGGAGCTCTCCATTTGCAGTAAATGAATCAATCAAGTCATTCATACGATTGATGGATCTCAACAATGTTGATTTTCCGCACCCGGATGGACCAATGAATGCTGTCACTTTATTTGCTTGAACATCCAAAGTAATGTCATTCAATGCTTTTTTCTCACCATAGAGCACATTGAAATTGCGAATTTTGATTTTAACTGAGTCTTTTGCCATGATGTATTGTTCTCAATATCATGATTGTTGTTTGCGAATTCTCATGCGAATGAGTCCCGCCGTTAGATTTAAACTGAAGGCCAATAACAATAACACCAATGTTGAAGCATATTGTAGAGGCAAAGCTTCAGCTGCATTCGGTGATTGTGTTGCCAAAACATAAATGTGATATCCCATGTGCATGAATTGATCGGTCAGTGAATTTGGAAGTTCGGGTAATGAATACACTGCTCCAACAAATATGACCGGTGCAACTTCTCCTGCACCTCTTCCTATTGCAAGAATGGAACCGGTGAGAATGCCTGTCAAGGAATTTGGTAGGACCACCTTCCAAATTGTTTGCCACTTTGTGGCTCCTAGTGCCAAACTCGCAGCTCTTAGCTCTTGTGGCACTGTTCTGAGTGCTTCTTCGACTGATACAATGACAACGGGTAATGTTAATACTGAAAGTGTTGCTGCTGACCACAATAATGATGGCTTACTCCATATTTCGCTGCCAGTTGCAGTATCGATGCCTTTTCCAATGAATTGCATGAAGAATCCAACACCAAATAGACCAAACACGATGGATGGTACTCCAGCCAATGTATTCACGCCAAAACGTACGGCTCTTGCAAAGATGGATGATTGTTTTGCATATTCACTTAAATAGACAGCGGTTGCAGTACCGATTGGAACTCCTAGCAATGACATGATAAAAACAAGGATTACTGTTCCATATATTGCAGGGAAAATACCACCTTCGGTATTATTATTTCGAGGTGATTCCGTCAAAAATTCCCAAGATAATCCCGGCATTCCATGCCAAATAAAATGAGCAAGCAAAAGAACTATCAAGCCAATCAATACATAAGCTGAAAAAAGGGGAATGCCAGTAGCAAAGAACTCTTTGATCTTCTTTTTGGAATTATTCTGTGCAATCGAAATTGTATTCATCATGCACCTTGGAATTTTTTGGCCAAATACTTCTTCACAAAGAGTTCAGTAATGGCATTGATTGTAAAACTCACCACAAACAACAGAATACCTAGGAAAAACAAGATATTGTAATGTAATGATCCCCATTGAACTTCACCTGTCTCTGATCCTATGGTTGCAGCAAGTGTTCGAATTGGATGAAACATATTCCATGATATCAATGCTGCATTCCCCGTAGCCATGAGTGCAATCATTGTTTCTCCAAATGCTCTGCCAATACCAAGAAGAACAGCGGCAACAACACCGGGTAATGCTGCAGGCAACATAACGTTAAACGCAGTCTCCCATTCTGTTGCTCCAAGCGCCAAGGAGGCTTCTCTATAGGACTTAGGTACAGCAGATAATGCATCTTCAGTGATCGTGAAAATGATGGGGATGACAGCAAGACCAAGACCTATTCCACCTACAAATGCAGAGTAATGAAACTCACTTATTGTTAATGCTTCTTGGAAAAATTGCTTTGCAAATGGCAAGATGAAGCCAATTCCTTGAGCCAGTCCATCCAATGCCGGTTGCAGAAAAGTCGTAATGAGATTAACGCCACGAACAATCGTCACCAAACAGAAAAATCCCAAAACAACTGATGGGAATCCTGCGAGAATTTCAACAATTGGTTTAATCCATTCACGAAGCGATCTTTTCGCAAAAAATGCTGTATAAATTGCTGCAAAAATTGCAAGTGGTGTTGCCAAGAGTAATGCAATAAACGTCACTTTCAGAGTACCAACCAATAATGGAAAGATTCCGTATTTAGGTTCTTTTCCCACAGGTTGCCAGACTGATCCAGCTATATTTTCCCAAATTGATATTTTCTTTGAATCCTTTTTCTTTTTTGTCTCTTTCTCTTTAATCTTCTCGATTTCACCGGTTTCCGGATTGTACACTTCAGGTTTGACAATGTCTGCTTCACTTACTTTTTTTTCAACTTTGGGTTTTAATTCCTTGGCTGTTCCAAAGATTAAGCCCCCTGCTTCTCTGAAAACAAAGATGAATATCAAAAAGATCACAATGATGGAGAAACTTGCGGTGATACGAATACCCCACTCAGCAAGTAACTCAATGATTACCTGTTTCTTTGGTCTTTTTTTTCTTACAAATTCAGGCATAATCAATTCAGAATTTCATTGATGGAAAATATCCTACATCAGTCACTACTTTTTGACCACCTTTTCCGATTACCCAGTCAATGAATTCTTTCATTTGACCTTGAGGTTTGTCTTTTGTGTAGAAATACAAAAATCGAGAAATGGGATATTTACCTGAAAGGATATTGTCTTCGGTTGGTAGATAAAAAGGCGATTTTTCATCAAGGGCAACAGGAACTTCTTTAACTCCGATTGTATAAGCAGCACCACCATAACCAATTCCCCATCTATCCATGGCAACAGCACCTACAACCGCTGATGTACCTGGCATATGTTGCGCTCTTGGATCAAAATCCTTTTTGGATAGCACATGCTCTTTGAAAAATTCATAAGTACCTGAATTATTTTCTCTGGAGTATAAAATGATACTATGATCTGCACCACCCAATTGTTTCCAATTTTTGATTTTACCGGTGAAAATCTCCTTCAACTGTTTCATGGTGATATTGGAAATGGGATTATCCTTGTGCACATAAATGCTGATTCCGTCTCGAGCCACGCGGATTTCTATGGGTACACGATTGTATTTTTCCTTCATTTGTAGCACTTCTGCCGGCTTCATTGGGCGACTCGAAGCGCATATATCGGTTGTTCCATTGATCAAAGCTGCAATACCTGTTCCAGACCCACCGCCGGTAACTTGAAATGAAACAGTTTTGGTAGGATATAACTCCGTCCATCTCTGCACAAGAATAACCATGGTGTCAGAACCTTTGATTGTCAACGTGGACTTCTGAAAGGTTGCACCCATCAAACAAAATAGAGCTAAAACAAGAAGGAATTTCATAGGATGATAGCAGGGTAATTTAGTACGGCAAATTTACCAGATTACGCTTCATTAGTCTAATATTCCAATGTTACCATATCTTAATATTGGCCTAAAGTATTGAAAACATAAGGCTTTATATGAACATTGCTCAAAAAATGAATAGTATATACACCCTTTGGAAGCATTTCTAATGAAAAGCTATACTCCGGTGGATGAATCGTGCCACCTGAGACCTTCCTACCTGAAAGGTCCAAGATTGAATAATTCATGTGCTTTGAAATGTTTTTGACAATAAGCATATTTCCTGACTTGATAATCTCAGGATGAATATCATCTTGTATTGTGGCAATAGTTCCTATCGAAAATGTTCTGATTTCTGAGGATTCTGAGTCACCGGCCGAGTTTATTCCAAAGACTCTCCAATAATAACGCTTGCCTGTTCTTAAAGCGCTTGATCCCGAGAATAATCCTGCCGGTATCATTGAGCGGGTAAATGTCAATTGAGAAAAATCTGGTTTTTCAGAAACTTCCAACCGTGAAAATACGGTCCCAGTTGAAACGCTCCATGAATATCGCATCATGGTGGTTTGCGAGTTTGTGTCTTGAGATGGATACAGAAGTGTAGGTGCTGCAACTTTCTCTGGAACTGAATGAATGGAACCGGTATAGACTCCTGCTCCATGAGTTGCAATCGCCATATAACCATCTTCGATTCTTGTATCCATCATCGTGATGACAGCATTACCGATGGTATTCACCCCTTCTTGTTCCCAGCAAGTTGCATTTCCTTTCAAAGCACCGGTGGAAAATAATCCTATGCTTGTACCTACATACACTTTGAATCCGTTTGACATCGGAACGATCTCTGCCCATCGGCATGAAGGCCCTGCTCCGGTACCTGCCGGATTTTCTTCGAGATTTCCTCCAATTGATGACCAAGTATCACCACCATCGGATGAATGAAACAATGAAATGACATTATAATTACTAAATACTGCGATGAGTGAATTCGCATCTCTTGGATCAATGGCAATGCATTGTATAGTCCCTGTGGAAAATGTGGAACCAGTGATTTTCTTTGGAATAGGATTTCCTACATGAGCGTTTTCTATCACATAGAGATTGCCTTTGCTCGTCCCATAATATACTCGATGAGCAGGTTGAACTGAGGCAGAAATAGATGTGATGAATTCTTCATCAGGCAATCTGGTTGCAGGCAAACTATCCCAATTCACTGATGTAGAATCCCATCTATTCATAGGAATGGAGGCAAGATCATTATTGCGCCACAATATATTTCCACCAGCCAAATACATCAAATTCTGATTCTGAGGATCGAGTATGAATGGATTAATGAAGAGATAGTCTTTTCCTCCGGCGGGGTCAATGCGACCTCTTTCGAGAATTGTTCCTGAATCATCAAGTTTCATGGAGACAACTCTTCCAAGTTGTGCAGACATATAATATCTTGATGCATTGTCTGCAATCGCACAAAATGCTCCATCATAAGTTAGTGGCATTGTCCAAGGAGTCAAAGGATTGACACCATTCGTGAAATATGTTCCATTGTCTTGCAAGCCACCTATGATAGTCTTCTTCTTTTTATCTCCATGATCAATTGCAATCGTGTAAAATTGTGAAGTGACATAAGATGTATTGCAATCTTTCCAGACGGTGTTTCCTTCCAAACAATTCTCTGTTACTTGCACTCCGCCATCATTCACGCATATTGCTCTGCGTTGATTCGAAGACAAAAAAAGCAATCCATGTTGATCAGGATGTTGATATGGATATGTTTCAAAATATGGAGTTGTAGTACCGGGTTTATATCCACCAATCCACATTGTTTGAAGTGTATCTTTGAAACCTGACCGAGAACGATAAAGATTTGTTCCACCAATGAAGATGGTATTTGTGTCTTCAGGATGGACTTTCACAACTAAATCATATCCTGATTGCGTTATGAGATCCCCAAAATGACCACCTAAATTTGGAAGATACTTTGATCTGTTTTCCCATGAAGCTCCGATACCCGATCCGTCTCCTGAAAGGTATCTATATTGCCAAAGACTATTCCATTCAACGTCGCCTCGGAAGTTTCGAGATTGTTTGCCTTCATTTGGTGTATAGCCAAAGAAAAACACTTGTTGTTCATCTTTTGGATTTATGCCAATCGCCAGACGATAATATTGTTCAGGAAATCCATTGGGAGTGATATTAGTCCATTTTATTCCATCAACTGAACGCCATATTCCTTTGACTTTTGATGAAGCGCCACCTCCACCTATTTGACTCATTGTTGCATAGACTATTCCGGTTGGGGTCACTGATATGTCTGTAAACAATGATGATTGATTTCCCAAACTTCCGAGAACCGTTCGAAAAGATTTACCACCGTCTGTTGAACGAAGAATTCCACCCAAGGCTGTTGCAACATAGAGTTCATCTTGCTGAAGATTCGAATAATCCATTGCTATGCTGTATATATATTCAAATGCTGCATCCCATGTTTGTGGTGTTTTTGATTGTGTGGAAGGTAAGATATTCCATGATTCCCCACCATCGGTACTTTGATAGATTCCATCTCCATTCAAATCGGAAGAATTTCCATGAAATTCACCGGTGGAAGCATACCAATTCTGTTCTTTGCCTGGTCTTTTGTCTTGAATGATACATGTTATGCTTTGCAATTGATTATTTCGAAGAGTTTTTTTCCATGTTTTTCCTTGATCAGTAGATTTAAAAATTCCACTCGACACCCCGGCGGCGATGATTATCTGCTCATTGCGAATATCTACTTCGATGGCTCTGGTTCTGCCACCAACATTGTTTGGTCCGGCAAAGTACCATGAATCATCATTGAGTAAATCCGAAGATTTATCTTTTTGGTCTTGAATCAATCGCTTTGCAAATGCTAGTTCTTGAGCTCTGCTGTATTGTGGTATCTTCCCCGTTTTGGGATCAGCGAGTAACATATTCATGTATCGCTCTCTTGGTCCGATATCGAGTCCATTAGAATCAGTTTTAATATCTGACTTTTGCACGCAAGAAGAAATCATGCAAAAGCTGAAGAATATCATGAGGAAGGAAAAATGCTTCATCGTAAGAGCAAAGAATATGATTCAGCTTCCATCATGAAATGTTGTGCAATGGAAGATGAACATGATGATGAATAATCCATTCTTTCAGGATGCCATTGGACACCAAGAAAAAATGGTTTACCTGTAGTATCTGCCCATTCAATCGACTCAATCACGCCATCGGGAGCAAATGAAGTTGCGATGAAATCTGCAGGTACATTATTTATGGATTGATGATGAGCGCTATTGACTATTGCTTCATCCACTTTTGTCAATTTATGTAATAAAGATCTTGGTTCAATTGTAATCGAATGAAAAGAATCCTTGCCTTCAATCTTGCCATGGATCATCGATTGATGAATATCTGTTGGAATGTCTACAACAAGACTACCGCCATGTTTAACTGCAAAAAATTGCTCACCTCTGCAAATTGCAAGAATTGGAATTTGTAATTCCAATGACAAGTCACGGAGTATTGTCTCTTTATCATCACGCTCTGGTTCTATGGTACACTCGGTTAATCGATTATCAGCACCATATAATCCTGGATGTACATCAGCTCCACCTGTGAATACAATACCGGAACATGTTCGCAACACGGATTGATATTCTTCAACTGGAACTTCATTCATAGCGATAAAAGTGACAGTTGAGAATGTTCCAAGCCATTTTTCATATAAGAATGAATGTTCAGTACCCGATCTATATGATAATGCAATATTCATTGATTGATTGCCTTTTGTGAACAAATTGAAAATAAATAGTCTTGCAATTCCTTTTTTCCTTCCAGAATATGTGGGATGATTGGTATCACAAGAACTTCAATCCCATGCTTGGTAAACACATATTCAAAACTATACAGTTTAACAAAATCTTTTTCCGTAATTGCTATGGCTTTACATTGATGTTTTGAAGCTTCGGCACACAATGCATGAACATGTTCTTCAGTATAAGAGAAATGATCTTTAAACCAATGGGAATGTCGGACTGTGAACCCGTTCGAAGTGAGAGTATCAAAGAAACGTTGTGGATTTGCAATTCCAGCTACCGCCATGATAGGATGTCTTTTGTATGAATCAGGAACAACTTGTTTGTTCATGAAATACGGTATGTCTATGTGAAATGCAATACGCAAGAATAAAGCATCTGGACTCATATATTGTCGAATATCCACTTCGGGTGTATCATCGGTACACATTATCACATGTGCTCTTTGTAAAGATTCTAGTGGTTCACGAAGTCGTCCGAATGGCAAGATTCTATCATGGAGATCCTTTTTATTGATGAGTACAATGTCAAGGTCTCTGGCAATTCTCCGATGTTGAAACCCATCATCAATTATGATTGGCGTAGAAAATGAAGAAATGCTTTTGTATTTGGGCTGATTAGAAATAACCGTATGATAGAGTCCTGAAATTGCATGAAGATATACCTCATCACCTACCATTTCGGGGGTAATATCATCAATCATAGAATATTCTTGCATGATGATCATCTCACCAACCCCTGTTCTTTTATAACCACTTGATAAAAGTGATGCCTGAACATTCATTTGATTAAGCAAACGTGCAATCATCATCGTGCAAGGAGTTTTACCTGTACCTCCTGAAGATATATTACCAATGCTAATCACAGGTTGCTGCGCGTGAAGTTGAGTAAACCAACCTTCATCATACAATATATTCTTCAATTTTACTATCAATGCAAACATCAATGTTCCTCTCTCAATTTCAATTCACAATCAGCAATGAATGTCGAAATATCATCTTGAGATTCAGGATCCCCTTCAAATATCATCTTTGAATAGGTAATTCTAATGGTAGAATATGGCAAAGGTAATTTGAATCGATCCCAACTTTTTTTGAAGATATAACAATGATCGACTTCGATGCAAACCAAGAACAAAGGCAAGCTCGTTCTTATTGAAGCAATTGCAGCACCGGCTTTAAATGTTTGTCTCGGACCTCTTGGACCATCCGGTGTTAAGAGGATGCTCATTCCGGACTTCAAACAGGTTGTCATCCCTTGTAAAGCCTCTTTGCCGTTTTGTGAACTGCTTCCTCTGATTGTTTGAATACCCCATCCATCGAGTAATCTAGTAAGGATTTCTCCGTCTTTGCTAGGCGAGACAAGTGCTTTGGCAATCATATTTCTGTGAGCATGCCAACCGGGTAACATGTGTTCATGCCAAAACACAATGATTGACGGATCTGAGACAGATGGTTTCTCACCACTGTAAACATATCGCCAAGTGAAGGCGAGCAATCGGAGTAGTCCAATGCCAAAACTGACTATCATTGGTAATTCTCATTATTGAGAGATTCCAATATCACATGTGCAGCTCTTTCGGAAGCACCAGGCCCACCAAGTAATGATCGTAGCTCAAGAAAACCTTCTATTTGAGTATTTCGAATCTGGTCATGTTCAAGTATGTCAATCATTGCATTCAACATCATCTTCGGTTTTGCTTGAGATTGAATATGTTCAGGTATCAGCGATCTGTTTAGCAAGATATTTGGAAGTGAAATCCATGGTAATGTTATCTTGTTTTTTGAAATCAGATAGGACACAAAAGAAGTAGAATAATAAGAAATGAAAGGCATCCCATATAATGCCGTTTCAAGCGTGCTTGTGCCCATTTTTACGCATCCACCCTGAGCTTCAGATAGAAGTTTTGAAGGAGTATGGTGAAGCTCAAATCGATGGACCTCTTTACAAACTGATAAATCAGATAAATGTTTAGGAATACAAAAAACCGGTGAATATTGTTTGGCTTTCAATGAATCGGCAAGGGGTATAAGTATGGGAAGATGATGCTGTAATTCTTGTTTTCTAGAACCCGGCATCAAACAAACCATAGTAGAATTCCTTTCCATTGATATTTTCTGCAATTGAGGTCTATCCAATAAGGGATGTCCAACAAACACAGAATCAATACCACATCCAGAAAAGAATTCATCTTCAAAAGGCAGAACAGTCAATAACACATCATAAGCTTGTTTTACAAATGTAGATCTTGATTTTCCCCAAGCCCATAATTGTGGTGCAATGTAACAGATGGACTTTATACCCAATGACCGTGCATGCCTACCCAATCGCATATTGAATCCGGGATAATCCACAGCTATGAATGCATCGTATGTTCCTTTGCTCAGAGCGTTTTTGCAATGCGAGAGGATTTCACTCAATTTGCCATAATTTCTAATGACCTCCCAAAATCCAGATACATTTAATGAGGTAAAATCCGAGATTGAACGAAGTCCTTTTTCCTGCATAGCTGGTCCACCAATGCCCTCAATCATGCAGTCAGGCATGATGCGCCTTAATTGCTCAATCAATAAGGCGCCATGGATATCTCCCGACATTTCGCCGGCTACGATGAATATTCTCTTTGGCATCATGCAAAAATACATTCTCAGACCATATACAAGTATGCTGATAGTCGGTAAAACTCGTATTTTTGTACGTTACATGTATGATTGTCCAATACTACTATCCCAGAAGGGTTGTTCAGATGAAGCCATATACCTTATTGTCATTGACGATTATTGTATTAATGCTCAGTGGATGCTCAAAATCTCCAAGCATTGCAGAGTTCAATTCCTTGAAAGCTGAAATGTATCTTCGTTCAGGTGAAGTAGGAAGTGCTCAAAAGTATATTTCCAAAGCACTTGAAGCCGAACCAAACTTGGTTGAAGCCCATATTTTGCAAAGCAAAGTGTATGTAATTGAAAATAAAGCAGATAAAGCAATTGAGCAATTGGAGAAAGCTAGAACAATTGATGGTAAGGATTTGGACGTTTTGTTTTCATTGGGGTATTTGTACACCAGAAAAAAAGATTTTGACAAAGCATTGACTGTATATAACGATGCAATTGCTACTTATCCGGATACTGCTCTGGCATTCAATAATATTGCTGTTACCTATCATTCAAAAAAAGAGTATGCAAAAGCAATCGAGAATTATAAAAAAGCATTGAAGATCAAGCCTGATTTTGTTGAAGCGCATTACAATATTGGAAATAGTTATGCCATGATGGACAAATTTCAAGATGCAATCAATTCATATAATAAGTCCGTTGAGCTTGATCCAAAATATGCAGATGCATATGTTGAGCTTTCATCTGTATATCAAAAAATTGGCAATAAGGCAGAGGCAGGTAATAATGTTGGACTTTATTATTTCTGGAAAGAGCAATATGAAAAAGCAGCCAAAGCATTTGATGATGTTGTGAAAGCTCATCCAAATCATGCAGTTGCTTTCAATAATTTGGCTGTATGTTATGATAAGCTTGGAAACAGAGATTTGTCTTTGGCAAATTTGAAAAAGTCAGCTTCGCTTGGTTATTCCCCAGCAATCGAGATTTGCAAGAAAAATAATATCATATTCTAAAAGGATATATGCATCCCGATTCCATTGCTTGAAATGGAAACTGATTGAAGAATGGACTCTAATGTTTTGCCATGATGTACATTCACGGCATATAGTGCAGCATCAAAAAGCAATAAGAATGCCCCTTGCATCATGATTGCATTCCCGAAACCCCGCAGTCGTTCTGATTGCTCAGAATTAAGAGCTTTCTCACGGAGATAGAGTCCACCAAGAATATAGGCGATATCTAATCCCGTATTAACGGCAAGCAAGGTTTCAATGGAATGTTGTTCAGCCACCGTGCCTGCAAGAGTATTTGGCATGGATTGTGTAAAATATCCAATACCTGCAATACCGGCATTGATGATGTTCCATCCGGCATTCATTTGCCAAAATGCACTTGTTTCGCCTTGTGATTTCGAAGATGCAATTCCTCCGGAAATGATATTCGTAAGTGCCCATGTACCCAAGATTTGCATGCCGGTTTTTTGAATGGAAATCCGTTCCATATTGTAAGACTGCAATACGCTGTCACTTGTCATGGAAAAGATTGATTCTGTACAACAAATAGAAAGTAAAAGAATTATCATGGTGAAATACATGCAGCATATCCTTGCATTAATGAGTTTGATGATTGTGTTGATGCAATGTTCATTCGCAACTGCAAAAATACCTTCCGATTTATCAGATTTGAAGCAAAAAGCTGATTCTCTCAAAAGTGAAAAAGCTTTTACTGAGGCATTATCGCTTTATGATTCATTGATGATTCTCAAACCCAATCAATTTGAAATACTGGTTTCAAAAGCTGAATGTCAATCTCAAATTGGTGAAATCAATGATGCTTTGAAAACTTTTAAACTTGCCATTGAAATAGACTCTTCCAATGCTGGCTTATGGAAAAGCATTGGTGATGCCTATTTGTTTGGCAATCTACCTGAATCTGCCATTAAATCCTATGCTCGATCGATAACATTGAATTCAAGCAATTCTAAAGCATTTTCTTCTCTTGGGTCTGCATATCAGCGCTTGAACATCATTGATACGGCTGAGCTTGCATTCAAGAAAGCATTGGACATAGATTCGATGAATCATGAAGCTTGGTATAATTGGTCATTAGTGCTGAATTCGAAAGGATCCGTCGATCAAGCCATGCAATGTTTAAAGAGAGCCATTTCCGTGAAGGACAATTTTGCCCCTGCATTCAATAATTTAGGAATGCTCTATTATGGAGCAGGACTTCCCGATAGCGCACTTGCATCATTCAATGCTGCCATTCTTCTAGATAAGCAAAATCCATATTATTATAATAATGCAGGGCTAGCATGTTTAGACTTGCGAGATACATTGGCAGCTTATAATTTCTTTAAAAATGCCTTACGATATGATTCAATGAATGTCAAAGCTTTATATAATGCCGGATTGACTTCATACTTTCTCTTGCAATATAAAGATGCAATTATTTATATCAACAGAGCATTGCAGCAACAACCTAATGTTCCAGACTATTGGTATACTTTGGGTCTTGTACATGCCTCGAACAATGAAAAACACATTGCTTCCGGGCATTGGATCAGATGCATACAACTTGATAGCACAAATTCTAAATATAGTTATGCAATCGGTTCATTGTATGATGACAACTCTTCGGTAAAAAGAGAATATTATACTATTTCAGCAAAACTCGGAAATGAAAAAGCAAAGATCTGGCTAGATTCTCATCCCGTAAAAGTTGAAATGTCTCCTCAAGAAGAAACATCGCAGTCTAAGAAAAGCAAGAAGAAAAAGAAATGATTGGCAATGTTTTACGCGAACGATATTTTCGTGGTTCCTTGATTCCAACGATCACGCAAGTACTTTGGTTAGGTTCCCTTTTGTGCATATTCTTTGCATTTGTTTTGATTTTTCAAGAGTTGCAACATCTTGCTGAGAGAAAATCAACAAATGGCGAAGTGATAGCATATGTTGAGTCTGAGCATACAAATCGTTTTCATCCCAAGATTCGTTTTAGTGATGTACTTGGAAAAAGTCATGAGTTTATTGATGCAACTGGTGCCACTGCCCCTTTATATCTTGTTGGCACAATTGTTCAAGTAGATTATCATCCGAACAATCCAAAGATTGCTGAAATGACTACTTTGTATTATCGCTGGGGAGGCACATTTGGTTTGCTTTTCATATCGACAATCTGTTGGATGTTAGGTTCACGTTTCACCTATAGAGTGCAATCATGAAATCAATCTTTTTCATTGGTATAGCCGGCACTGCTATGGGAAATCTTGCCATTGCTCTCTCTCAGCGAGGCTTTAAGGTATATGGAAGTGATACAGGTGTCTATCCTCCAATGAGTTCAATGCTTGATCAACATTCTATTCAATATGCTCAACAATATGATAGTCAAAACATAATAAACTGTTCCCCTGACCTTGTCATTATTGGCAATGCCATCAGTAGAGGAAATCCTGAAGTTGAATATGTGATGAATAACTCTATCCCGTATACATCAATGTCTTCCCTGATACATGATGAAATCATAGGTAAAAATGCTGCCATTGTGATTACGGGAACACATGGGAAAACGACAACAACATCATTGACTGCAACTATTTTTGATTATGCCGGACGATATCCCGGATTTGTGATTGGTGCAAAGCCGGGTAACTTTGCCTATGGATGCAGACCCATCCCGGAAGAGCAATTTCAAGCGGGAACAGGAATTTGCATTATTGAAGGTGATGAATATGATACTGCTTTCTGGGACAAAAGAAGTAAGTTTTTTCATTATCCTCCAAAAATAGCAGTCATTAATGCAATTGAATTTGACCACAGTGACATATTTGACTCAATAGATGAAATCATCAAGTCATTCAGATTATTTTTGAGATTGATACCAGCAAATGGTCTGCTCTTTTTGAATGCTGATGATTCCTGTGCTTTATCGATGCGTGAACATGCATATAGTCAATGTGAAACATTCTCTACTGCTGTCGAAGCCGATTGGGTTGCTCGTAATGTAAAGCAACAAGAAGGAATCACTATTTTTGAATATCACTATAAGCAAGAATTGATTGATACCGTTTCGATACCAATGATAGGTTTGCATAATGTACGCAATGCCTTGGCATCAATCGCATGCGCTTATCATTCAGGAATATCCAAGGATGCCATTCGTGGAGGGCTTGAACATTTCATTCCTCCTAAAAGACGTCTCGAAGTTATTGGTCATTGGAATGGTAGAATGGTCATAGATGATTTTGCTCATCATCCAACTGCGATTAAGGAAACAGTAAGGGCATTGCGCGCTGTATATCCCGATAAAAAGATACATGCAGTTTTTGAACCTAGATCTAATACGACCACTCGCAATATATTCCAGAAAGAATTAAGCTCATGCTTTCTAGGAGTTAATTCTATTATCTTTGGTCCCATCAATAGACCAGAGCGTTTTCTCCCTTCAGAGAGACTTAATATTGATGACCTTATAGTTTCTTATGCACAAGAGAGTATTCCCGTTTATGCAATCAGTGATGATATTTCTGATTGGGGTAAACAAGCAATGATATATCTTGAAGAGTTCACACAATCTGATGATATCATCGTACTTATGAGCAATGGGAATATTGGAAATCTAAGAGCACTTTTAATTACAGTATAAACTAACTTTCATTGTATGTCACAACAGTCATTACCATATCGCGTACTACTCTATTATAAATATGTTAGAATCGAAGATCCTGTTGAGGAATCCCATAAACACAGAGAATTGTGTAATAGTTTGGGTTTGAAAGGACGTATTTTGTTTGCCCATGAAGGAATCAATGGAACAGTCTCCGGTACTATTGAAGCAACAGATGCCTATATGCAAGCCATGCATACAGATCCTCGTTTTGCTGATATGTGGTTTAAGATTGATGAAGAGGAAGATCATGTATTTCGAAAGATGTTTGTTCGCCCCAAAAAAGAGTTGGTTACATTTCGATTGGAACAAGATGTAAATCCACTTGAAAAAACTGGCACTTATCTCAAGCCTAAAGAATGGCGTGAACTTATGGATCATCCTGATGCAGTGATTATTGATGCCAGAACTGACTATGAATGGGATCTTGGGCATTTTGAAGGTGCTATCAGACCTCCTCTTGATTCGTTCAAGGATTTCCCTGCTTGGGTTCGAGAAAATCTCGCTTCATTAAAGGACAAAAAAGTCATGACTTATTGCACTGGTGGCATTCGCTGTGAAAAATTCTCAGCGTTCTTGCTTCAGGAGGGTTTTCAGGATGTCTATCAATTGCATGGCGGTATTGTAACGTATGGTAAAGATCCGGAAGTAAAAGGTGATAAATTTGAAGGAATGTGTTATGTATTTGATGAGCGAGTTTCCGTCCCCGTCAATCATACTGAGCATGCTCATTTAGTTTCAAATTGCGTGATATGTGGAACGCCAACTGATTGGTATGTCAACTGTGGAAACTTTGATTGCCATAGGCAGCATTTTCAATGTCCGGAATGCGTGGAGAAAACACAATGTTCATGCTCACCAGCATGCCAAGAATCCCCTAGACATGAATATAAAGAGCCCTATGCACAAAAATTCATGGCTTATAAAAGAGTGCCACGCAGAAACCAGAGTGCCGCTGAAAAATAAATGATGATTCCTGTGACATCAACAAGAGTAGCAACGAATGGTGCAGATGATGTTGCCGGATCAAATCCTAGTTTTTTCATGAGCAAAGGAAGCATTGAGCCGCTAAGTGTTCCCCACATGACAACTCCAATCAAAGAAGTGCCGATTGTCAATCCAATCTCCAATGCATGATCGCCGTATATTCCTGTTGCCATAGACCAAAGCATGATGCGGAAAAAACCAATAAAGCCAAGAATACATCCAAGTAATAACCCTGATAGAAATTCCCTTTGAAGAACAAACCACCAATCTTTCAATCCAATTTCATTAATGGAAATTGCACGTACAATGAGAGTTGCAGCCTGTGAACCGGAATTTCCCCCACTGGAGATAATCAGTGGTAAAAATAAAGACAAGATCACCGCTTTATCCAATTCTTGCTCAAAATAAGCCAATGCAGTAGCTGTTAACATTTCTCCCAAGAACAATAAAATCAACCAACCGGCTCTTTTTTTTACCATTGCAATCAATGCAGTGGCATCATATGGCTTTTCAAGTGCCTCCATACCTCCAAATTTCTGGAAGTCTTCCGTTGCCTCTTCTTCTTGGATGTCCATTACATCATCGAATGTGACAATGCCAATCAACACGCCGGCGGAATCAATAACAGGTAATTCAGATATGTCATATTTCTCCATAACTTGGACGGCTGATTCTTGATCTTCGAATGCCGACAAAGACACAACGCTTCCATCCATCAATGTGGAAATTTTCGCTTCGGGTTCTGAAAATATAAAAGAGCGCAATGGAATGTCATCTTGTAAGCAACCACGAGAATCTGTGATATAAATGCGATTGATCGATTCGCTTTTCTTACCATGTGTACGGATATACGATAATCCTTCTGAAACAGACCATTCTGCTCTTACAGATACAAAGTCAACAGTCATCAATCGACCAATGCTCTGTTCAGGATAACCAAGAAGAAATCGTGCTTCCTTTAAATCTTCGGGGCTTAGCAATGACAATAATCTTTGTGTCATTTCAGCGGGTAATTCTTCAAGCAGGGTTGTTCTATCATCAGGAGAAAGCGCTGAGAGCAATTCTCTGGTTTCATGATTTGTCAATACTTCAAGCAATGCATCCTGATCATCCGTTTCCATGTAGGAAAATAATTCTGATGATAATTCTCTATCCAAGGATTTGAACAATAATACCCTGTCACCCGGCTCAAGATCGAGAAGTAGATCTGCGATTTCGGGTGCCGACCAAGAGGACAATACTTCGCGCAATGCAAACCAATTTCTGGTTGCAATGAGGTCCTGAATATCGGGTTTGAGTAATTCTTTGAGCATGGCAAATCACAATGATATGCTGCAAAATACGGAGTTATCCCCAGATTGCTACTTATTTCTCGGAAAGTTCAAGCCATCTATCCATGGCTTTATCCAATTCAGATTGTATCATGGCTTGCTTTTTAGACAGATCTTCGAATGCCTTAAAATCTTGAGCCGGTGTTTGTTCCAGGATTGTATGTAGCTCAGTAAGTTCGATTTCTTTTTGAGGAATGAGTTGCTCTAATGCCTCAAATTCTCTTTTTTCATTAAATGACAAACCTTTCTTCTTTGCTGCTGTTTGTCTTGTTGGAGATTCCTTTTGAACATGTACTTGTATTGCCTGTTGCTTTGATTTCTGCTCTGTTTTTTCGAGATATGCGGAATAATTTCCGGGATATTCCTTTATGATATCTCCCTCAAAAGCATAAATCGTCTCCACCGTTCTATCCAAGAATGAACGATCATGAGAAACAATAAGCAAGACTCCTTTAAAGTGCTCAAGATATTCCTCCAATGCAGATAAAGTCGCTATATCGAAATCATTCGTTGGTTCATCAAACATTAATACATTGGGATTACTCATCAAAGTCATCAACATTGCCAAACGTCTTTTTTCACCACCTGATAGCGTATGAACAAATGAATGATGTTGTTTAGGAGGAAATTGAAAACGATCGAGTAATTCTTTCGCTGTGATATAGCGGTCCTTTCCTATGCCTGTATCAATATACTCAGCAATCTCTCGCAAATTCCCTATCACTGTCAATTGTTCTTTGAGTGTTTTGACTTCTTGATCAAAATAACCGATGCTAACTGTATCTCCTATTGTTACATATCCGGTATCTGGCACTACTCTACCGCTCAAGACATTCAATAAAGTAGATTTGCCAGCACCATTCGGACCAATGACGCCAATTCTATCTCCTGGTGCTGCTCTATAAGTAAAGTTTTTAAATAGTGTAGAGTCCCCAATTCTTTTTGAAATATCGATTGCATCAATCAATTTTCCACCAAGAAATTTATTCCCTATTTCTATTTTGATATTACGGATTTCAACTAGCTCGGGTTTCTCTTGCATTTTTGAAATCCAATCTATTCGACTTTTTTGTTTTGTTCTTCGAGCTTTTGCACCTTTTTGCAACCAAGCAAGTTCTCTTCTTAGTGTATTTCTATCATGCTCAGCGGTTGATTCCTCAATTGCTACTCTTTGTTCTTTTTTAAGCAAATAGTCTTCAAAATTTCCTTCATAAGTGAATAATGATTGCTTGTCGAGTTCAATGATTTTTGAAGAGACGGCATCGAGAAAATATCTGTCATGAGTTACAAGCAATATGGCTTTTGAATATTCACTCAAGTGATCTTGAAGCCATTGAACAGAGTTGGCATCCAAATGGTTGGTTGGTTCATCCAAAATCAACAAATCCGGTTCTGACAATAAAGCTTTTGCTAGAGCCACTCTTTTCTTCTGTCCACCTGACAGTGTATCTACAAATGCGTGAACTTGTTCAATTCCCAATTTTGTTAGAAGTGTGATGGCTTGATTATCCAATGTCCAGCCATTCAAGGCATCAATGCGTAGAGACAATTCATGAATTGCTTCAGCTATATCAGATTCGGTATCTTGGTCAGTGCACAATGCTCTATGTTGTTCTAGTAGATCAACTATTTCAGGCTTACCCGACATTACGGCTTCGAGACATGTTTCATGCAATTCAAATTGTGGTAATTGAGGTAAATAGACAATTTGCACATCTTTGCCTCTGGTGACTATTCCTTCATCGGGTTCATCAATACCTGCAATGATCTTTAGAAGTGAACTTTTCCCAACTCCATTCTTACCAATGATTCCAATTCTTTCTCCTTCCATAATGCCCAGTGCAATGGAGGTAAAGAGTGTTTTCTCATGGTATGATTTGCTGAGTGAATGAGCCGAAAAGATATTCTTAGCCATGATTATCCATGAGTGATTGTGCAACTGCATGCGCTGATGACCATGCCCATTGAAAATTATAACCACCTAAATGACCGGTGACATCAACGACTTCTCCAATGAAATAGAGATTTGGAATGATATTTGACATCATTGTCTTCGAGGATAATTCTTTTGTATTAATGCCACCCGCTGTAACTTCCGCCTTTGCATATCCTTCATTTCCTTGAATGATTGGAGACCAATCCCGCAATTCATCCAGGAATGATTGTATTCTTTTACTACCATAATGTCCAATTGTATCTGTTTGATTATGGGTCTCTGTCCAGAGATCAGCAAAACGTTTTGGTACATATTGTCCCAACAATGTTTTCCATTCACTTTTGGGTGATACATCTTCTAATGAACATTCATCTAATGCTGGTAATAAGTTTATCTTGATTGGGGATTTGCTACTTATATAAGAGGATGCTTGTAGTATCGCTGGACCGCTTAATCCTTTATGCGTGAAAAGCATTGATTCTCGAAAAATAGGGCCATTCATTGTAGAAGCTTCAATCGGCAATGAAACACCCGCTATGGTGGCACATGGAAATTCTTCTTTTTCAATAGTCAATGGAACCAGTGCAGGTCTTGTATCTATGATTGAATGACCAAACTGCTTTGCCAGCGTATATCCAAAATTAGATGCTCCCAGTGAAGGTATTGACAATCCTCCAGTGGCGATGATTAAGTGTCTAGCAGAAAATATTCCTTTATTTGTTTCCACATGAAATAATTCATTTCTACTTACAGAGTTGATCAATACTCCATAAGATATATCTGTGTAATTTGAATCACATTCAGAAAGCAGCATGTCTATCACTTGCTGAGATGATCCATCACAGAATAATTGCCCCAATGTTTTTTCATGATATGAAATATTGTATGATTCAATGAGCCGAATGAAATCATCTGGTGTGTATCGAGAAAGGGCTGAAACTGCATAATGTGGATTATCCGAAATAAAATGTTGAGCTTTTACAATTCTATTTGTAAAATTACAACGCCCTCCACCTGATATTCGGATTTTTTTTCCCGGTTGTGTATTATGTTCAAGCAAGGATACAGATTTGCCTTGTTTGCTTATCAGTCCCGCACAAAATAATCCTGCGGCACCGGCACCGATGATAATGCAATCGCTCACGGGAAATTTCATGTTTTCGATCTTTGACAAATCTATTGAACATTGTAAATTGCTATTCATCTAAGCCAATTTAGCTCAGTGGTAGAGCAGCTCACTCGTAATGAGCAGGTCGCCGGTTCAAGTCCGGCAATTGGCTCATACTATTATTTTGTGGAAGTCTTCTTTATCCACTGTGCAATGTCAGTAATGACTTCTTCGGGAATATGATCGAAAATCGCATATTCAGAAGGGTGAGACTTTCCTACTCCCTCCATGAATAAGTAATTCAACATTGAATAACTTTTCGCATGACTTTGTGGATGTAATCCTTTTCCAATCAATGATTTTTTCCACAAGGCAAAGTCTTTCATATTAGCTTGAAAATCGCGTTCTCCTTGAAGTATTAGAACTGGAACTTTCGATTTTTTCAATGTTTGTACAGGATTATATCCTCTCAAAGCCAACCAATAGGAAGCAGGAGTTTCAAGCAAAAGACTTTTTGCAGGTGTATCTTTGGAGAGCTTAGGTGAATTTACTGATTGATATTGCTTCCGTATTGCTTCTATCTTTTTTTTGGAATCACTCTTTTCAATCAATGTGTCTAGAGACAATACATATTCCAATTGCTCAAGCAATACATCGGGTAATGATCTTGCCGGTGCACCCATCAATATGACACCTTTCACATTCTTCGTTGCTTCCAAAGCTCTTGGAATTATCATTCCACCTGTTCCATGACCAAGAAAATAGATATTCGATGTGTCAGTCTCTCTGAATTGAGCAATAGCATCAAATGCAGCTATGGCATCTTCGGTGCTTTCTAAATCAGGTGTGACTTCAAGTCCTTTATCTTTTATAGCAGAATAGTATTTTCTTGTTCTTTTGGGAAAACGTAATACTCCAATTCCTTTTGATGCAAGTCCCCAAGCAAGATCGGCATACGGTTTATTGGCAACATACGTACCATCTTCATCAAGTGGGCCACTTCCATGAATTATGATGACAATTGGATATCTTCCTTGTTTTAAGGGTAATGTTAGAATACCATTTGTTTCCCAATCGGTACCCTTTCCAATTGTTATGTCACGTACTTTAATACTATCTGAATCAACATAATCTGCTACTGTATAGGCCCTTTTATCATATCGCGGTTGATACTTATCAATATAAAACCCATCTACAAGCTGAGTTCCTTTAAACGACATTCTGATTTCCCAATTGCCATTGGAACAACGCAATGCATGAATGATTGTTCTAAGATTGGAATCTTCAGGGTCAATATCTATTCTTGTATCAAATACTTTATAGGGTTTGCCTGCTTTTTTTTCAAACATACCCCAAAAGATTGCAAATGTATCAACAGAAAATTCTTTCTTCATCTCAGGTGAGAAAAAATCATATGCTTTTATGAAGTCTTTTTTTAAGACGGCATCCATGCATTTCTCAGATTGATTTTTCTGCCATTCCAATAAATCCCTATATGGCTGAGCTTGAATTAAACAAACGCCAAAAAAGAATAAACAAAAAGCAATAATCATCTTTTTCATAGATCAATCATTATCCGGTTGTGAGATATCAAATTGCATAATTATGGGGCAATGATCGGAAATCTTTTCTGCTATATCTTTGGGATACATGGAGTGTAAATCAATAACCCGTTCAGAATTTGCTACAAATCTTTTCTTTGCTGAATTGCTAGCAAAGATGTGATCAATAGCGAATAAGTTCTGAAATTTGCAACTCTTCAATTCTGCAGTGAGAAAACTTCCGGAATTGGATTCAGAAAGTGGTAGTAAAGTTGGTTCTTTTACTCTTTTGGGGAAATCATTGAAGTCTCCAATGATGAATATATCTTGCTCTTTCCCTGCTTGCAAAAGAGAATCCATCCAATTGATTGCCATTCTAGATTGTTCATATCTTGTTTTGCGGGATTCTGCTCTTAACTCATCAGTAGAATCATACCGCGAAGTGGATTTAAAGTGCACAGACATAATCAAGAAATCAAAATTTCCTTTTTTTATATTCAAAACATAACCCGGTCTATTGCGACTTGGGTCTATTGCAATTGGAGTATACTCTCCATTATCTTGAATGTTTATGGTGGACTTATAGAGAAAGCCCACGTTCTGAGATCTTCCTTTTTTTCCAATAATAGCTTTGTATTCAGGAAGAAGTAGGAGGATTTGATTGATTGCATCCTGATTTTCAATTTCTTGGAGTGCAATGACATCTGCAGAAGTTTCATTGATGATGTCTGCTATTCTCGCCAAATCTTCTTGATTCCGCTTGATTGTTTCCGGTTCTTTCCCATCGCCAAGCCATGCTATATTGAATGTTGCTAGCGTGAGATTGCTTTCTACATTTGCATTTGCCCTGCACCCAAAAAGAGGGTGAAAGAAAACAATGAAGCCGATAAGTGCATAAAAGGAAAGCAAATTCATGTCAACCTTTTGTGAACATTGCTTTGAATACATAACCCGCAACTTTGGGATTTTCTTTGAGTCTACGTGTTGAATAACCATACCAATCTTCCCCAAATGGTACATAAATGCGCATTTGATGCCCCATGCGCAGTAATTGATCTCTTCTTTCTTCCCTTACCCCAAGTAACATTTGAAACTCATATTTCTGAGTTTCGATTCCATGTTCTTTGATTACATGCAGAGCATCATCAATCAATGCATCGTCATGCGTTGCAATGCCGGTCTTTGATGCATGCTTAAGTAATAATCGTAAAAGCTTCTTGTAATTATTGCGAATATCTTCGGGATCGATAAAAGCAATTTCTGGAGACTCTCTATAAATGCCTTTGCACAATCTTATATTGGGATCAATATCCAATAATGAAAGAATGTCGGATTCGCTTCTTTTCAAATATGCTTGAATCACAATCCCACAATTATCATACCCCTCAAGACGAAGTTTTTGATACATCGAAATGGTTTGTGAGGTATAAGGTGAATTCTCCATGTCCATTCTGACAAATGATCCGTTTTGCTTTGCGATGTCAACAAGTGTCCGAATATTCTCATAAGCGAAATCAGGATCTATACCTAATCCCAATGAAGTTGGTTTTATCGATAAATATGCAGGCAAGTGATGAGCTTTAATTGCTTGAAGTACAGCTTTGGAGCATTCAAATTCATGCATTGACCGTTCTTTTGTGGTTACAAATTCACCTAGTACATCGATTGTCGACATTGCGCCTTTATGCTCAAGTGATTGAACAGTTTTAACGGCTTCATTTAATGTGGAACCAGCTATGTAGCGTGAAGCAACAGCTTTAACAATGGATTTAGGTATATACGGCAGTGAAGCTGCAATGAGTGATTGAAACATGGTGTATCTATAACTGAATTATCTATTGATTGAAAATGGCGCTGAGTAGGTTGAACTACCACAAATTATATTCATGAAATATTGACCATTTGGGTATGATTTGATTGATACTTCAATAGAATGGTTTGATGATGACAACTGAGTGTTCTGCATGATTGTTTTGCCACGTGTATCAGTGATAAAGACTGATGGTGTTTCACAATTCATTGGAACATGTTGAACAAAAATCATGTCTTTAGCTGGGTTTGGATAGATTGATAGGATATTCTCATCAACAACTCCTACAATTGTAGCACATTCCCCTTGTGATGTGATTGCAATAGTCACAGGTAATGTGGCAATAGAAGTATCAAGTCTATAACTTGCTCTAAATTGATATATACCTTCAGTGATATTTGGAGGATTGGGAACCCATGCATGTTTACCGAGTTCAGCATCATGTCCAAGCGATGAGATTCTTCTCCATGCAGTTTGACCAATCGGTCGGTATTCTAAGAATATTTTACTATTTGACATAAACTCTGATGTCCAGCGAACAGTGTCTGACTTGCCTATGCATATAGTGTCATTTGACTTAGGTTCAATCATAGATATTGTCTCTTTCCCTACTGTAAACGGTCCAGTTTGGCTTACTAGTTTTTTGTTTATGTCGCGAACTCTGAAATAGCAATTGTTTGATTCAATATCTGGTATATCCACAGTCATTGCAGAAAAAGTAGTTGAGTCAAAGATCAATGACCAATTTGCACCACCATTGGAAGAAAATTCTATATCAATCTTATCAATAAATTCTTTGGACCAAGCAAGATTGATTCTTTCTTTCTGGCCGAAGCTTTTTGAACGTAAATCAGTGGTAATTGTCAAAGAAGATCTTGCTATTGTGAAATCTGCCCATGATGTGTCGCGAATTTGACTATTATTTGCATCCACCAATCTGATTCTTCCTTTTGTCGTTGGATTATCAGGGATAGTCCATTTAAACAATCCGGTTCCTGCGGTTTCTGTAACTGCAGGTCTTGATACAAAAATTGCTCGCCATGTTTCTCCACCATCAGTGCTAAATTCAATATTTACATTGTTCACTCTATGCGAGGTCCATTCTATATTCATTTGTTCTCCAACAACGAATGATTGTTGTCCCCATGGATAAATCATTCGTATTGTCGGGAGCGTTGCAGCTTCAATACAAGGTTTGCTTTCTAGATAAGTTCGCAAAAAGGTGGAAACTCTTGGTAAAAACGTGAAAGCAACCGAACGAGATGGATTCGTTAAATGACAATAACTCATGATGGAACCGGGATTTGGCAATGGCGAACCTTTAAAGCAAGCCTCCGTCGAGTAATTACTACGACCTCTGAATGAACTTCCACTAGTCATACAAGAGTCCAATCCACTAGGTGGCCAGAAAGAGCAATTATGAGTATGATAAGAACCAATATTATGACCTAGTTCATGAGCTATGGTAACAATATCACCGACATAGTCAGTAATTTTCGACAATCCATTCTTAAATATTCCAGCAACTGAGTATGCATTTGAAACACCTCCGGAACAGACATTGCCAATGCCATTTGCAATACCCAAGACAAATAAACCGCCTTGTGTTGGTACTGCATCAAGACAATGTACAATATCTCTTTTTACAGTTGTGATTTTACTCCATCGACTTTCGACTTCACCAAGCAGAGCTGGTGCATTTCCATCGTTAACATAAGGATCAGGTGTTGTTATTGTCCAGATTTGTAAACGAGGAATAATGATGGCAATATTCAGTTCTTTTCGATAAAGTGAATTTACCCCATTCATGAGTCCAATCATAAACTCAGCAGTTCTCATCGAGTCTTTTCTTCCCGGACCATTGAAAAATGCAGTTGTTCCTTCTACTACTACCTGCAACTCAAGTAAATTATTCCCGAGATTATTTTCTACTTTACCCATATATGAATATAAATCTTCAGGTGTTGGAATCGTTATTGACGATTCATCTGTCATGCAACTTCCTGCAGTGTTTCTTAGTTGATTTTGGAAATGCTCATCATAAAGCACGTGGTGAGATGCAAGATTGTCATCATCAATGGGAGCTATGATAATTCTTGAACCATCCGCTCTTTCAACCCAACCTGAGATTTCTCCCCGGGCATGTGTAAGCAGGATTGATGATTGTGGCTCATTAATGATATGTCCTGAAAAGGTGCGAACATTTGGTAATGGAAAACGTCTGTCACCAATGTAGAATTCAGTTGTACCATCAACTGAGGAAGGAACTAAATTGAGCGTTATATTCCCCTTGTCTTGTAAAGATATAGGGAAATTCTCGATAGTAAATGAAGACCCTGATTCAGCGAATGTAATCTCAGCCCAAACAGATTCAATAATCATTTGACGAGCATGATTATCCATTTCTGTAGAAATACTGTTGGACGAAAGGAATGTTATACCTAATCCGGCATCTATTGTTTTTGCTGACAATGCAATAGACTGCATGATGCAGATAACGATTACGATACCTGATATGATTCGCTTCATGTTATTTTTCGATTGTTAAAGGAACACTTGTTGCCTTGCCATTGCAAAACAATGTGAGAAAATACTTTCCTGATGGTATCGATGGTAATTGCAATGAGAAAGAGTGAGAACCTTGCGCAAAAGAAAACTCTTTTCCAAAATCATGAATTGTTGATCCATTGATATTTGTAAGAGTCAATCTTGCCACTTGACAACTTATTGCAGTATTGATGGAAACTGTAAAAGCATTTCCTGAAATTGGATTTGGTGCAATCGCTAATGTAGGCGATGATGCACTTTCTTCCACTGAAGTGGCAACACATCCGGCTTGATTGGAAAGCTTTAGATAATCTGAGATTCCAATGACTGTGCTGTCTGTTCTGCCAATCACTCTGATACGCAAAGAATCTGATTGTGCTGATGGTGGCGTAAATCCGAAGACACTTACCCATGGGTCAACACCTGTGGCACTTGTTATATTTTGCCATTGACCACTCCCGAGAGCATATTGGACAAGAAGCTTGCTATTCGCTATGTTTTTATAGGACCAAGCAATAACAAATCTTTTGTTTGCGCAAAGTGTTTCTCCACCTTTGGGATTAAGTAATGTCACTTCTTCTTTGCCGATTGAGAAAGGTCCTGTTTTTGAAATGAGCGACATATCACTTGCATCTACTATTTGCACCCAACATTTTTCGGCATTGATATTTGGCATGGAAAGAGTATATGTCGTACCTGTTGGACGAGCTAAAGTTTCCCAGGTTGAACCATTATCGGTGGAAAACATGAATAAGACGGTATCCACATTGGTTTTAGCCCATTGGAATTGTTGTGATTCATTTTGTCCAAACGATTTACCATCTACATTTGTTGATAATGAAAGCGTTGGAAGAACTATTCTGAAATTTGCCCATGATGTATCATTGATGGCGGCATTTGCCATGTCAACAACACGGAATCTTCCACTATTTGTGGCGATTCTTGGTACTGACCACATGAAAATTCCTTGACCATTAATCATCTCCGGTGAAACTGCCGGAAGCCCGGATGCTATGTCTGCCCAATTTCCACCTGCATCAGTTGAAAATTGAATTTTCACACTGCTTACTCTTGATGATGTCCACTCGATGGGAATCGATCTTCCTGAAACAAAAGATTGATTTCCCCAAGGTCCTATCATTCTGATTTGCGGAGTTTGTGCTTCGGTTATGCACTTACTGTCTTCGAGTCTATTTCTCAAAAAAGTATAAACTCTTGGAAGAAATGTAAATGGAACAGCTTTTGATTGATTTGTCAAATCACAATAACTCATGATTGAACCAGGCACGGGCTTTGGTGCTCCGGTATTGCATGTCTCAGGAGAATACGCAATAGAATTTTGATATGCTGCGCCACTGGACAGACATGAATCAACCGCCGGTTTCCATTGATCGCAATTATGTGTATGATATGAACCCATGTTATGACCCAATTCATGAGCCATTGTGGATACATCTTTCATATACGTAGTTACAGGTAAATTTGAGAAAGCAGACACGCCGGTAACGGAATAGGCATTTGAAATGGCAGAATTACATATTGCGCCAATTCCATTTGCAATTCCTGCAATGATTCCTGCACCTGATGGAGCAGTGCCTTGCGCGTCCAAACAATGAACGATGTCTCTTGTGCGATTAGTGATTTTTCCCCATCTTGTTTGTACCTCTTGCAATAGTCCTGGTGTGTCACCACCATCTTTTGTATAAGGATCTGGAGTTTCTTCTGTCCAAATTTGTATGAAAGGCGAAATGATATTCAAATTCAACTCTCTTCTGTAAAGCGCATTTGTGGCATTAGTCATTGCAATCAGCAAGTTCAAAGCTCTCGTTTCATTTCTGCTTGCTGTTTTAGTGAAATAACTTGTTGTTGATTCCATGATGACTTGCATTTCCAAAAGGCGATTGTCCAATGTTTTTTCGCCTTTTGTAAGAGCGGCTTCAACTTCCCAAGTTTTTATGCCAGTATGTGAGATTTCTTCCGTACCACACATTTTTGCAGGTAATTGTAATACTTTCTCCAGAGATGCTTCACTGTAAAGCATGTGTTCTTTTTTTAAGTCTGAATTGGTTGTCTCTGGTAGAAAAGTGACGCTGTTTCCATCTGAAGATGTTACCCAACCATACAAATCACCCGAAGCATAGGTCAAAAATACTCGAGATCCTTTGTCACCCTTGATAAACCCTTCATAACTTGTTATGGTAGGAATGGGTACTTGTCTATTACCAATCATAATGATTGTTTTGGCATCAATTGTGGAAGGTACCGCTGAAACTTGAATTGTTTGATCGGTATTGGATGAAGTGGGAAAATTGTCCAATGTCAATGTTTGAGCATAGGAACCAAAAATCTTATCCGCCATTACAGCATCAACCGTGAATATTTGAACGGATTGCCTTAGCATCGATGGAAGTTTGCTGGTTTTCGATTTTGAAATAAAGGTGGAGGCATCATGTGTTTGAGCACTCAAACTGATGCATTGCAGAAAAAAGAATATTCCGCTTGCAAAGGCAAAAAGATTTTTCATATATCTATCCATCAATTGAAATAAAAATCATGTTTCGGAAAAATGAATATGCAATCAAAAATACGGAAAAATCAATCGTCAATGAGCACATAAATGGGGAAATTATGTTGAAAACTCCCTTAAAAGTCGATCATTTCATGGAATCCCATCATGCTTGGATTCTCTTGAAAGAAATGACTGTCACATCATCTCGCAATGATGTATGAGTGTTTCCTGAAATCAAGGCTTCAATTGCTTGAATGAATAGATGAGCATCTTTGCAGTGTTCATTGCAGAATTCATGAAACTGATGCTCATCTTCAAACAATTCAATAAGCCCATCAGTATACAATAAACACATATCACCCTCTGAAAGTTGCACTGACATATCTTCTAAATTATGTGAAAAGAATGCCGGATCTTTTGTGAGACCAATTCCGATTCCTTTAGGCTTATAGTCGATGAGTTTTCCATCATGAAAGTGAATCAATGGCATATGCCCGGCTCGAGCAAAATGAATAATATTGCTTTGCTCTTCAATGATGATGCAAGAAGCGGTGATGAACATGTGTAATTCAAGAGCTGAAGCGAGCATTTGCTGAAGTGAAATGAGCATCCCTTTTGCATCACGGTTTTCTGTTTGTAAGGAAAGGATTGCACCGCGAAGCATTGCCATCCAGAAAGCTGCCGGAATGCCCTTGCCTGAGACATCTGCTATGATGATGCATGTATTGCCATTTGGAAGCTGAAACACATCATAGAAATCACCTCCCACTTCTTTCGCGGATATAGCGAAGCAAGAGAGTGAATATGATGATGGTTGAAAAATGGAACTAGGCAATAAAGATTTCTGAACATGTTTTGCAATAATCATTTCATTTTCAAGCCGATCATGCTCTTTTGAGATAGACATCAACTTTACATTATCGCTTGCTATTTTGATGCTTTCTGCAAATACCTTTAGCATTGACGCATCTTCAGGAGTAAAATGAAAGGGTTGAGTATGCGATAGTATAATCTCTCCAAATGATTTTCCATCCTGCATTAATGGTATTGTAAGCAAGGAATTTGTGAAGAGAATCTGATTAGGATTCAACTCTATGGGTAATTCATGAACTATTCTGGGTTCAATCGAGTTGGTAATCCACATTCTAAAGGTAGGGTCTGATAGTAATATTGTCAATTCTGTGCCCAATTGTCCTTCACACCGTTGATGATCGCTTTTAAATGCATGAATTCTGCAATAGATACCTTGTGCTTGAATGGATTTTGGGAGTAATTTCAAGGTGTCTGATATGATTGCATCAATACTTTGAGTTTGTATGGCATTTGAGGTCAATTGAGCAAGAGTTGATAAATCAAGCGATTTTTTGTCCATCAAGTGCGCAGTAGGCAAGGAATACAAAGACAAGAATGTGAGGCGTAATGCATTAATGAAAAGCCATATTCCAATCGATGCAATCAATGGTTCAAAAAAATACGTCGAAATGTGTAGAGCTTTCATTGTCACTTGTTCATAGTGTATGGCAATCATGATCATTGAAAATGAAATAATCATCATGGACCATACCAAGTCACGTTTTTGGTCTTTGGCTATGCCTTCAAACCATGAAAGTCCTCTCGTATTAACAACTCCGATCAAAGCTCCTATACCGCCAATAACATGGATGATTGTTGGAGATTCAATAGGAATAAACAGTGGTAGAATAATCACGATGGCTACTATTACATACATATACCTTGAAAACTTCTTGAGTTGTGCATGAGGTCTTTGTCTCATCAATCGTATAAGTAAAGACAAACCAAATCCTGCACAAAGCAAAATGTATCCGGCATACAGTAATACCATTGCCAAAGAAAAGACATTATACTGGTTCGTATCAATACTTGTGAATACCCCAAACAAATTCAATAATGCTGCCATTGATACAATAATCGCAAGAGTCTTTGCATCTTCAATCAATGTTTTGCTATCTCGATTTGCCCCGGATTCCTTAAACCAAGCTGAGTCCCGTTGATAGAACCCCATAAGCAAAAATAACCATGAAAGATGAATAGGAAAGGAATTCAAGATGATATCAAACACAAAAAAAACTATCAGCGAAACGATAAATGCTGCAACAAATATGTATGCAGATATGCTAAAACATACCGATGACGGAATTGAACGGAAAAAATCAAGTATTTTAGCCATCATATAGCTTCAATAGATGCTTTTGAAAAACTGATTTTAGAAATTCTACAACGCTCAGACTTATCATGAAGTTACAAAAAAAGAAATCGGAATAATGGACTCAACATCAAAATAATGAGCTCATTTTTTGTAAATTTGCCAAATATCTATTCCTATCAAGAGTGCTTAATGCAAGATCCCATCAAAAGAAACATTTCTTCCCTGGCATTGGACGGAGCTGAATTTTTGGGTATTCTTTCCGCCAAGAAGTGGTTTTTAATCATACTAACCATTGGTTCCGGTTTGATAGCTTTTGGCATCGCTTGGACTTTACCGAATTGGTATGCATCAACAGTCACTTTCGTTCCACCAAACAATGCCAATTCCATGCTCAGTGGTATGATGGGTAATGTATCTAGTGCGTTGAAAGATTTGGGCTTAGGTAAAATGAACAAAGGGGAATCATATTCCTATATGGTTGTGCTCAACTCAAGAAGTTTAATGGATACCCTCATTAATAAATATGATCTTCCAAATGAATACAATATCCCAAAGGATAACAAAGAAGAATTATACAAGGAATTTTTGTCTAATTATGAAGTTGAATTGTCACCGGAAGGTAATTATAATGTGACAATACTTTCAAAAGACAAAGAAAAAGCTGCAAAAATGGCGAATGATGTAGTGACTATAGCCAATAATATCTCGCTGCGTCTACAAAAAGCCGAAGCTGAAACAAACCGTGCATATATGGATCTTCGCTTGAAGCGCACTGATTCTATTTTAAATGCCATTGCCCAAGATCTAGGTAGATTCTCATCTCAAAGTTTAGTATTCTCACCTCTTGATCAAGCTCAAGCAGTTTCACAAGCTCTTGCCACATTAAAAGCATCTGCTTTGAAACAAGAGATACAAGTTGAGATATTGAAAAATACCTATGGTGAGAAAGATCCATCAACGATAGCCGGTGAAAAGTTGCTCAGCGAAATGCGACAGCAAGTTTACAAAGCAGAAAATAAACCTGGATTTGCCGGGGATTTTGCTTTGAGAGATGGATTGAAGGTCGGTGCAAAATACATGAAATTGTATACTGAATATGAAGCAATGTCAAAAGTAAAGGCATTCTTGATGCCCATGCTTGAACAAGCAAAACTTGATGAAATCCGTGAAGCACCAATGATGTATGTTTTGGATTATGCAAAACCTGCATTCAAAAAATCTCGTCCAAAACGACTTACCATTGCTGCCGGAACATCATTAGGCGTTTTTGTTTTGGCTTGTTTGTATTTGATAGTTGCAACTCAATTCAAAAAGGCGGTAAGCATTCATTCGAGTAGAATAAGCGAGCAAAATGGAGACTCCTCTCAATGAATGAATCTATTGCATTGCCTTCATTTAAAGATGAAAATGGTTCATTGATCATGGGGATTGTACGTTCATTGCAATATGAACACCTGAAACCGTTTCTCCATACATTAGATTCTACCGGTTATGCGGGTGGATTGGTGTTTTTCTGTGATGACATTCATCCATCAACTCGTTCAGCATTTTCATCGATGGGAATTCATCTAAGTGATTTTAAAGAGATACGCCTCACATTACCTTTTTTGAATAAAAAAGTCAATGCATATCGGATTTTTAGTCCATTGCAAAAAATCTGGTTTTATGTTGCCTCAGAAGAATCAAAAAAACAGTTTGCAACAAAAGCATTTCATATCCATCAATCTCGCCATTTTCTCTATACTGAATTTCTCGAAAAGAGTCACAGATATGAGAAAGTTATGCTCAGTGATACAAGAGATGTGGTGTTTCAAAGAGATCCATTCGATTTTCCAATGCAAGACTCTTTATGCTGCTTTCTTGAAGATCCGTCTATTACTATTACAAAAGAGGTGCATAATGCAGGATGGATTCGCCGTGGCTTTGGTCAAGATACATTGAATGCCATAGGTGATAATCCTATTTCTTGTGCAGGGATTACGATGGGAAGTGCAAATGCCGTACTTGAATATACCAGGGCAATGTGTAAAATTCTTCTTTCGCCGGAAATTCGTTCAATAGCCGGCATAACAGGATTGGATCAAGGCATTCACAATTATGCTATTCGTATGGGTGTTTTTGGAAATCGTTTGCGATTATTTGAGAACATGAATGGTCCGGTCATGACGATGGGTCTTATGAAGCAAGATTCGTGCATATTTGATCCCAATTCTGGACTCCTTCTTAATTCTGATGGTTCAATTTGTCATACGATACATCAATATGATCGCCATCCTGAATTATTGAATGATTTACCCAAGCGTATTATTCAAGCTTATAATTCCGGAAACTGAATGCGTGGCATTGTCAATTCCGTGATCAAGATAATCCGTGATGATCATGCGAGTGTCATGAAAAACTTCTTTTCATTGACATTTCTAAAAGGTCTTGAATACCTCGTCCCTCTTATCCTTGTTCCCTATCTCGTACGTTCTCTAGGTTTGGAGCGTTACGGCATTGTGCAAACTGCCGTTTCTTTCATGTATATTTTTTTGGTAGTCACGAATTTTGGATTCAATTATTCTGCTGCCAGAGAAATATCAATTTATCGAAATGATAAAGAAAAAGCTTCTCAAATTGCAGGGGCAATAGTCTTGTTAAAATCGGTATTGATGTGTGCATCTTTCATAATCATGATATCTATTGCATACTCTTTGCCTACATTAAAAGCTGAATTAGGACTTGTCATTATCACATTTGGCTTCATAGTTGGAGATGTGCTTTTTCCCGTTTGGTTATATCAAGGATATGAAAAGATGTATTATCTCTCGCGTTTTCAAATAATCGCGAGAATAGTTCTTTTTATTGGTGTATTGTCATTGGTACATAAACCTGATGATTATCTCATGTACCCATCCATTTATTATGGCACACAAATCATCATGGCTTTAGCAACATTGCTTTTTTCCAATCGCTTGCTAGGAATATCTTTGCAAATGCCAACAATTGAAATTTTAAAGGAACAATTCCTTCTTGGGATACGACCTTTTTTATCATCTGTTGCACAGGTATTGTATACTCAACCAAGGGTGTTTTATGTATCACTGATAAGTACAAAACTCATCACTGGTACTTTTGCAATTGCAGATAAAGCTGCAGGTGTATTTCAACTTTTCCCAGTATGGTTATTTGTTATCTCGGCATTGCCAAAATTGTCATATCAGTTTGAACATGAGAATGATGAATGTTTAAAAACACTTGCAATGTATCAAAAATGGACTCTGCTCTATGCTCTTATTAGTACTCCTATCGTATTGATATCAGCCCCATGGATTATATATGCGTTTTCAGGGCAATTCAATGAGGATGCAACATTATATTTCCGTTTATTATGTATTGAGACATTCATACTTACCGTAAATATATTTTTGATACATTATTTTCCCATTGCAGGTAAGTTTGGAACATTCGCAAAAATCTATGGAATCACCTGTATAGTGACACTTATCTTATTTGTTATACTTTCACAATTGTTAGGTGTATTGGGTGTGATTTTTGGAATAATATCTTCATCACTTTTATTACTCCTTCTGACATTGTATTATCGCAATAAAGAATTGAAACTTACTCATTGATTTTTAATCAACTTCCCGCTTAAATTCTGTAATTTTACTTGTATAGTCTGGTAAAAACGATGAATCTTCAGAATGAAAAAGTAAATATTGGCGGAAAAGAGCGAACACTCGTTCTCAGAGTGATTGTTCTTGCAGTACTTTCCATTTATGTCGGAAGACTTGCCTATTTACAGATAATTCAAGGAAATGTTTATCGTTTGAAGGCTGAAACACAAGCCATAAAGGAAGTTACGGTAGATCCATTCAGAGGAAATATATTTGATCGAAATGGTGAAAGAATGGTACATAATTCCCCTTCTTTTTCCATATCAATAACTCCCAATGAATTCAAAGACTCTTCAATCCCCCTTCTTGCATCAATTTTACAATTGACTCAAGATCAAATCAAGGAATTCGTAGAGGAATCCAAAAAGATTTCAAGAGTTAAACCCAATAAAATATATCGTGATGCCGATTGGTCGATCATTTCTCTCATTGAAGAAAATCACGAATTCTTACCCGGGGTTGACATATCAGTTGAATCAAAAAGACTCTATACCATTGATGGCAATATGTCCCACATATTGGGATATTCCAGAGAGATCAACAAAAAGCAAATTCAAACGATGGGTGATTATTATGCACCAGGAGATATCGTTGGATATGCTGGTTTGGAAAAGACCTATGAGAACTTTTTACGAGGTACAAAAGGAGTGCAATTTGTTGCGGTAAATTCTACCGGACAAAAAGTATCGAGTTTTCAAGAAGGTAAAAATGACATACAAGCTGAAGAAGGATTTGATTTGAGATTAGGTATTGATAAATCACTCCAAGAATTAGCTGAGAAACTGATGAAAGGCAAACGAGGAGGCATTGTGGCATTGGATCCTTCTACGGGAGAAGTCATGACGCTCGTTAGCATGCCTGATTATGATATTCGCGAGTTTAGTGGTCGAACAAAAAGCAATTTATTATCAAAACTGTTAAAAGATGAATCAAAGCCACTTTTTAATCGTGCTACTCAAACAATCTATCCTCCGGGTTCCACTTGGAAGATGCTCATGGGTATTGCTGCATTGAAGGAAGGTATTATTACACCTGAAAAAACAATTTATTGCTCTGGTGCTTATGAATTTGGTGGGAGATCATGGAAGTGCCATGGTTCACATGGGGCTACGAATCTTCAAAAAGCAATACATGTATCATGCAATGTCTTTTTCAATAAAATTGGTCCCCAACTAGGAATAATCAATTTTGAAAAGTATGGACGTGACTTTGGCTTTGGACAAAAAACTTTTATCGATATTCCCGAAGATTCAAAAGGTAAATTACCTGGGGAAAAATTCTATAAGAAGCAAAAATTGTCGGCAGGAGAAATTCGTGGTCGATTGGTCAATCTCGGAATTGGTCAGGGAGAAATTGGTGTCTCCCCTTTACAAATGGCTGTCTATTGTGCAGCACTTGCAAACAAAGGCACAATCTATCAACCACATATTGTCCGTTCTATTTATAACCGAAAAACCAGACAATTACAAGATGTCGCATTTGCGAGTAGAAAAGCTATTACTATGCCAGATGAATTTTGGAATGTTATCCATAAGGGGATGTATGATGTTGTGAATACAGGTGGTGGTACGGCATTGTCAGCCAAAATTCCGGGAATATCAGTTTGTGGAAAAACAGGTACAGCTCAGAACCCTCATGGTGAAGATCATGCTTGGTTTATCGCTTTTGCACCAAGAGAAAATCCACGCATTGCTCTTTGTGTTTTAGTGGAGAATTCTGGTTCCGGTGGAACAGTTGCTGCACCTATTGCACAAAGATTATTGACAAAGTTCTTTTATCCTTCCGCAAAAGAATCAGGAGATTCTCTTCTCATCGATTCTGCATCAGTTCCAAAAAAGAAATCTTCAAGTACAGATCGCGCCATCACGGCAAGGGATTGATACATAATGAGAAGTATCATTCTATTTTCAATCATCATTCTATTACTGAATGGCTGTAGCGAATATTCTTCTTCAAAAATCCAACTTCAATTTCTTCATTTTTGGACTGAACCTTCGCAGCAACAATTGATTGATTCTCTTATAACTGAATTCGAAAAATCAAATCCTAGCATATCAATTGAACAAATTCCCGTACAATGGAGTGAAGGAAGAACTAAGCTACTTCTTGCCCATTCATCAGGGAAGCCACCAGACATCACTCATCTTGGAATAGAATGGGCTCAAGAATTTATTGACCATGATATTTTCTCTCCCATCGATCAAGTGGATTCGATTCCCAAACAATGTCTTGATCAAATAACGGGACGTGATGGAAAATTATATTGCCAACCATGGACAATGAATACAAGAGCAATGATCTTGACCCATGATGTATCCAAACTCAGTTCAGATACAGTAACTTGGGATATAATCATATCAAAATTACATCAAGGTCAAAAGTTTGGATTGAATTCCAGCGAACCCCATAATGTGACGAAGAAATATCTTCCAATTCTTTGGTCCTCAGGAAGTTTGTTGTTTCAGAAGCTTCCATTCAGTTCAACTTGCGATGAGAAACTGTTGATTGGACTAAGATTGCTGAGAGAACTCAAGAAATATTCCAGAATTGAGCAATCAAGAAAACTGGATGAATATCTTGTGAAGGGTTCTGTTCAAATTGCCATGTCAGGACAATGGATTTTACCTGAATTGAAGTTGATTCCTCATCGAGTATTGCCCCAGATACCCGGCACTAGTGGCTTATCTATTTTGAGTGGAGATTGCATTGGAATTTCAAAGCAATCAAAAAACAAGAAAGAAGCATTCCTTTTTTTGAAGTTTCTTACACAATATGCAAGAGTTAAGGAATTATGTCTAGCTTTGAATGATATTGGACTACCTGCGAATGAACGTTCATGGAATGATCCTGACTTCTACAGAAATGAAGATCAATCACATTTTACCAAGCAATGTAAAAGTTCAATATTCTTACCCTCTCCCTCCTATTTTCTGGATGCAGAACAAATCCTTGAAGATCATATCATGCGTTTTGTGTATGATGATATGAATGAGTATGAAATGCAGAGATCATTACAAGTACAACTACAAGAATTAGAGAATAAAAAAGGGTCCTAAGACCCTTTTTTATTTTTTCTGCTGTGCCGAAGCGATGATTGCATCGGTAAATCTCTTATATCTTTCTACCAAAGCACCTGATAAAGATGCTCTCTGTAAAAAAGCCAGTAAATTCTGTGCTTGAACAACAGTGATTTCTAGTGAGGCCACTTCCTCAGGTTTTTTCTTCTCCTTTACGGCAAATTGTAATTGTCTGGTCAAAACTGTTTGAACTTCAATGAGCGCATCAACTTCAGTGCCTTTTAATTCAATGCTTTTCAATAACTGTAGGCAAAAGTCGATCTCTGAGTATTGGATGACCGGTTTCAAAATTTGTTGATTTTGCTGTTGAGCTGACAATGTGGTTGCACCGATAATTGCCATGCAAACAAATGCAATGAGTTTATTCATGATAAATCCTGTATTATAAAGTAGTGTTGAATGACAATCTATGAATAGATCCGGCAGTTCCTAAAGCAGAAACACCATAATCTATTATTGCATATTTACTTCTAATTCCCAAGCCAGCCGAAAATCCGGAGAATCTTCTTTGTCCTTGAATACTTGTCGCATCTCTTACATAATTGTCATACCCAATTCTTAAATCAAGTACTTTGCTAAGTATAAATTCCCCACCGATACTAAAATTACCAACTCGATCAAAAAAAGCATCCGCATCATCGGCTAGATGATGAAGAGAAAAATTTAATAAAAGAGGTAAACCACGCAATCTATGATTAATTCCCAATCTGACATCCACCGGTAACTCATCAGTTATACCTGTAAATGTGGACAGTTGTGTCCCAATATTCAAAATAGAGAACCCAATATTTGTTCTTGAAGAAGGAATACGATATAATACTCCTGCATCCAATGCTATAGCCGTAGATGAAAGGTCTTCCAATCTGACAAAGAGAAATTTTGCATTGCAACCATAACTTAGTGTCGAATCTAGTTCATTTGAGTATGATCCAATAAGAGCAATGTTATTAGCTGAGAATGCACCTTGCACATTTCCAAATTCATCAGTCCTTTCGAATGAACCATACGATGTATAGACAGCACTCAACGCTATACGCTCAGATGTTGTACTATCAAATGGGAAAGTATAGACTGCTTGACCTGATTTGATATCCAATACATGATTCATAAATGTTGCGGATACCATTGACTTTTTAACGGTTGATAGGGCTCCAGGATTGAAAAATAATGCTGATTGATCATCTGTAATACTTGTGAATGCTCCACCCAATGCAGCAGAACGAGCACTGATTCCCATCTGAATGAAATCAAAGGGAGATTGTGCCTGAATGACTTCAAATCTTGAGAACAAAAGCAAAACAAGTGATAAGAACGTTATTTTTTTCATAATCGTATATCCGTGCCTATAGTGTTTTCAGACTCATGTGTATTCCATATGTCAAGAAAAAAACTAGGAGGTCTAACAGGTTTCCCTGTTTGAATATTGATAAATGGATGAACAGTATACCCCGTGGTGAGTAGTGTATCCGCTTTTGTGATTTGATAATCAATATGCAATAATAATGCCCTTTTTAGAGAACATGTTGCTGTAATGTTTATTATATCATCATACAGTGCGGGTAATTTATACTGAATATGGGCTTCTATAACCGGAAATTGTATTCCTAGTTCTTCGAGTCTTGAATAAGCCAGTCCCATTGAACGCAATAGTTCGGTTCTTCCGATTTCGAAATAGGTAAAGTAATTTCCATTATATACAATACCCATTTTATCGGTATCTGCATAACGAACGCGAATGGACGTTGTATGTGAATGTTCTTTCATGTTCTTGATCAGTCTTTTGGAATGATGAGATCAATCACTCTTTGTAAATCATCGAGTGAGAAAAATGTGATTTCTACTTTTCCTGTTTCTTGATCTTTGAGATGTATAGACACTTGGGTTGTAAAATGTTCCCGCAATGCATCTTCGAGTGCCAAAAGATCATTGTTCAAAGGTTGCTTTGGAATTGAATGTGATTTTTTGGATGTGCCTTTTCTTTTTGTAGTTTTTTTACTACCTCCCATCAATTCACGTATGATTGACTCAGTCTCTCGTACGGATAATTCTTCATGAATGATTCTCTCAGCAATAATGCGTTGATTATCTGGAGATTGAAGTGACAGCAAAGCTCTAGCATGTCCATTACTTAATTGTTTCAAAGCTACTTTTTGCTGTATGTCGGAAGGTAATTTTAAGAGTCGTAAGAAATTGGTAATGGTTGCACGGTCTTTGCCTACTTTTATCCCAACTTCTTCTTGAGTAAGATTGCATTGATCGATAAGCATCTGATATCCCATGGCAACTTCGATATCATTCAAATTCTCCCTTTGAACATTTTCAATGATTGCAAGTTCAATCATTTCCTCATTTGAATCTATGTCCATGACAAAAGCAGGAATCTGATCCAGACCTGCTTCGATTGATGCTCTGATTCTTCGCTCTCCTGAAATCAATTCATAGGTATTACCAGTAGATTTTCGGACGGTGATTGGCTGGATAACACCATGGATCTTGATTGATTCCACCAATTCTTCCAGTGCTTGTGAATCAAAAATCACCCTTGGTTGATATGGGTTTGTTTTGATCTTGGTTATATCAATTAGTCCTATGCCAAAACCTTCTTTGGCATCTTGATCAGTGGTTTTATTATCGGCATTTCCCGGAATGAGAGCGCCTAGACCTTTTCCTAAGCCCATTGGTGATTTCATTGTTGAGCACCTTTTGATAAATGGGAACTATTGTTTTCTATGATTTCCATGGCAAGATCAAGATAGTTTCTTGCTCCTGTGCTAAGAGCATCATAAAGAACAATGGGTTTGCCGTGACTGGGTGATTCCGACAATCGTACATTTCTCTGAATGACTGTCTTCATTACTTTGTTTTCAAAATGTTTGCGAACTTCAATTTCCACTTGCTGTGAAAGACGCAACCTTCCATCAAACATGGTAAGAAGGACTCCTTCAATATCCAGATTCGGATTTAAATGATTGCGAACAATTGAAATAGTATTCAGTAATTGTCCAAGCCCTTCAAGCGCATAATATTCACATTGCACAGGTATGAGTACTGAGTGGGCGGCCGTTAAACCATTCAATGTGAGAATGCCAAGAGATGGTGGGCAGTCAAAAATGATATATTCAAAGTCATTGGAGATAGTTTTCAATGCTTTGCTCAACACATATTCTCTGTCCTTCATTTCAATCATTTCAATTTCGGCACCAACCAAATTGATATGCGAAGGCAATATGAAGAGATTTGGCATCATTGTTTGGAGTATGGCATCTTTTACGGATGCATTTCCTATGAGCACTTCATAAATTGTAGATTCCAAACTTTTCGTGTCTATCCCAAGTCCATTGGAGGCATTCGCTTGTGGATCTATGTCTACAAGCAATACCTTCTTTTCTGCAGCAGCTAATGAAGCAGAAATATTGACAGCTGTTGTGGTTTTCCCAACTCCGCCTTTTTGATTTGCTATTGCAATGATTTTTGCCATGCTGGAATGATTATTCCTGTGGAGGTGTCAATTGTTTATGAGCACCATCACAAAATGGTTGATTTGCAGACTGTTTGCATGTACACCAAGAAACTGTTTTGCATTCAGTGATTTCAACTGCTTTCGGACTAAATGTCGAACCTTTGTGTGAACCATCGCAAAATGGTTGATTTGTTGATTTACCACATGAACACCAATAATATGTTCCGGGATTCATTTCCATGCGCATGGATTTATATCCACCGATTTCTGGTTTTTCCATGATATTTTCCTTACATTTTTTCGGGTGAAGAAATTCCTAATATAGACAAGCCATTATGAATGACTGTTTTTGTGAGCAAAGCCAATTGTATTCTTGATTTCATGATCTGTTCTTCAGAGCCAATAATTCTGCAATCATGATAAAATGAGTGAAATGCAGATGCTACTTCTCTTAAATATTCAGCAATTATTTGAGGCTCCAATGCATTTGCCGCTCTTGCATTCACATCTTCAAATCGTGTCAATGTTTGTATGAGTGTTATCTCAGATTGATGTATCAAGGATGATAAATCAAAATGTGAATCTAGATCAATACCATGATCTTTTACTTGTTGAAGAAGTGAGCAAATTCTTGCGTGTACATATTGCAGATAATACACGGGATTTTTATCATTCTGTTCTCTAGCGATTTGTAAATCGAATTCTAGTTGGGTTTGGGCACCACGCATGAGGAAGAAAAAACGAACTACATCTGCACCGACTTCTTCGATGAGTTCATCCAATGTATAGCTTTTTCCGGAGCGTTTCGACATTTTGACTTGTTCGCCATTATCCCACAATGTCACAAATTGATAAATCAGAACCTTGAGTTTTGAAATATCATATCCCAATGCCTTTACCCCTGCTTTTACATCCGGTATTGTTGCTATATGATCGGCACCAAATATATCGACAATTACATCGTATTTGCGATCAAATTTTGTGCGATGATATGCAATGTCAGGCAATCTATATGTTGGCTCACCAGTACTTTTTACAATTACCCTATCGGTGAGGGTCTCGTCAATCTCAGAAAAGCGCATCCATGTAGCACCGTCTTTTTCATAACTCAATCCTTTTTCTTTCAATTCATTCAATAGAGCAGAAATCGTTCCATCTGTAAACAATGAATCTTCATTGAAATATGTATCCTGGTGGATGTTCATTTTCTTCAATGTTTCCAATATTGAGGAAAAGCACCATTCCTCTCCAAGCTTTTTGCATATTTCTAGAGTATCCGGATTTTCCTCAGATAGTTTGTTCCCATGTAATTCATAAGCTTTTTGAGCTATTTCTATGATATAATCGCCATGATATCCATCTTCGGGAAATGGAAAAGTCGTATTGCCTATCAGATGTTGATACCGAGCAAAAATAGATTTGCTTAGCATATTCATTTGATTTCCGGCATTATTAAAATAATATTCACGAGTTACTGAATATCCACTCCATTGCAAGAGATTTGCAACTGTATCACCAATGGCGGCATTTCTTCCATGTCCCAAATGCAATTTCCCTGTGGGATTTGCACTGACATATTCAACATTTGCTGTTTTTCCTTTGCCTAAATCTGTTGTTCCATAAGAGCTTTTTTTAGCAATCATGTTATGCATTGCTTCATGAAATGCTTTTGGCTTAAATATGATATTGATGAATCCGGCTCCGGCAATATCAATGGATTGAATTAGTTCTGAGTCAAGATTCAGTTTAGAAATGAACTCATTTGCAATGTCTTGAGGTTTCTTTTTTAATTGCTTTGCCAATATCATTGCAATATTGGTAGAAAGATGTCCATGCTCGGCAATCTTTGGTTTTTCAAAAGCTATGGTTTGAGGATTACCGCCAATTGATTCTAGTGCTTGTTGGAATGCATCTTCGATGAATGCATGCATCATATCACATCCTCCTCAAAAGAAGAATGTTGATTGAATCGTTCTGGTAAGCGACGCTCTTTGGACAATTCATTGAGAAATTCTTGTTTGGCTGATTTTGTCATTTTTGAAAGTTTCTCTTCTTTCAAAACATAAAAATCTGCATCACTCCAGAGCTTTTCAATTCTGTAGAAGTCTCTAGCTTCTTTATGAAATACATGAACTACAACATCAAAGTAATCCAGAATCACCCATTGTCTTGCATTCCATCCTTCTGATTTTGGAAATCCTTCACCTGCTTCCTTACCACCTCTTTCAATGGCTGATGAAACAGAATCGACTTGAACTTCTGACAAACAAGAACCTATGACGAAGAATTCAGCAGGTGCTCCATCAGATGTAGATAAATCCATAACAAGTATGTTTTCTGCTTTTTTGTCTTCCATGATTCTTGCGCAAAACAAGGCAAATGATTTGCTTCGAGCAATCGTGGACTTTGTTTTCGATGCAGCCAATTGATTCTCCGGTTGATTATGAATCGAGTAATTGTTTTTTGTCAAGTATTTTCATTGTTTGTTCATCAATTGTATACACAATTGGTTTTCCGGTAGCAATATTTAACTCAAGGATTTCCTCTTTTGTGAGATTATCCAATTCTGCAATGAGAGCTCGTAATGAATTTCCATGAGCAGTGATTAATACATGTTTCCCCTGTTTCAAAATGGGTATTATGTTCTCATGAAAATAAGGGAGCACACGCTCTTGCGTCATTTTTAATGATTCTCCATTTGGTGGAGGAGTATCATAACTTCTTCGCCATATCTTTAATTGATCTTTTCCAAATTGATTTCCAACTTCGTCTTTGTTTAAACCTTGCAGATCTCCATAATGCCGTTCATTCAATTTCTCACTTCTTTGCGTAGGAATTGTACCTTTTCCCGCTGATTGCAATGCAATGTCTGCGGTTCTTATGGCTCTTATTAATGCCGAGGTAAACAGCATGTCGATTGGATAATCTTTTAATGCTAGACCCGCCTTCCTTGCTTCATCTTCGCCTTTGGAAGTGATATCAACATCTACCCAACCGGTAAACCTATTTTCGACATTCCATTGTGATTCTCCATGCCGGAGCAAAATAAGATAGACCATGGTTTATGAATTTCTCCAATTTGGTTTTCGTTTTTCGATAAAAGCATTCATGCCTTCTTTCTGATCTTCAGAAGAAAAAAGCAGATAAAAATTCTTTCTTTCAAATTCCAAGCCGCCCTCAAGCGTTGTGCTAAAGGATTTCAACACAGATTCTTTTATGAGTTTAACGGCTATCGGTGCTTTGCTGGCAATTTCTGCTGCCAATGCCATGGATTCTTGAAAGTATGACTCTACCGGAACGACTCTATTTATTAAGCCACATCTCCATGCTTCGCGAGCCGAAATCATTCTTCCTGTAAGAGCTATTTCCATCGCACGAACTTTGCCGATTGCTCTTGTGAGTCTTTGCGTACCACCTGCTCCGGGCATGACTCCAATATTAATCTCTGGTTGACCAAATTGCGCTGTTTCACTTGCTATAAGCATATCACAATTCATTGCAAGTTCACAACCACCACCCAATGCAAAGCCTGATATTGCGCCAATGATTGGTTTTTTAATCGCACGAATTCTTTCCCATTTGGCGAATTGATCGCGTTCTAACATCTGCATTGAACCTGCGCCCGACATTTCTTTAATGTCTGCCCCTGCTGCAAATGCTTTTTCATTACCATGAATAACTATGCAACGAATATGTTCAGAACTGTCGAAATGCTCCATGGCTTCCACGATTTCAGTCATAGTTTGCAGACTGAGTGCGTTCAGCACTTGGGGTCGATTGATTTGTATTACTCCAATTCCCTTTTGGGGTTCAGAAGTAAGAATGCATGTCCAATTACTCATGATATCTCTTAAAAAAGTAAACCTGCCAAAGCAGCTGTTAAAAGATTACCCAAAGCACCAGTAATCATGGCTTTGAGGCCTAAAGCTGCTATATCCTTTTTTCGCTCGGGAATCATTGATCCAATTCCACCAATTTGTATGGCTATGGAACTGAAATTTGCAAATCCGCACAATGCAAAAGTAGCCATTGTGATGGTCTTTGGCATCAGAATTCCATTTTGAATATAAGTTGATAAATCTGCATAAGCCAAAAACTCATTCAAACTTATCTTTGTGCCGATCAGTGCTCCGAACACTTGTGTATCTTTTTCTGGAACTCCAATCAAATAACCAATTGGTTGAAACACTAATCCAAACAACTCTTTGAGATTTTCAGGAAACCATAGCGCATAACCTTCGCAGAAAGAATGAATTCCTGAAAGCCCTGCATTTATTCCTGCTATTATGGCAACGAATGCAATCAACATTGCTGCGATTCCGGCTGCTAACTTCAAACCTTCCATTGCCCCATTTGCTGCTGCTTCAACTATGGTTGAACTTGAAGCAAGCACCGGCTTTGCATCAATTGGAGCATGCTCTGCATGTGCAGGAGGAATGACAATTTTTGAGAGCATAAGCCCGGCCGGTGCAGACATCACACTTGCAGTAATCAAAGCGGATGCTGGAACGCCCATTTGAATATATCCCGCCATAACACCACCTGCTATTGTGATAAACCCACCAACCATGATTGTATGAAGTTCTGATCTTGTGGCAGAAGCAAGGTATGGTTTAATCAATAACGGGGCTTCTGTTTGACCAAGAAAGATATTCGCAGAGGCATTTAACGATTCAATACCGGATGTTTTCAATGTTCGGCTCATGAACCAAGACATTCCACGAACTATATATTGCATGATGCCCAGGTGATATAATACAGCCATCACTGATGAGAAAAAAATGATGACAGGCAGTACTGACAAAGCAAATTGGAATCCGAATGTTTTGGCATAAGCGGGATTTGCCAAATTACCAAAGAGCATTTCTGCTCCATGGGAAGCGAGCCCCAAAAAACCTGAAATGGCATTTCCAAAGGCAGACATAAAAGCTATCCCAATGGGTAGCTTTATCATGATGAAACCCAATATGATTTGTAGGGATAGACCTATGATTACCATCCGCCATGGGAATTGTCTTTTGTTTTCTGACATTAACCAGCAGCAACAAAGAATAAGTATGACTCCCACTATGCCAATGAGTGATTGCATATTCACACCCATTTATTGTCAATGTACCAGCGAACCGTTCTTTCAATTCCTTGTTCAATAGATATCTGCTGCTTCCAATCAAAATCTTTTTGGGCTTTTTCTACCGAACATATCCAATATGGCTGAATGAGATCTTTTCCTTTTTCAAAATTCAAAACTGGTGGCTTTGTAGAAAATCTTCCAAAGATTTCAGACAAACCAGCCAATGTCATTACCAATCCATGTGGTACACGCACCGGAAGAATAAATGACTTTCCGAAAGCTTCCTTTGTGATATTTGCAATTTGCTTCCAAGAATAAAATTCTTCACTTGAAACAAAATAGGTTTCACCGATGGTGTTTTGATGATATGCCGCCTCCACAATTCCTCTCGCCAAGTCAAAGCCATGTATGAGACTAACCCTTTTCTCATCAAATCCTATAAGTGGCACTATGCCTTTTGAGACTGATTGAAAAAATGTCAAAATTGCCGTGTCTCTTTCACCGTAAACCGCCGGTGGGCGAACAATCGTTATTGGTAATCTATCCGAAAAAGATTGAACTACTTCTTCGGCAGCTTTTTTGGACCTTCCATATGCTGTAATTGGTTGCAATGGTGAGTTTTCATGCACAGGTTCATCGAGCGAACGAGATGGTCCTGTAACCGTTTGACTGCTTACATGTAAAAAGCGTTGCAAATTTGGAGCATGGATTGTTGCCATTTCCAAAAGATTTTGTGTTGCATCTCTATTTCCCCGCAAAAATTCTGCATCATTTCGCGCAGCTGTAAGACCAGCGACATGGATAATCATGTCAATATCTTTCACTGCTGGAATCAATGATTCCGAATTATCGAGTGATGCATTTATTATGCGAACATTTTTTCCTTCTAACCAGCGCAAATCGCTAGAAGGTCTTGCAATGCACACTATTTCGGTGTCAGCATCTCGCAAAATGTCTACCACATGGCTTCCAATAAAACCTGTTGCACCTGTTACCAAGGTTTTCATGGCTGGTCCTCTCCGGATATGACAGTACCATCCGGAAGAACAATTGCATAATCTGCATTTGTCTCTCCCTTGCTAATCCTTCTCAATTTGCTCTGCAGAAGTGTTCTTTTTAACTGACTTAATCTATCAGTGAAATAGATTCCATTTAGATGATCTATTTCATGTTGCATCACTCTTGCCAGTAGCCCATCTGCTTGCATTGTTTGTGGCTCTATCTTTTCATTGTAAAACGATACTTGAATTGCTTCCGGTCTCATCACCAATTCTCGTAGATTTGGCAAACTCAGGCACCCTTCTTCATAATCTGTCTCTTCTTCAGAGTAATACGTTATTTCCGGATTAATCAAGATCAATGGTTTTGTATGCTCATAGCCCTCGACTGGGGTAATGTCTATAACGGTTATTGCCAAAGGTGAACCCACTTGATTTGCGGCAAGCCCTATGCCTTCTGCTTCATGCATAGTAAGCTTCATTTGTTCAATAAATTGTACTATTGAATCATCAATGTTGTCAACTTTCTGAGCCTTTTGTTTCAAAATGGCGTGGTCATATACATATATAGGCAATACTTTCATGCATTAAAATCCAAGTTGAAGCAATGTTTCAGATAATTCTTTCGAAAAATGAGATTGTACATCTGCAATACCGGCATTTTTGGGATAAAAAGTCAATACTCCCAATGAATCATCATTTCCCATTTCATAGTCTGATGAAATGATTCTCGTTAATTCTTCAGGTCGGAATTGATTATCGGAGTCAGTCAATATGATCGAACACCCCAATAATCGCTGCTCCATACCTAAACCTGAAATATCTAGTCCTGAAAGTACATGAAAAGGAATCGAAAGAAAGATGTCATAGCCGCTCATTCTTTTTTTTACATTCAAACTTGCTTGAGAAAGTACTTTCTTATATCCCGAATTCTGCTCCCGCACCAAGATTGTGCTTTCATGAGGTATCGCAAATGAGGGTAAAATATCTATCATGTATGACTGTTGCTTGGCTACCACTTGTTTTTTCAGGGTCTGTTCAGGGGTCTGACTAGGCAGAATGTTTGACAAAAGAATGGTTAACTTATCTTGAATGCATGTATCGCATATCTTGTCTATGAGTGTGTCATCCTTGATGGAAGCTCTTAAATACCATGCTTTTTCATCATAGAAACTTTCTATAATGTGGATTGAAGCATCTGTCGGACCTTTCCAATAAAATGCTCCAACGGCTACATCATCAGCACGATCAATGATGTATGGTCCAGCATGGTTGGAGTTGATGATCTCACCTTTTGAAAATGATGGTATATCATAGTAATGATGATAGAATGATGTTTCTTCAGTTTTTGTGGAGAAAACATGCAAACTATTTCTTCTTTGTACATGATCTTTGAATGATTCAGATGTTTGATTGCCAATTCGGGATGTGGAAAAGGTATCTGATTCAAAGAAAGACCCATGTCTGTATTTATATCCGACTATATTCCAATTGAATTGCTCTTTTTTGGAAGTAACATAACAAGAGGAGTTTTTAATGGCCACTCCAACCTCTAGTGGAGAATCAACGAAATCTCTCGATTGTGATCCAACCAGCGTCAAAGTGCCATTGATATCAACAAAAAAGAAGACGGAACATTGTCTTGACTTTTCTTTTGAATAGCGAACAACACAAGCAATATCATTGTGGTCGTCAGAAGAATAATCTCCAATATCCCAACTCCATACTCTGGATTGATTGTCACCAATTGTAGAAATGACATCTTCAATTAATTCCGCATCATAGTAATCGGAAAGTTTCTTTTCAAACTCTTTTATAGTCGATCCAGACTGCGGAAACAAAGGTGTATTCGCAAGGAGGAGAAGCAATATGAACACAATCTTTGGCATCAAGCAATGCTTTCAAGGATTGTTTGAAAAAGTTCTTTGGGAGATTCTTTCAAACGTGCACCAAACTGAGAAACCACTCTGGAAGAAGCCATGGATGCCAAATGTCCGGATCGATGTATGGATAAACCTTGTGTTATGCCATAAAGAAATGCACCTGCAAACATGTCGCCTGCACCGGTTGTGTCCACTGCTGTTGTCATATAAGCCGGAATAGAAGCCTGTTTCTCCTCGTAAAAAATCTCTGCTCCATCTTTTCCCTTTGTCATGACAACATGAGGAAAAACATGTTTTAAAGCTTCAAAAGCATCATGGTGATTATCTTTTTTGGTGAAAGCAACTGCTTCTGCCTCATTGCAAAATACCAAGTCTGTTGAAGCTGAGATTTCCTGAACAATGTCGCGAAAAACTTGTACGACGAATATATCAGAAAAAGTGAATGCTATTTTCGTGTCATATTTCTTTGCTAAAACAATAGCTTCTTTGATAGCATCGGCACCACCTGGTTCAGTCAATCTGTATCCCTCAATATAGAGCCATTCTGATCTTGAAATGGTGTTCTCCACAAGGTGATCTTTATTATATGTGCTATTTACTCCCAAAGATGTCATCATCGTTCTTTCGGCATCGGGTGTTATCAGTACGAGACATGTGCCTGTTTTTGAATTCGGAATGAACTCGGCTTCGAGCTGTATTCCCAATTCCTGAAATTCTTTTGCATAAAAAAGACCAAAAGGATCATCTCCGAGAATGGTTTTATATGCAGCTTTCCCTCCAAACTGACCAATGGCTATGATGGTATTTGCTGCAGAACCACCACTCGAACGATGATGTGTTTTGTCAGACAAAGAATGAATCACTTGCATCTGTTCATCTTCGGATACCAAAGCCATTGAACCCTTGTTTAAACCAATAGATTCAAATGTTGTATCATCTATCGCAAATTCAATGTCAACAAGTGCATGGCCTATGCCACAAACATGGATATCTTTCATGTATGGAAATTATTTGATGATATGGGTTACAATACTGCATTGCAAAAATACACATTCGATCTGTAAAACTATGCGAATGATTCATCCTTTCTTAACCCAACAAGGTTGTTTTTATTGGTAATTACAATGAAAATTATGTATAATTGCCATGTACTTAACCTTCATGAACTATATGCAGCTATCTGTTCATGGTTAAATCGAATACATGTCTGTTTGAATAGTGCGGATACTCCATGTATCAACCCTTACCTGAAAAACTACATTATCCCGAACTTGAAAAGGAGATACTTGCCTTTTGGGATGAGTATGCCATTTTCGAAAAAACCCTCACTGCCAGAAAACATTCTCCGGTATTTAGTTTTTTTGAAGGTCCTCCAACTGTCAATGGCAATCCCGGCATTCATCATTTGATGGCTAGGACTGACAAAGATTTGGTCTGCAGATACAAAACAATGACAAATCATTTTGTGAGACGTCAGGCCGGTTGGGATACTCATGGTTTACCCGTTGAAATTGCAGTTGAAAAACAATTGGGTTTGGTCAACAAATCTGAAATCGAGGAAATGGGCATAGATAAATTCAATGCAACTTGCCGAGAATTTGTTTATAGCAATATTGAAAGAGACATGGGGTGGGGAGAATTCACCAAGCGTATGGGATATTGGGTCGACATGCAATCTGCATATGTGACATGTACCAATGAATATGTAGAATCTGTTTGGTGGGCACTCAAAACATTCTTTGATAAAGGCCTCATTTACAAAGGTTATAAAGTAGTACCTCAATCCCCGACTATTGAAACTCCATTGAGTTCCCATGAATTGTCTTTGGGATATCGCGAAGTAAAAGACCCAAGTGTCTATCTCAAACTAGCAATACTTGATTCTCCACTTCCTGAGCTCATTGATGCATCGATTTTGGTTTGGACCACAACCCCGTGGACATTGTTTTCTAATGTTGCCCTTGCAGTGGGTAAAGACATAGAGTATGTTCTTGTTGAAGCCAAATCGGGAGATGCCACTGAAAAATTTATAATAGCGCATTCTTTGATTGGAAAATTAGGTGACGATGCAAAAATCATCATGACATTCAAGGGGCAAGAGATTATTGGAAGTCATTATGAACAGATTTTCCCTTATTGCTCAATTGATACAAACGTTCATCCTCATGCTTTAACCATCCTGCCGGGTGCATTTGTATCAACCGAGGATGGTACAGGCGTTGTGCATATTTCGCCTGCATTTGGCGTTGATGACTTTGAATTGTCGAAGGAATACAATCTTCCTGTTTTGCAGCCTGTAAGCCCGAATGGTCATTTCACAGAAGAGATTATTCCATTTGCAGGGAGAGCAATCAAAACATTCAAATATTCAGATCATGTTGAAGAGGGTGCCGACAAAGACATCATTAAAGCATTGAAAGCTGCCAATAAGATCTACAAATCAGCATTTGATTATATCCATAGTTATCCACATTGCTGGCGAACAGACAATCCGGTAATGTATTATGCTAGGAATTCATGGTTCATAAAATCTCCTTCGTACAAGCAATCAATGATTGATTTGAATAAAACAATTCATTGGCAACCACAAGAAATTGGAACAGGGAGATTTGGAAATTGGCTTGAAGAGGTAAAAGATTGGTCTCTGAGTAGAGACCGTTTCTGGGGAACACCTTTACCAATATGGATTAGTGAAGATAAGGAAGAAATGTTTGCCATTGGTTCCATTGAAGAATTATCTCAAGGCGAATATGAATGCGAAGATGGGTCTCTTGTTCCTGTTTCACAAGCCCCGACTCCAATAGACCTTCATAGACCTTTTGTTGATAATGTCATTTTCAAGAAGAATGGAAAGGTTTTTCGAAGAACCACCGAAGTTATTGATGTATGGTTTGATTCCGGCTGTGTACCCTTTGCTCAGTTTCACTATCCATTTGAGAACAAGGAGTTGTTTGAATCGCAATTCCCTGCTGATTTCATCTCTGAAGGTATCGATCAAACACGAGGATGGTTTTATACCCTCCATAATATAGCATCAGCTTTATTTGAGAAGCCGGCTTTCAAAAACATTATCGTCAATGAATTGGTTTTGGACAAAAATGGCTTAAAAATGTCAAAAAGCCGTGGAAACACTGTCGATCCATTCAGCATGATGGATCAATATGGTGCCGATGCTGTCCGTTGGTATTTTATGGTAAACAATCCACCTTGGAGACCAACTCTTTTCAATGAGTCAGACATTGCCAAGACAGTGATTGCTGACTTTTTCCGAACTCTGACAAATACGTATTCTTTTTATGCTTTATATGCCAATATTGATGAAATAGACGGAAATGAAGCTGAAATTCCAATTCATGAATGTCCTGAAATAGATCGTTGGATTATTTCAAAGGTTCATACTGTTCTGAAACAATATCATCAATACATGGAAGCATATGATGTGTTCCGGGCATGTAGAACTGTGCAAGAATTCATGATTAATGATGTTTCAAATTGGTATGTCAGAAGAAATCGTAGAAGATTCTGGAAAGGTGAAAAGGATAAAGACAAGTTAGCAGCTTATCAAACATTACGTAATGTAATGATCCATGTTTTGACTATGATTGCTCCTGCTGCTCCATTTTTGCCAGAAGTTTTGTTTAGAAGACTTAGAGTCGACAAAGATGTGCCATCCATTCACATGAAGGATTTGTCTCCCGGAGATACATCACTCATTGACAATGACCTCGAAAGGAGAATGTCATTGGCACAGACTATTGTCTTTTTGGCAAGGTCATTGAGGGAAAAATCAAAAATTAAAACTCGTCAACCCTTGAGAAGAATACTTATTCCTGTCATATCTCCACAACAAAGAAGGGATATTCAAGCTGTTGAATCCATCATAAAAGATGAGATCAACATCAAAGAAGTGGAATATGTGAGTGAAGAGGCAGGTATCGTAAAACGCACTGTTAAAGCCAATTTCAAGGCACTTGGAAAGCGTTTTGGCAAGCAAACACAGGCAGTTGCAAACATTATCTCTGCCTTGTCAGAACAGCAAATCAAATCATTGATTCAAGATCAATCATTGGTGATCACAGTCAATGAGAATGAATGTCAAATTGAATTGCAAGAAGTGGATGTGATTACCCAAGACATGGAAGGATGGCTTGTTGCGAATGAAGGTTCACTCACCGTTGCTCTTGACACAGAAATTGATGAAATACTCAAACAAGAAGGTATTGCAAGAGAATTTGTAAATAGAATTCAGAACATTAGAAAGAATATTGGTTTGCAAGTAACAGATAGAGTGAATGTAAAATTTTTCGCATCAAAAGAAATTTGTGATGCAATTATCAAATTATCTGATTATGTTTGTAATGAAATTTTGTGCGTGACATGTGAGCAGGTTGAAAAAATTGAAGATGATGCTCACATTCTCGAGATTGATCAAGACAAAGTTTTGGTCATCATAACAAAAGTTCATTGATAACAGAAAAAGTAAATGCATCCCGCATTTAGTTTTGTTTTGTTTTATTATTTAAGGTGTATGCTGTATGGCCTCAACTAAGAAACCCGCAGCAAAGAAAGCGGCTAAACCAGCTGCTAAGAAAGCGGCTAAGCCAGCTGCAAAGAAAGCAGCTAAACCAGCTGCAAAGAAAGCAGCTAAACCAGCTGCAAAGAAAGCAGCTAAACCAGCTG
>JBMSYN010000014.1:0-49956 GCA_049426725.1 Candidatus Kapaibacteriota bacterium
TGGGAGAGCTAAATGACTTGGGAGAGCTAAATGACTTGGGAGAGCTAAATGACTTGGGAGAGCTAAATGACTTCTAATAATATAGAATCTGCTCTCCGAGCGAAGCCGAGGAGAGCGGTATGTTGGCTCGGAGATCACGTTGCATTCTCTGGATTCACTTCTTCACTGGGGTGCCCGTAGGGCGGGGTGAGAAAATAACACAGATTTTATAACTGCATCAAACCTCGAAGTATCCATTTTACCACTGAATAGTAAAAGGGATTGCATGCGAGTGTTTCTCATATTTCACTATCAAAAAGTAAGTACCTGGTCTCATTAGTAATTCAAATTTATTATCAGATAGAGAACTATTGACATTTGCTTTTTCAAACAACTTTTCACCCAATAATGAAAATACTGCAATTGAAGAAAATGGTGTCCTGACATCAATCAAAACACCGCCATTACTATTTTGAGAGATAATAATTGATTCCGAAATTTCTTCAAGAACATTGCTTGGTGACATACTTGGTGCATGAGCACCAATGGAATGTTTTGACATCTCAGTTGTAAATTTACCATAGAAATCTCTCTCACCAAGGTTCAAACCAAATTCTTTTTGTACATCAATTCCAACATTTGAGAATGCAGAATTAAAGGGAATACGATAATATTCCAAGTCTGCATTTGCCAAAGGGAAATTGATTGGTGCCGCCTTTCCAAAACCATGTATCTGAGGGTCGGCATAAACTCCGACATCCAAATTTCCCAATTTCTCACAATCCGGGCATTCGGCTCTGAATGCTTGCAGTGAAGAGATTTCTTTTCCATAACGCATCAGGAAAGATTTACCATTTGCCCAATATCCATTACCTTTGAAATGTGGTTTTTGATTGACAAATGATGGAGGTACATCAAGCAATTTCACGCCATCGGTAATGATTGCATTATTGTATGCTCGGATATTTGACATCACAGATCCATACTCTGTCAATTGAACCGCTGCAAAACTTGGATAGGAATTTTTAGGAGCAGGAGAAGTGATGATTGTATTATTGTGCATGACAAAACCATCCCAACCTGTATTTGGCGCAGTGAACATCGTCACGCTGGAATTATTTGTCCTGGCATCATTCACACTGATGGAATATCGCATGAGATTCTTCCCCCAGGGTCTTGAGCCATCAAAATTGCCAAATAAATATCCCGCTCCATCATTGTCATGCGAGTAGCAGTATTGAATTATTGAATTTGTAACGCCTCCATCCAAGTCAAATCCCAAGCCATCGCATCCTTTTCCTTTTCCTGATGAATTATTGTGAGATTCACAAAATTGAATAATCACATTGTCAGCAGCATATACCCAAATTCCTCCGGGTCCTCCACAGGCTGTATTTTCTGTTCCATTATTGTAGGCTCTAGAATACTCGATGATAGAAGAATCAATTTGTGACAAAACGATTCCACTTCCTTTATGTGTGGGAGCATCATATCCCGAGATATTGTAGACTTCAGAATTTCTAATTGTAAAACGAGAATGATGGTAGAAATTTGTACTCTGTGTATCATAAGCAAATGAGACAATTCCATTTTCTTTGCAATCATGTATTTTACAATTATTAATCAAAACATCTTTATAGCCGGATTGCACATCTTTTGACCACTCAGAATAAAAACGAATTCCACAGTATCCAAAATCACTCACCTCAACATTGTTGATTTTTATATTTCGGAGTTTTCCTGAAGGTTTATCTGAGTAAAAGAACATTCCATCTGCATCACGCTGAACTCCTCCTCCCATGCCTTTGAATATCATGTTATGAAATTCAATACCCTGCCCATTTACCACTTTACATCCAACTTGCTTATTGTTAATGGTCTGTATTGTCACACGGCCTTGACCATAAGTTGCAAATACAATTGGCTTAGAAGGATCATTCCCGTCATTCGATTGCAATTCAATTGCACCAGAGAATGTAGATCCACCTTCAAAAAGAATTGTGTCTCCGGGGATAAAAGTCATGTCATTGATTTTATCAAGTGAAGTCCAACCTTTTTCAATTGACAGTCCATCGGAATTATCACCATTTTTATTCACATAAAAAGTCCGTGGTTGTTTTGGCACGGATACTCCATCACCAAAAATTGCCATCAGTCCTTGTGCATACCATCGAGCGAGATAATCATTTGGATGGAGTGAATTTGCAATGCAATGCTTTGCTCCTTTTCTTTGATAGATGGTTTCACTTAAACTTGTCATATCAAGAACTGCAATACCAGGACCCTCCAGTGATTGTAGAGCTTCTAAAAACCCAAACATCAATACTGCGCCATTTGCGGGAGCGCCAACACCTTTCACATCAGGAATCATATTGCTAATCAAAATGAATTCAGCATTTGGAACATCCTTCCGAATTGTAGTGATGATATTCTGCATTTTTGATTTGAATTGGGTCTGTGAAGTAGCACCCCAAATATCATTCATGCCCATGTCGATGATCACTAAATCAGGTGTATTTCTATTTACCAATGCACCTGCATAGGTATCAAGCCAGCCTATAGTTTTGCCTCCGCATGCACTATTGATGGAGGTAATTGCCGATCCATATTGCTGTTTCAATTGTTCTGCAAACAATTCTACATAGCCGCGCATATAGGGTTTTGTTGGAGGAAAGTTTTTGTCATCACCGATAAATCCAGTTACATTTAAACCGGCTGTGATGCTCATCCCAACAGCTTGAATGACTAATGCATTTCCCTTACTCAAGGCTGTCATTGTTTTTGGCAATAATGATTTTTTATGTTCAATATCAATTGCAATCGGATCAATTGCTCTGTCGGCTACATAAGTCACACGAGTCCAAGAAGTATGTCTTGTATTCACAAGTCCATTCGAATTCCCATTTCCTGTTTTTCCCGGAACAATGCTCACAGTTTTCGACACTTCTCCAGACAATTGCTTAATGGTTCTATTTGTCAAGGAATAATCTTTGTTTTGTTCAAATGTCACGGTTCCATCAAAGTTCCTGACTGAAATGATGCTCTTTGGTGTATACATCAAAGTAGCTTCAGCATTGACTTTATCCAACAATACCAGTTCATCAAAAATGGTATCCGATTTCCAAAATGGAAGGAGATAATTTCTATGATTATAGGCAGGCTGATATGCATTGGAATAACTTGGAAATTCATAGTAACCACCATTGGCCGGAGTAACCAAAACCCATGCAGCTTTTGCAGGTGATACAGACCACACTGCTTCATTTTGATCCACAGTCAAAAGTTTAACATTTGAAGCATCATAGAATTCACAAGAACCTCCCGCATAATAGATCATGTTAGGTCTTGCCGGTACAGCACCTGGAGGTTGGGCAAACAGTGAGATAGTTGAAACTAGAAAAAGGACAATGAAAAGTAAAGAGTTCATAATGATAAAGGGATTGAAGGAAAATACACTATGCAAAATAAGAAAAGTTGCATTTTCATTTCAAAACTTATGATAGTTCTTGATTCTTTGTATTTGACTTGAATGGTAATCCGGCTAGCTCACTGTACTACATGCGAAGCATGACGGAGTGTAGTCTTGTTTATCGAAATAATGCTACCTACCTTCATCAACATTTTCTTACCCCGGCCTATGGCCAACCCTCGATTACGAGGGGAATACTGTATAACTACCCATTATCAATGGGGAATCGACACTAGTCTCATTGTCGCGAGTTTAAACATCCCTCAAAAAATTTGCGAGGAGACAGTGAAAATGATGTGTTCCTTGCTCGCGTGTGGGGGAAAAGCGACCAGTGGTATAGACGTGAGATTTGAGTCCTTTGAATACATTTTCCACAACGAATTCATCTTCACGCTCAACTTTATCGAGCATTGCTCCGGCACCTGAATGTAATTTACTTTCGTCATAGACATATGTGATGAAACTTACTTTTGTTTTTTCAATGGTGATGGGTTTCACGATATTGATGGATAATCCCCATGGATAGAAATTAAACATCATATTGGGAAAAATCCAGTAATAATATGCAGCGATGGATTTTCCATGATCGGGATGACCTTCCGGCAAGTCAAAGCATTCCTCGCCATCCTTTGCATATCCGATTTGAAGATTGCAATGTTCATATAATTCCGTGGCATATTGTCCATAGTCCAATACAGCATTCAAATCTTGATGCACGAATGGTATATGAAATCCTTCGAGATAATTATCGCAATACAATGCCCAATGCGCATTCACGAGATAGTCTTTTCCAAGAGATGGTTGATGAATGAATTGTTCCAAAGGCAAAAATCCTATGCGTTCATTCATGATTGACAAAACAGTATGAAAATCAAATGTGGGATGTATGCTTGTAAACATAAATGGTCCCCATTCAATGAGAGGAAAGGCATGAAGATCATCGCATGGTCTTGGAAAATTCTCAGTTAATGCAAATTCAGGCATGGAAGCAAATGATCCATCCTGATTAAATCTACGACCATGATACATGCAAGTGAGAAATTTGCATGTACCGGGATTATGCACCACGATATTTCCACGATGTGTGCATACATTTGAAAGACATCGCAATGTTTCATCCGCACTACGCATCAATACCATTGGTTCATTCACAAATCCATCAAGCATAGTGAAAGGATGAACAGAATTTGAAAGAGGAATGATTGCTTTGTCACCAATCAATTGCCATGATGATGCAAATATTTGATCCTTCATAGATTCAAATATTTCTACATCATGATAAAACCACCCGGGTAATGTTTCCGCTTTATTTATATCAGGATCTATATTGAATTGTTTCATGTTGATTTTACCTGCTAATGAATGTATCATTGAACGTTGCATTTCATGGGCTATATTTTATAAATCGATAACCACCTTTTGTTGCGCCCCATACTTGCTTGCCTGATTTGTCGAAACCCTGATCCCAAGACTCAAGCATATTGCCTGACATGATGATCTTTGTGGTTGCATAAGATGCTCCACGCAAATCAGATGGACATTTATCTGCATCTGTTCCGCCGATATATATACTATCAGTTTTTTTGAGTATGACTGTACATCCTTGTTTGAGTTCAATCATGTCCGGAGTAAGCAACTCTTTCTTTTCCTTATTGTTTTGCAAACCAATGAAGCGCTCTTGATTCACAATGGTGTAAATGTCACTGGTAAAAACATCTTTCTCCAATTGCCCAAGCTTATATACTCTTTGTCTATATGGTTTCTCTCTTTTGTCATCCATGGCTTGTTCCACATAGAGCCAGATAGCCTTTGTATCTGCATCCCAGATTCTACTCATTGACAAATGAATATTGAAATATGTGCTATCTTGATTTGCCTGATCTTTGCTATTAAACTCGCCAATAAGCATTGTGGCAAATTCCTGCAATTCTTTGTTCTTGATTGGATTCTCTTGTGTATATAATTGAACACAATCAATGAAGAAAATAGCAAAAGCAATAAATGAAATACATTTCATGTGATGATCTTATTCTTTGATTGAAACATTTGCTTTATGATTCACCGGGAAGTTTACTGAATTGGCGATGAAGCAACATGCATGTGCTTTGGAATGCAATGACATAGCCAATGGTATCATCTCTTCGGATTTTACAGATACAACCGGATGCAATGTAACTTCACTGAATTTACCTCCATTCTTTCCATATTCAAGAATACCTTCAACCTTGTCTGTATATGCTGTCACAATCACACCTGCATCTGCACAAAGATGTAGATACCAGAGCATGTGACAAACAGATAAAGAAGAGAGAAGCATATCTTCAGGATTATGTTTTGTGACATCTCCACGAAAAATAGAATCTGAAGATCCTGGTAGATCAGGTTTATGCTCTATCGAAATCACATGATCGCGTGAATAGGATGTATAATCCGAAGTACCGGTGCCTGTATTTCCTGTCCATACAATGTTTGCTGAGTATTGATGTGTATTCATGATTGCTATGTATGTTTAATGATGATTTATTTACGAATCTTCTCTTTAAAGAATTTCCAAATCTCTTCAGAGCTTTCAATATCTTCATTTTGCGCACCGACAAATGAAGTCCACAAAAAAGAATACCGTTCTCTTCTACTTGGCTCTATATGTCCGCCATTTTCTACTTTGTATAACATGACTTCTGTATCGTTCATTCCATGTTGATAATGAAATGAAACAACTTTCGTATTCCCTTTGGATGGAAATTGAGAAATAGTGGGTTGCTTATTTGTACCATTTCTATATATCCAATACGATATGATGCTATCGGTTGAGATGATGGATCCATTTTCAGTTTTACCACCCGTATATGGTATGAGTGGATCTGCAGTTCCATTCATGAATAATGCTGAAACAGGAACTGAAGATGAGGTACATTTGGATGAAGCGGCATATGTAGAAATGATAGATGCAAATGCCGTCATTCGATGAGGTATTTCTTGAGCAAGACGCATCACGAAATGCCCGCCATTTGATGTACCTACCATATATACTTTTCGTGTATCATATCGAAGTGATTTTTGTAATGTATCAAGAAGTACATTGATAAATTCCACATCGTCTGTTGATGGAATTCTAGGTGCATCATTTCTGCAGTCATTCCAACCTTGAGATTTTTCAGGACCAATCATTCCATCGGGAATCACGAGTATGAGCCCTTCCTTTTTTGCAATATCGAACCATGGAAGATAGGGTGCTTTTACTTTTTTTAAACCTGCAATCCCATCAGCGCTTCCACCATTCCCATGAAAAAGAAATACGATTGGTTTATTGTATGATTGCGAAGGATTATATACATGAAATGTTCTTGTGATTCCATCTATATTGATATGTTGATTTGTCTGCAGTGTGCTGCGATGTTCTTTGCTTAATCGTACTGTCCCGCATGACATGAACAGTGAAATGAAGAAGAATGAGATTGCGTAATATGTGAGTGTTTTAAGATTCACCATGATTCATTCTGATCGACATGGAGGAGATATGCGACCCCGATGGGGTCATTGGCGACCGCTACTGGCTTCATGTTACCTACATGCGACCACGATGGGGTCATCATTTTCCATTTTTATCATACCACACCGTTCGTAGATTCACTCTTGCAAGGCCATCAAGCGGATAGCCACGCACCCATGGTTGGAGCAAGCGATAATGCATTTCATAGAAGAGCATCGTGGCAGGTGCATCTGCAATTGCCATGCTTTCAGCTTGCTTATATAATTCCATGCGTTTTGCTTCATCCGTCTCAGCCATTGCTTGCGCAAATAATCTTGTCGCTTGGGCATTGGTATATCGTGTGCTATTTGGATAACTAGGCTCATTCAACGTTTTTGGAACAAGAGCTCCATCCAGAAGATTTATATAATTCTCAGGATCAGGATAATCTCCATACCAACGCGTACCCCACATTGCAAGCTTGCCTTCTTCTGCCAATTGTAAGAACTCAGAGAATTGAATTGTTTGAATTTGAAGCTCAATGCCAAGATTGGATTGTATCATCGAACGAACAGCTTCTGCAACTTGCACAAGTCGTGGCTCTGGATAGATGTGAAATGTGACTTTGGGGAAATTCTTTCCATTTGGATATCCTGCTTTGGCAATCAATTCACGAGCTTTTTGAATATTCAAATCAAAACCGGGAATCTGTTTGATATCATAGTTCTTGAAGACCGGTGGCGTGATGCCATGCAAAGCAGGACCATATGGCGCATTCTTCAATATGTATTTCACGATATTCTTTCTGTCGATTGCATAACTGAATGCACGACGCACATCGGGATTGTCAAAAGGCGCTTGGATACACAGATAATCTATGAACCATGTTAGCAAAGCCGGAGTCGTCTGCAATTGGAATTGATCATACGGTGCTTTTGGTTTTCTTGATTTCGTATCAACAATATCTTCAAAGAATTCTGTGGGCAATGTGAAGCATTCATCCAAATTGCCATCAGTGAATTCTTTCAATTGTAATTTGTCATCTTTGATGAAAGTAAAGACAAGTGAATCTAAATAGGGAAGTTGATTTCCGGATTCATCCTTTTGCCAATACTTTGAATTTTTTTTGAATGTCATGGAAATGTCGGGTCTCCATTCAACAAACACAAATGGACCTGTTCCTACAGGATTCTGAAAGAAGTCTCTTCCATATTTCTCCACTGCTTCTTTGGGTACAATACAACCAAGTGAATTTGCAAGTAGCAAGAGAAATGGTGAATAAGCGCGTGTGAGAGTAATCTTCAATGTGCTATCATCAATCGCTTGAATACCTTCAATTTTGCTGACATCTTTTCCAGCTACTCTTGCATCGTAGAATGCATTTGCCCCAACCACTTTATCTTTGAATGCCCAATAATGAACGGTTCTGGATTTTGGATCGCATGCTCGAGTCAATGAATATTCCACATCTTTTGCAGTCATCTTGCGCCCCTTTTCATTTGGAAAGCACGCATTATCATGAAAAATCATATCTGTGCGAAGATGGAATAGATATTCTTTTCCATCACCAGAAATTTCCCATGATTTTGCCGCTTCGGGGATCACACCCAGACTTGAATCAAAAGAAATCAATCGATCATACACTTGTAATGCAATGTCATCGGCAAGCTTACTATTGATGATCACGGGATCAAGCCCATTCGGATTGCCTCGAATCATATTGATGCGAAATACACCACCATAATTCTTGCCGCCTTTGGCAGAAGTAAGTTGCGCTTGTTCTTTTTTCTGACATCCCATGATGCCGAATGCGATGATGCACATGAGTATGATATGATGCATTGTATTTCCTTGTTATCGTTTTCTTTGTGGATACCAGTGTTTTTCTGTTTGAGGATCCACGGGTTTTGGTGATTCTTTTAATTGTAAATCAGGGAATAATGATGTTTTGAATCCTTCAAAATCGCGAGCCCATTCTTTGTGATTGTATACACATACAACCAAACAAGCTGAACAATAATGATCTTTTGCAAAATAGGGAAAACAGCGTCCTGTATCAACCATATATCTGTCATTACCCAAATGGTCTTTTCCTGCTTCGGGTGAGCGTTCATCGGGGATGGCATCTGCAGGACAATATATTCTGCATGCTTTGCATGTATCGCAAAACTGTGCAATACCCGCATCAATTGGACTATCTGAGGCAAGTGGCATATCGGTAATCACGCTACCTAGCCGAAACAATGGTCCCATTGTTGGATGAATGATGGAACCATGTCTGCCAAGCTCTCCAAAACCTGCTTTCAGTGCAAGTGGAACATGTAATACATCGCTATCTCCAATGGGATGCTCAACAGTACATGCATATCCAAGTTTTCTAATTTCCTGTGCGAGTGCAATCACCACTTCGCCAAGTGTGAAATACACGCGGAGACATTCAATGGCAGAACGCTCATTTGGAACTTGCTGAAATTCACGCCATAACATTTTTTGTCCAACCACGATTGCGAATGGCTCGGTGACATGCCTTCCTTTATAAATGTCAGATGGCTCAATCAAAGCAATACCCACTTCATCAGCACCAAGAGCTCGAGCGAGATCTTTGATATGATATGATGCTTCTTGATTATTGGCAAAAGTTGTTTTCTCGGGATTGACTTCACCCTTGAATCGAGGATATTGAAACTCTCTGATTTGTCGTAAATATTCATCAACTTCTTTGATCTGAATGGTTCGCCCACCAACAGATTCATACCATGTATCCCATTGAAATGCAATCGGCGATGTGGATGAACCATGTATCATGTGACACTTACTTTAGTCTTGATAAACGAAGTGAATTTGAAATGACACTTACTGAACTACATGCCATTGCGCCTGCTGCAAACATGGGATTCAATAAACCAAATGCAGCGAGAGGAATACCAATGACATTGAAAATGAATGCCCAAAAGAAATTTTGCTTGATGATACGCATGGTATTTTTTGATAATCGGATTGCAGCAATAACTGCATGTAAATCAGTATGCATGATAGTGATATCAGCGGTATTCATCGCAATGTCTGTTCCGCTACCCATCGCTATACCAAGATGCGCTTTCGCAAGAGCAGGCGCATCATTGATGCCATCACCAACCATTGCAATGCGATGTCCTTGCTTTTGTAAATCGGCAATCTTATCCAATTTCTCATGCGGAAGGAGTCCTGCATGATATGCATCAATATCAAGTTGCAGTGCTATGTTCTTCACCGTAGATTCATGATCTCCGCTTAGAATCATTGTACGAAGATGATGTTCATGTAATATGCCGATGATCTCTTTTGAAGTATTACGCATAGTATCCGAGAAGACAAAGATGGCACTTGGTATACCATCAATGCACAATCCAAGTATGGATTCACCTGTATTTTGCTTTTGCGCGAAATGATCTATATCCAGATTCATTCCTGCTTCTTTGATCCAATCCAATTTTCCAATGAGTATATCATGTCCGGACACTTTGCCTTTCATGCCTTTACCGGGAAATTCTCTAACATCATCTGCTTGTGGAATCACATCAACTTCCCGCAGGATGCTTTGAGCAAATGGATGCATGGAATATTGTTCGATGCCTGCTGCAAATGATACTATATCTTCTCGTGTATATTGAGTATTCAAGAGTTCAATAGATTGTAATGCAGGTTTGCCAATCGTCAGTGTGCCTGTTTTGTCGAATGCGATGATGTCAATCGTACCTGCCTTTTCGAGCGCATCCGCATTGCGAATGATGATTCCGCGTTTTGCGCCTGCCCCGATTGCAACCGTTATGGCAGTGGGCGTTGCCAATCCCAATGCGCATGGGCATGCAATGAGAAGTATCGAAATTGCCGGCAATATGCTTGCATCAAAAGTGGAATTCAGTATCACATAATACACAATGAATGTCAAAAGGCTGATACCAAGCACGCTTGGAACGAACACTGATGAAATCTTATCTGCAAGAGATTGTATCGCTGCTTTGGACCCTTGAGCTTCTTTGACAATTGATGTAATCTTTGATAAGACAGTGTCCGCACCAATTGCAGTTGCTCGTATTTCCAGTGAAGCATCGATATTGATAGTACCACCTGTTACAAAATCACCCTGATATTTCAACATTGGCTCCGATTCACCCGTCAACATGGATTCATCGCATGAGGATTCTCCGCTTACAATAATTCCATCCACGGGAAAAGATTCACCCGGACGAATGAGAATGATATCACCCACAAGAATTTCGGAAGCATTGCATTCAATGAATGATCCATCAGGAGACTTTTTCAAAGCTCTTGTTGATTGCAATGATAATAGTGATTGTAATGCATTTCCTGCTTTGCGCTTGGCTTTTGTTTCAAGCATTTTACCAAGCAATACCAGCGTGATGATGGTAGTCGTGGAATCATAATATACATGCTGACCATGTCCTGCATGTTCACCGAATATCAATTCATATGTGCTATAGAGCCAAGCAATGCCGGTGCCGATGGCAACAAGCGTATTCATGTCGGATGCGCCATGCAGAGCTAATTTCCAAGCAGGAATGAAAAAGCGTCTTCCCGGAATCGCAAGCACAATGAATGAACAAGCACAAAAAAGGATATTGAGGATATGCATTGGAATGGGAATCATTGCAGCGAATGGATCCCACATCATACCCATGGAGAGAATCAGAACGGGAAGTGAGCATGCAAGACTGATGAAGAAATCTCTGCGAATATCGATTTCTCGGTCGAGGAGTCTTTCCGACACATTATCCGGTTCTTTCTTAATGATGAGTTCATAACCAGACTCATGTAATCTATTGGCTATTGCATCAAGTGATACTGTTTCGGCATCATATTCAATGCGAACAGTTTCCGCGGCAAGATTGACGGCGGCATTAGACACACCATCAACTTTCTTGATGGTCTTTTCGACGCGTGCCACACAGGCGGCGCATGTCATGCCTTCTACCGGTAGATTCTGAATCATGAAAATCTTACGTTAATTCAATGATTCAAAATTACGCAGAAAGCAGATTGTAAAGGGTGTCTTATGTATTTGGTGAGTGTTCAGGAGTTGAGTTCAGCTGTTTTTTCTGTTGATAATCGCTGATGACAAAGAGTGTCCCTGCAGCAATGAACGGTCCATTGATGATGAGAATCACCCATAAACTCTTGAGTATATCATGATTCATCGACAGATTATGCTTAAAAATGATGGGTGCTAGTACCAATCCGATGACGATATAGATGATTCCTCCAATCAATTCCCAGCGCCACGCAATTGCCAGAACTCCAATAAGAATGAATGTGGGAATCATGTGCATGAAGAAGTCTTGCAGTTGTTCCCACCATGTGCCGTGTCCGAATGCGTCCATCGCAAAGAGACTCACAAATGCGATGGCAAGGATACAGATAATGCGGGCGAGTAAGCGGAAGATATTCATGTACAGCTCTCAAAAAATCTACCGCAAGATACTGCGGTTTTAGGGATAATCAATCACTTCCACGACCACTTCATTGCGTCGATTGATGACTTCATACGGAGGATTATAGCCGAGATAAGAGAATGTATTGGTATGCTTGATGTGGGCTTTTGCCAGTGCATCACGGAGAATCTCGATATGCTTTGCGATCTTTTCATCACTTGCCCAACCATCGAATCTGATAGCCGCAATTATTTTTTCAGGTTGTTTCTCGAATGTAATGTTTTTGTCATTTGGCTCGGGAAGAGAATTCATGTCATATCCTTTTGGCACCATGAATTTCATCGTCATTGTTTCGCCAAGTTCCATGGTTACAGGTGAGGTCATTGCAATGGATTCATTTGATCTATTACCGCCGAATATATAACCAGCCAAAACGCGAAAACCTTTTCCTGAACTTTCTTCATAGGTTTTGCTACGCATTTTAACACTTGTGAAAATTGCAGGTTCATATTTGCGAATTTCGACATTGTCATAGGTTTTAAGCACTTGATACTTGTGTTGTTCTGTTTTTTCAGTACTCATCGTGCTATATACCTGTGCAAGTAATACAACAATGACAATGACAATGATGGAGATGATGGTGATTTTCATTCTTCAATTCCAATTGATCGTTTTTTGGGATGTTTTCTGCTGATGGATGTATGAACTCTTTTGCGCCACATGATATAACTACTGCGTTTGAGTTCTCTTTTCATGATGTCTTTCACTTGACTTTCCGAGAGATTGTATTGCTCTTTGATTGCCTGAAATGAGGTTTTGTCTTCCCATGCCATTTCAATCACTCGATGTATGTCTGCTTGATTCATGTACTATACCATTGCGATAATCGATACCCTATTAACGATTCGCGGAGTGATATAGTTCAAAAGGAGGTTTTTTTACAGTTCATTGTTTGATTACTTTCATCACATGTAATTTCTGATTTGTTTGAACATGGAGGAAATATACTCCGTGAGGGAGATCTGAAACTGAGAAAGAAGATTCTGTGTATTCCTGTAGTAGTTTGCCCATTTGGTCTATGAGACATATTGACTGAATCTGCTCATTTGGGATTGTGACATGCACGATATCATTCGTTGGATTGGGGTGAATGATGGTGTTTTGCTCTTGAAAGTAATCAATTCCGACAGCGGATGTTTTGATGTTTGACATCATTTCAGCACTAATTTGAAATGCTTGAGCGGGTAGTTGATTCGTGAGAACGCAGACAATGGCACCTGTTTGCGGATCATACATCATTGAGGAGTTATAGCCGCCCCAGATTTGTCCGCCATGTGTCCAGACTCTGACATTATTCACCACAGTTTCCGCAATACCCATTCCATATCGTCCGGTACCGACGAATGTTGTCATTTCTTTGAGCGATTGAGAATTAATCACTTTGCCATTCATCAATGCATCATACCATTGGAGCATTTCAGAGGAATTGGAATACATGGCTCCAGCAGCCCATGCAGCGCTATTGAGTGCAATGCGTGGAGTGGCATTATTATCTCTTCCTGCTTGCCAGGGATGTGCAATGACTGGTGGAACAGTTTCGAATACATCGAGAAATGTGCTATCCAACTTTAGCGGATTGAGAATACTATCGCGTAATAATGTAGCATAGCTTTTTCCTGTTACTTTTTCTGCGATCATGCCTGCGAGCAGATAATTTGTATTGCAATATTCCCAACCTTTTCCCGGAGCGAATGTTGGTTCTCCGGCCCAAGTCATGAGTTCAGCAGGAGTATACATTCTGCGAGGATTATTCATGATTGAATCCGGATAACCCGGAACGCTTGTCACATCATCTAATCCCGAGGTATGATTAAGGAGTTGTCTGATTGTGATGGTGGAGTCGATGTTTCTGTAAGTAGGAAGAAACTCATGCAATGAATCATCAATGCTGAGAAGAGAATTTTCTGCAAGTTTTAAAAGCAAAACAGCAGTAAACAGTTTTGTATTGCTTGCAATGGCAAACTGCATCTCGGAGTCAATCGGCACACCGGGATGAGAAATCCCGCTTACGCCTTTCCATGTTCCCATTCCGGGATAGTATACTCCTGCAGAAATCCCTTTCACATTTTTTGCAATCAGCATACTATCAATGGTCTTCTGTAATCTTCCCGCAAGCACAGGATCGAATGCATGCAATTGCATTGCGCATGAGAAGAGCAAAAGGCAGAGAATCAATCGTGATTTCATGTGATCTACTATGTATTTGGAATGGGACTTAGACGAAAATACGGAAGGGAAGGTTTATGTGGGGCTTTGTTCGTTCAATAAAGATGCCCCCCTCGGCTTCGCTCGGGGTGCAATCGCATCGGCTTCGCTCGGGGTGCAATCGCATCGACTTCGCTCGGGGTGATCTCTTCATCTACAAAGATTTGGTTCCCACTCGATTATTATGCTCTCCGAGCGCAGTCGAGGAGAGCGTTGTAATATATGTTGACCCCCGTAGGGTCAAATGTCTCACCCCACCCACACCTTCAAAAACTTCCTCTTGCCCGCCTTCAAAATGCGGGGTGAAGAAAGATCAATCGTATCATTTATGTCTTGAACTTTTTCTCCATCGATGCTGGCGCCGCCACCTTGAATGAGTCTGCGTGCTTCGCCTTTGGATGCAACCATGCCGGTATGGGCGAGGACATCCACGACGAGTGGGTTCGCGCCAAGCTCGGTGATGATGCGCTCTTCGATTTCATCGGGTACATCTTTCTTCACAAAAATGCGTTCGAATTCTTCAAATGCTGCCTTGCCGGCTTCCTCGCCATGATACAGCGCAACAGTGCGCATCGCGGTTTCAACTTTTGCGGTGCGTGGATGGATTGTATCATTTGCCAAACTTTCCGACATCGCTTTGACTTCCGCTTCGCTCGCATTTGCGGCATATTGGAGATAGCGGGTGATCATGGTATCAGGAATCGACATCACCTTGCCGAACATCTCGCGTGGTGTATCAGTAATGGCTATATAATTCCCCAATGATTTGCTCATCTTCTCAACGCCATCGGTGCCTTCCAAAATTGGCATGATGATAATACCCTGTGGCATAACGCCATAAGCCTTCTGAATTTCTCTTCCCACAATCAAATTGAATTTTTGATCGGTGCCTCCAAGCTCAATATCAGACTTAATCGCAACCGAATCCATCGCTTGCGCGAGTGGATATAAAAATTCATGAATGCTGAGAGGTTCATTTGCATTGAAACGCTTCGAGAAATCATCGCGCTCGAGCATTTGAGCAACAGTGTATTGAGCGGAGAGTTTGATCACATCTGCAAATGACATTTCGCTCAGCCATTCGGAATTGTATTTGATCGTGAGATTCTTCTCCGATAAAATATGTGATGCCTGATCGAAATAACTCTGACCATTCGCACGTGTTTCTTCAATCGTAAGTGCAGGACGAGTCTTGGACTTCCCGGTGGGATCGCCAATCATGCCGGTGAAATCACCCACAATCAAAATTGCATGATGTCCCATGTCCTGAAATTGACGCATCTTTCTCAATACAACTGCATGACCAATATGCAAATCGGGTCTGCTTGGATCACAACCCAATTTGATGATCATCGGCTTATTCTTCTTAATGGCATATTCAACTTTTTTTACAATCTCATCTTCCGGCAGAACTTCCGCCGCGCCGGATTTCAATATGTCCATCTGCTCATTGAGTGTTGGGAACATGCTCATCACTTCTTCTTTTTGGGTAATGAATTGCCAATAGGTTTGCGCTTATTGCTTCCGCTTGCTTTTGCTTGCTGTTGTTGCTGCGCAATTTCCTGCGCCATGCGCATCCGCTGAGCAAACCAACCTTCCTTTTTCGGAGCGCGTTTCAAATCTTCCAATGTGATTTTGTTCTTCGAGAATTTTGTGATCCATACTTGTTGGAGGATTCCCAAAATCGTGAAGACAAAATAATAGACATTCAAACCGGAAGGGAAGCCGGAGAACATGAATGTGAACATGATGGGCATGATATAGACCATCGACTTCTGATTGGGATCGGTCACAGTCATTTTCTGCTGAATGAACATCGCAATACCCATAAGTAATGCCAAACCACTGAGTTTGTCAACTTGGAAGAGTGGTAACTTGAAACCTAAATCCAAAATCACATCCGGTGCAGACAAATCGGAAATCCAACCAAAGAAATGCTGATGTCGAATATCCATCCAACTACTGAGCACAGACCACAAGGAAATCAAAATCGGCATCTGCATGATCATCGGCAAACATCCACCCGCCGGATTGATGCCATATTCCGAATAAATCTTCATCGTTTCTTGCGACAGCGCTGTTCTGTCATCTTTATATTTCTCCTGCACTTTTTGCAAAAGCGGCTGCACTGCTTTCATCTTTTGCATGGATTTCATTTGTGATGCACTGAATGGTTGCAAGACAATCTTCATCAAGAATGAGAAGAGGATGATCACAATTCCATAATTGGAGATGAATGTATGCAAGAATGAAAGCGTAGGTAAAATCACATATTCACCAATCGGTGCAACAAGCCATTTTACGCCGTAGAAAGTCCCAAAATTGATTGTCTTCTCCAAACCATACGCTTGAAGTGTATCATAAATCTGAGGTCCGATATAGAGTGTGAATGCATCTTTTTGCACTCCACCTTTATACCGATTGCGATAAGCAAGTGAATACTTTTCGAGATGACCTTCATTTGGAGCTCCTTCTTTGATGCCTTCCATGAATGCCATGCCATTCGGGTCTTTCTTTGCAGGAATGATTGCTGCCACAAAATACTTTGTGCGTGTTGCCACATAATCAATTTCTCCTGCACTTTGCACGGAGGTTGGTTGTGCATATTCAGTCGCATCAAATTCATCAATCGTGCCATTCACGCTTGTGAGTGCAATGGAAGTATTGGATTCATCAACTGAATTTTGCTCTTGAAATTTCAAGCCACCTTTCCAATTCAAATCATATGTGCGTTGTGGCATGTATTGTTCCATATTGCGAAGCTCAACTTCGGTCTTGCATGCATAGGAATTACCACTGATTGTAAATGACTTGACAATTGCAGAACCGGGGGCGATTTCATGAATGGCAGTGATGGTGATTGATTCATTGCCTTTCAATGTATATGAACGCTTGTCATTTGTGAATTGAAAATGCATTGATTTGCCATCAACTTTCTTTCCATCATTGTTCACATAACTGATTGTTCCTTCACGCTGCCCACGATAAATCATTTGCACAGGAACGCCTGGATATGTTTTGTCATGCCATGAAGTATAATTCTTCATTTCCCAACGAGCGATGGAACCACCTTTGGTGCTGATCATAATCTTTATGAGATCAGTCTCAATACGGATGAAATCTTCTTGTTGCGCATTACCATTCCCCGAGGAAATTGTTCCGGTTGCATTCTTTTTTGCTTCCTTTGCGGAATTAGGCAATTGTTTTGATTCCACTTTTTTGGTTTCAGTCTGATTGACTTGTCTTTGAGTGGTGCTCATCCACAAAATCCATCCGGTGAGGATGAGTGATATCAGTACGAATCCGATGATGCTGCGTTTGTCTAATGATTGTTGTTGCATATTGTGCTTTTATGAATTGATCTTCGTAAAATTATCCAAGTGATGAGAGATTTTCCATAATCTTGGCATGTGAATCTTTGATGGATTCAAGTTTTTCTTGTTCTGCCTTTACTACTTGCTCCGGCGCCTTTGAAACAAAGCCGGGATTATTGAGCTTGCTTTCAATTGACTTGATGAGTCCTGCAAGTCGCTCCGATTCTTTTGTCAAGCGCGCTTTTTCTTTTTCTTGATCGATTGCACCAGCAGTCTCGATAAAAATATCAATGCCGCGAATCACGGATGATAATGCATTCTCGGGTTTTTGTGCATCTTGCGCAATCGTCACTTCAGTTGCTCTTCCAAGTGTTGCAATGGTTGAAGATTGTGCATTCAAAAATGCAGAAATGCTTGCATCAGGCACGCGTAAGATCACAGGCAATTTCTGATGATTTTGAATATTGGCAAGTGAACGCATTTTGCGAATTTCTTCAACAAGCATTTGCAAAAGTTCAAATGATGATTCCACTTCCGGCATCACGCATGCTTGATCAAAAGCCGGATTCAATGCCGTGCAGATGGTGTGGGTCTTCTTATCTGTTGACAATTCTTGCCACAATGTTTCTGAAATGAATGGCATCACGGGATGAAGGAGTCGCATAGTTCCATCAAAGATGTGCATGGCACCGTGCACCATTCTCGCTTTTTGCTCAGCATCTTGACTTGCATTGATTTGTGATTTGAGAATCTCAACATACCAATCGCAGAAATCTCTCCAAATGAACTCATGCAAAGTGCGAGCATATTCAGTGATGCGATAATTGTTCAAATGATCTGCCACATTCTTGATCGTGGAATGATAGCGCGAACGAATCCATTTGTCTGCCGCGCTGAGTTCATCCTCCGAAGGCATCGATGATGCACCAGAGAATGGATTTTCATCGCGTTTCATCATGAGAAAGCGTCCGGCATTCCAGATTTTATTCGCAAAATTTCTTCCGAGTTCAACTTGAGGAACATCTTGCTCTTTGACTTCCAATCGAACATCGGTGCCAAGTGGCGCGAGATAGACAATCGTAAAGCGCAATGCATCAGATCCATATTTTGCAATGACATTCAAGGGATCGGGAGAATTGCCGAGAGATTTCGACATCTTTCTTCCTTTGCCATCACGAATGATGCTTGTGAAATACACATCACGAAATGGAATTTTACCGGTGAATTTCAGAGAAGCCATGATCATTCTGGCAACCCAGAAAAAGATGATATCGGGTCCGGTGACTAGAAGATTCGAAGGAAGATAAAAAGACATATCATCAGTGTTCTCTTGCTTTCCATCGGCAAGCCAGCCCATTGTGGTCATCGGCCAAAGCCATGATGAAAACCATGTGTCTAATACATCAGGATCTTGTATGAGCTTTGCATCTGCGGGCAAACCAAGTTTTGTGCGTGCTTCATCTTCTGATGATGCTGCGGTGAATGTACCATCTTCTGCATAGTAAACCGGGATGCGATGTCCCCACCACAATTGACGAGAGATACACCAATCACGAATGCCTGTCATCCAATGCTCATAGGTTTTCACCCAATGATTTGGATAGAACTTTATATCGCCATCCAATACAGCTTTCAGAGCGGGCTCGGCGAGTGGCTTCATATTCACAAACCATTGATCACTCAAATATGGCTCAACGGGCTCGCCGCCTCTTTCTGAAAATCCAACATTATGTGTATAATCTTCTACTTTTTCGATGAGATCGAGTTCTTGCAGTCTTGCCATCACTTGTTTTCTGGCAACAAAACGATCTAGACCCTTGAATTCACCTGCAAGTTCATTCAATGTTGCATCGGCATTGATGGCATTCGGCATGGGAAGAGAATGTCTGATCCCAACTTCAAAGTCATTCGGATCATGTGCAGGCGTGATTTTAACGCATCCGGTTCCGAAAGTGGGATCGGCATAGTCATCGCCAATGATTGGAATTGCTTTGCCCGTAATTGGCACGATGACATTCGTTCCGATGAGATGTTTATAGCGTTCATCACCCGGATTTACTGCTACCGCCACATCGCCGAAAATCGTTTCGGGGCGTACTGTGGCGACATTCAGCCAACCATTGCCTGATTCAAAATGATAGCGAAGGGTATAAATATGCTCTTTGACTTCACGGAATAACACTTCTTCATCGCTCAAAGCAGATTGAGCCACGGGTGACCAATTGATGATGCGCTTTCCGCGATAGATCAGCCCTTCATCGAAGAGTCTTATGAATGTTTCGCGAACGGCATTCGAAGCGGATTCATCCATAGTGAACAAAGTGCGATTCCAATCACAAGAAATCCCGATGGAACGCATTTGTTGAAGGATGATATCTCCATATTGATGCTTCCAATCCCACACTTGCTCGAGGAATTTCTCACGCCCGAGATCATGTCGAGTCAATTTTTCCTCGCGAAGCTTTTGCTCCACTTTCGTTTGTGTTGCAATTCCCGCATGATCCAAGCCGGGGAACCAGCATGTTTCATCACCCAGCATACGATGTCTGCGGATATAGATGTCTTGGATCGTATTATTGATCACATGTCCCATCGTTAAAACCCCTGTCACATTCGGAGGAGGCATCAAGATGGAATACGGAGTTTTATCGCTATTTGGTTTGGATGAAAAGACGCCTGATTTCAGCCATCGTTCATAGGTGCTTTGTTCAATCCCTGAGGGATCATAAGATTTTGACAATTCGCTCATGTGAAATGTATGTTTCGGACTTTGGAGTAATGCAATTTGCGAAGAGCAAAAATACGAAATCTTTTGCTGAGAGGTGGGAGCCGAATGATGCTTAATTCAATGAAAATTGGCCTTAGATCAAAAAAAATTATATGTTTGTACACCGTCTTGAGGGAAGCAGCACCCGATAGGCATAAACCAATCGATACTTTCAAACGAATTCTGAGTAAGAATGACGTCAAAGTCAAGGTCCCGTCGTGTCCGTAAAACAAGGACACCCCGCCAGACCCGTTCGCTCATGAGTCGCCTTGCTTGGGGCAAAATCATTGCCACAGCAATCGTGCTCGGAGTGTTCGTCTCCATCGTCGTCGCCGATAAAATTCCACTGATCGGTGCTTCATGCAATCCCGAGCCGCCTCCGGTAAAGACAACAAAAAAAGTCATTGAATTAACATCTGAAGATAGCACGAGATCAATCGTGGCATTTCGATCAGTCATTCAATCATTGATTGATCAATCCGGTGTGACATCAAATGGAAAAATCAGCATTCGTATTATGTCCGCACAGCAGAATGAAATTTTCTTTGAGAGAAATCCTGATCACTATCTCACTCCTGCATCCACGACAAAACTCTTTCCAACTTTTGCCGCTTATGCATTGCTTGGTGCAGACTATTTGATTCCCACAAAAGTATTTACCGATGGGGCAATCGAAGATGGAATATTGAAAGGGAATATTTATCTCAAAGGATTTGGCGATCCAACGCTCACCGAACCGGACATCAAAGAACTTGCACTCGCAATTGCAAAAAAAGGCATCAAAGAAATTGAAGGGAATGTCTATGCCGATGCATCTTATTTTGACGATATCACCCAAAGACATATCTATAGTGGCGACAATGAAATCGTTGAAGAACTTGCTCCAATCACAGCATTAGGCATGAATCGAAATGGCTTTGCGGTTGAAGTTCAAGCAGGCGAAGTATCGATTTTTCCTCATTCTGATGCAATCAGCATTTCCAAGGCGGGTCATTCTGCTAAAGAACTCCCAGCGCCGATTATCAAGAGTGCAAAGACGAAGCAAACTTCCTCAGTAAAGACAAAAAAGAAAACTACAATTGCAACAAAGAGCAAAACATCCAAAAAAACAGCGTCAAAAAAAGTTGCTGCAGTAAAAGGCAAAAAGAAAGGAAAGAAAAGAGCAGCTTTGGATCCAATCATACTTGAAATGACAAACCATGTTGGAGATGCACCCAAAGCATCGCGGTCAAAAAAAAGAAAAGCCCGGGTGAGTATTGCAACAAGTGGTTCAGCATCGGGTATGCAAATTGTTTCAGTCAGCGGAAGGGGATCAGCGAATACATATCTCACAATGAAATATCCCGACATGTTTATTGCCGGTGCTTTGCGTTATCAATTGCGCATGGCAGGTATCACGATTGGTGGAAGCATTGCACGCAAATCAACTCCTGAGAATGTAGAACTCCTTGCTGAATTCAAACATCCTCTCAGTTATCTTGTTGGACTCGTCAATAAAAACAGCGATAATTTTTTGGCAGAGCATGTGTACAAGCTTGTGGGTGCTGCTGCGGGCGGACAAAAAAACACAGGGAAAGTCGCAACAGAAACAGTGAAGCGAGTACTCTCCAATCATGGAATCCCGGTCGATGGCATCTGCATTTTTGACGGCAGTGGTTTATGCAGAAAAAATTTATTCTCTGCATCAGTGCAAACCATGCTGCTTAATCGTGCATTGAAATTACCTTTTGGACAAGATTATAAAAATTCTCTTTCTGTTGCAGGAGTTGATGGAACATTGAAAAAGCGCATGCTTGGAACCTATGCACAAAGTAATCTGCGTGCTAAGACCGGCACTTTGCGCAATACAAGCGCTCTTTCTGGCTATGCATATACAAGAGATGGGGAACAATTGATATTCTCCATCATATCGAATGGACCTTCGGTTGGAGAATATAAACAACTTGAAAATCGCATCGGTGAAGCGATTGCAAACTTCAGTTATGCCTCATCGTTGAAAGGAACACAATGAACCGCCAATCACTTTTCATAGTATTGTTCATTAGCTGCTTTGGATTGTCCTGTAGCAATCATCAATCTGCACATGATGATATATCCATGGTTCGAACCAATCTTTGTGGTGGTGCCGATAGATCAAATAATTTTATGTCCGTTGCAGAACGCTTCACTGCTGAGACCGCAATCTTCGAACAATTTCCATTAAGCGATTCACTCGGTTTATCATCACTCATGGCGATTGATGAAGTCAATGTAGCATTTGCAACAGAAAATGGATTTGTTGGGATTGGCAATTCCTCACTCGTAAAATGGACATTGAAAGTGTCAACCGGAAAGGGATATGTTGCATCCGGAATGTGTAGAGACACCTCAGGAAATTTATACTGTGTGAGCACAACCGGATATATGATCAAGATTTCTCCTGATGGCATCATGCAATGGCGGAAGCGTTTGCTATCCGATCATGCAGGACCAATCATTTGGCTGGATTTATTGTCTGTGAAAGATGGAATTGTTGCTTGTGGTGATACAACAATGTTCAAAGTCAATGTTGATGGTCAAATCATGTGGAGACAAGATAGATCATCCACACCTGTCAGAACAATCAGTGCAGACAAAAATGGCAATCTCTATGCATCACATTCAATGGGGGAAATTGGTGGTACGGATACGCTCTTGTGTTATAATCCCGAAGGCAGAGTTCGCTGGAAAGCTGTGCTTCCATTTGTGCGTCTTACCACGCAACCTTTGGTACATGATGATAGAATTTTTGTTGCCGGACAACGCATTGATGATGGTAGAAAAAAACCTGCACTCTTTTGTTTCAAAGATGAGGGAACAAAGTGTTGGGAAAAATTATTGACCGAAACCCCGCGTTTCCTCTCATCAGATGAACAATCATTGTACATCGTTTCTTCAGAACCACGCATTGCAGAAAAAGCACGAACACTCATCATGGGATATACGCATGATGGCATCAAGCGCTGGCATGTGTATGTATCAGCACAAGCGGTAGCACCACTTCTTGTGAGCAAAACAAATATCGGTTTGCTTGCAAAACATGAGCAATCTGCTGCAGATTTCTTTCTTTTTGATAAAGAAGGAATTCTTGAATCGCAATTCTCATTCGCAGAAAAAGGAAATTCTCATCAGGCAGATTTTCTCCCTATACCAACTGTCTTAAATGGCTCTACGATTGCTCTTCCATGCAAGAATAAATCCGGAGTTGTGGCAGTGCAAGAAAAGCGTGGTTTATTGTTTTAATTGAGGATGCATGACCTTATTATACATCCACAGCAAGAACCATTGAGCCCCCAATCTTCCAAAGCTTAACCCAATTGCTGCGGCGATAATCCCCACCGGCTGAAACACTGTTACTGTCAAGAATATCAATGTAATCATCCCACCAACTTCAATCAAGGTTGAATATGTGACGATTGTATTCCTGCGATTATTCATCATGATGGATCGCAAATATGCAAAGCTTATCGCAAGAAATGGAAGAATCACAACAATGCGAGCGGGAAGTACGGCAAATGCTGCCAATTCATCAGACAAACCATATAAACCAGACAATACCGGATGAATCAATGGCGTAAACACCAATATGGCATAGATGCTTGATGTGGTGAGTCCAACCGTTACACCAAATTTTCGCAAACTTTTGTTTTGCTCATTGCGGGGTCCAAGCAAAGCAAGTCCAACTTCTTGATAAGCAAAACCAACACTTCTGAAAATAAAGACGAAGGATTCTATCACAGGCAATACTGCAAGCGATTCAAGCGACATCGGACTTCTTCCAATGAAGAATGTTATGATCGGCATTGATGCCATCCCGATAAGCGAAGTGAGAGCAAGCGGTGTATAATAAGAAATCATGTAGCGATTCGTGAGTGGCGCTTCCGTAAAATGTGCCGGCTCATTTCGAATCGCATTGATTGTCTCATGCGCCATGATGCGAGTTGCAATGGATTCACAAATCACACCAATCGTTAGCGACATCCCACCAATATATGTTCCGGGTAAGTCTGAAAAATTCACCAATGCAATAGCAGAAAGAAACATCGTAAGAAGTCGCACGACAGTTCCAATTGCAACTTTCCTCGTTTGATGCGCACGTATCAATAATCCTTGCCAAAATCTTCTAAATCCAATTGCTGCCGGCCATAAAACCATTGCCGCCAAACATCCATACATCAATTCTCCAACTTCAGGACTGAGATTGAGAAGTGTATATGCAATGAAATTGAAAATGGAAGGAATGAGCGTGAGAAGCATTCCCACGGTGACCATGATATTTAGCTTGATGATGAATCCTCTGAGGGCATGATAACTTGCTGAATCCCTTACAAGTGCGATCGAAGCACTCAACATCATGATGATGGGTGATTCGATGATCATCGCAATTGCCGTTGCCACACCATATGCTGCAAGATTATGCTTTGGATCATCTAATCTTGCAATGAGGGATGTCAATAATGGTCCTTCTGCAGCCATCATCAGCCATGTGGCAGACAAAGGGTACCAAAAGCGAAAAATAGCACGTTGACTTAAAGGTTCAATGGTTGACATGGGTTTCTATGGGGTTGATTGCCATAATGACAATCGATACTTATGCTGCAATGATGCAATGTTACGGTATTTATGCGAGAGCATTGGCATAAAAGCCATTGCATGGGACAAGCTCATGAAAAAATCGTAATTTTGCCATCGCAAAACATACTGATATAATCAATGTCAACTCTGCTTTCCATTCAACATATCGTCAAGACATATCCAAATGGTCATACCGCCCTGAAGGATATCTCTTTTGATGTACAAGAAGGCGAATTCATTGCCATCATTGGCTTGAGTGGAAGCGGCAAATCGACATTGCTTCGTTGTATCAATCGTATGCATGACTTGACATCCGGAAAGATTTTTTTCCGAGGGAAAGACATCACCGGTTTACAAGGCGAAGAATTGCGAAAGCATCGAAGAGAATGCGGAATGATCTTTCAGCATTTTAATTTGGTGAAAAGGCGATCAGTGATGGATAATGTCCTAAGTGGCATGCTCGGAAGAGCTCCTATTTGGAAATCAATTCTGGGTCAATTTTCTGATGATGATCGAAATCGTGCCTTGAATAATCTGAATATTGTCGGCATAGCTGAAAAAGCCGGTTCCAGAGCAGATGCATTGAGTGGTGGACAACAGCAACGCGTTGCGATTGCCAGAGCATTGATGCAAAATCCATCCATTATTTTGGCTGATGAGCCGGTTGCAAGTTTGGATCCTGCTACATCGCATTCTGTGATGAATTATCTTGAGACTATCAATAAAGAAATGGGCAAGACAGTGTTATGTAATTTGCATTTTATGAGTCTTGTCAGAAGATATGCAACTAGAGCAATAGCACTCAAAGATGGCATCATTGTGTTTGATGGTGATCCAAAAGAAATTACCGATGAACGCTTCAAAGAAATCTATGGCGAAGATGCCATGGAAGTTGAAATTCGATAAATAATTGAGAGTATACTATGTCTTGGTTTTTACGTTCCAAGAAAAACATCGAACAATCTGAACAAAGAGATATGCCCGATGGATTGTTTGTGAAATGTCCTTCATGCAATGAAATGATTTATCGCAAGCAATTCGAAGAGCAATTCTATACATGCAATAAATGTGATCATCATTTTCGCATTACCGTGAAGGAATATGTCGAGATTTTATTTGATGAAAACAGCTTTACGGAAACAGACATCAATGTAAGTTCAACGGATCCTCTGCAATTTGTTGACACAAAACCGTATGTGGACCGCCTGCGTGATGCAAAAAAACGCTCCGAATTGCATGATGCCTTAACCATTGGATATGGAAATATTCATGGTCGTCCCATTTCATTCGCCTGTATGAATTTTGGATTTGTTGGTGGTAGTATGGGGTCTGTCGTTGGAGAAAAATTTTATCGCGCCGCAAAGAGAGCCATCAAAGAACGCATGCCACTGATCGTGATTTCCACTTCCGGTGGAGCCCGCATGCAAGAAGCAGCATTGTCACTGATGCAAATGGCAAAAACAAGTGCGGTGTTGAGTGAACTTGCCGAGCATAAACTCCCCTTCATTTCGCTCATTACAGATCCAACAACAGGTGGCGTGAGTGCTTCGTATGCTATGCTTGGTGATCTGATCATCGCTGAACCCAAAGCACTCATCGGTTTTGCCGGACCCCGTGTCGTAGAACAAACCATTCGCAAAAAACTACCCGAAGGTTTCCAGCGTTCTGAATTCCTGCTTGAACATGGCTTTTTGGACATGATCGTGCATCGTAAAGACATGCGAGAAACTTTGCATTCAGTGCTCAGTATGCTCTTGGATAAATGAAGTTTGTTCTGATCACTAATAGTTATTGATTTCTTACCCCTTTGGCTTCTCATGGGAATCTTCTTCGCATTGATCATCATCCTATCATGGATTTCGCATTGTGCATATATGCTCTTGCTGCTGGAATGGAATTCTTCATCCATTGGCATGTGGTTTCATGTGGCTTTGCAGACATATCTGAGTGTAGGACTCTTTATCACTGCGCATGATGCGATGCATGGAACGGTTTCCTCGAATAAGGCAATCAATAATCTGATTGGATGGGTTTCATGTTTTTTATTCGCGGGCATGAATTATAAGCGACTTATCACGAATCACATGGCACATCATACTTATCCCGGAACGGAAAAAGATCCTGATTATGATATGTCGCAGAATTATGTTGTATGGTTTTTGCGTTTCATGATTCATTACACGACAATCTCACAATTGATCGTGATGGGCGCGCTATTCAATCTCCTGAAATTCATTGCGCCTGAAATCAATATTTGGATTTTCTGGGTTCTCCCTTCAATGCTTGGTGCATTACAGCTTTTCACTTTTGGCACCTATATTCCGCATCGCACACCGCATACGCATGATATGCAACCCCATAATGCAAGAACGATCAAAAAGAATCATCTCTATGCGATGCTGACTTGTTATTTCTTTGGATATCATCATGAGCATCATGCATCACCCCGAACCCCATGGTGGAAACTATACACGATGAAATAATCACAGTGCTTTGAGATGTTCTTCTGCCTGATTGAGAATTGCCTCTTTATTCTCCATCTTATCCCACACTGCATACATCATGCCGATGCGATTATTACCCCCAAGAATCGGACGATTGCGATGATAGAAATGCCAGTATAAACTATTGAATGGGCATGCATCTTCACCGATTTTTTTCTTGTGATCGAATCTGCAATTCTTGCAATAATCACTCATTGAATTGATATAAGACGCGCTTGATACATAGGGTTTTGTTCCAACGATTCCACCATCAGCATATTGACTCATCCCGCGAGTATTTGGCATTTCCACCCATTCAATTGCATCCATGTAAATCCCCAAATACCATGCATCCACATGATCTGGATGAATGCCGGCAAGCAATGCATAATTACCTGTGATCATAAGACGCTGAATGTGATGTGCGTATGCATGATTAAGGGATTGATTGATTGCCATTGAAAGACAATGCATATCAGTCTTTCCTGTCCAAAACCATTCAGGCAATTGTCTATCATGATTGAATGTATTCAGCTTTGCATAATCGGGCATATACTCTCGATAAATGCCTCGCATATATTCTCGCCAACCTAGAATTTGCCTGACATATCCTTCAATTTGAGAAATGGAAATCTTCTCGGGGTCTTTCCTCCACTTTTCAATCGCAGAATTGATTACTTCCTGTGGATGAAGCATTTTGACATTCATAGAGAATGACAAGCGGGAATGAAAAAGCGACCAAGATCGATCAGTCATTGCATCTTGATACATTCCAAAAAATGGAAGCAAGTGCTCATTGAAATAGTGCATCAATTGAAGTGATTCTTCGCGATTCTTTGGCCATGGAAAATGCTTGGAATCAACATTCCCAATAGTTTGAATATTCATGCATTCGAGCATGGATTCGATATGTGAAATATCATGGTCAAAACAGAAAGGATCAGGAATTGAAACTGTTTTGGGTATTGATTTGCGATTTTCTTTATCGAAGTTCCATGCTCCTCCAACCGGTTCAGAACCATCCATCATAATGCCATGATGTTTCCGCATGAATCGGTAAAAATTTTCCATGATGCGAGTTTTCTTGCCTTTGAAGACTTTGCTCCATAATGCATCATCACTCAGAAAGTGTTCGCTGGACACACATTCGGAGGGAATAGAAAGTTGCTCACACAGCAATCGCAATTGTTCTTGCAATCGCCATTCATCCGGCTCTTGATATTCAAATTTGGTGGCTTGGAATTGCGTAATGTGATGGAGACATTCAGCGGTTATTGATCCCTGATTTTGAGGATCATTCAATGTCACATAGTTGATCCGATGTCCTTTTTGAGATAACTCTTCTGCAAAAGTGCGCATCGCATGAAAGAATCCCAAAACTTTTTGAATGTGATGCTTCGCATAATCTGTTTCGCTACGGACTTCTGCCATGAGATAGACAACATCATCACGTACTTCTTGAAACCATGAATGGTGATGTGATAATTGATCACCGAGAATAAGGCGAAGAATCGGAGATTTACGACTTGGAGGATTGGAATGCATGCACCATCCGTACTTTGAGTGAACGCGGGCTAAGAGCGCCGAATAACAACATCATGCGATTGACAGTGCCATGAATCGCAAGTGATTTACGCTTCATCATTGCGCGATATGCATGTTCAGCAACTGACTTGGAATCAGGAACAGGAAGCAGAGTGAAGAGCGAAGTATTATGCATTCCGGCTCTTTCTTGAAAATTGGAATGTGTTGGTCCCGGACAATGCGCAGTCACGCTCACCCCATGCTTTTGCAATTCAAAATTAAGCGCTTCTGAAAATGAGACAACAAATGCTTTTGTCGCATAATACACTGCCATGAGTGGTCCTGAATAAAATGCGGCAACCGATGCGATATTCAAGATTCTGCCTTTGGATGCAATGAGATCATCTGTAAATAGTCGTGACAAAGCCATGAGTGAATTACAATTGAGTTCAATCATGCGATGTTGCATTTCAGCGTCCAAATCTTTGAATTCCCCAAGCAAACCAAAACCTGCATTATTCACAAGACAGTTGATTGTCAGATTGCGATCTTTGATTTCCTTTCGAAGAGTAAATGCAGAACGCGGTTCGGAAAGATCGCATGGTATTATGTGAATGTCCACTTTGTGTTTAGAGCGAAGTTCATTTGCGAGTTCTTCAAGAGCCAATACATTGCGGGCAGTCAGAATTAAATGATGTCCTTCACGAGCCATGATGCGGGCAAGTTCCAAACCAATGCCGGAAGACGCTCCGGTGATGAGTGCATGATGCATGATTACTTTTTGAGTCGTGAAGAAAACACTTTCTTGAATTTCTCAACCTTTGGCTTGATGACAAATGCACAATAGGGTTGATCGCCATTTTGATTGAAATAATTCTGATGATATTCTTCAGCGGGATAGAATATATCAGCTTTTTCAAGTGTTGTTATGATAGGATCGGAAAATGCTCCTGATTTGTCAAGCTCGGATTTATAGAATTCAGCTTCCTTCTTTTGTTCTTCTGAATAATAAAAAACTGCTGAACGATACTGTGTTCCAACATCATTACCTTGTCTATTGAGTGTTGTTGGATCATGGGTTTGCCAAAATACTTCAAGTAATTCTTTGAATGTCAGAATACGTGGATCATAGACGATTCGACATACTTCTGCATGGCCGGTCGATCCTGTGCAAACTTCTGTATATGTCGGATCTTTTTTTTCACCGCCCATATATCCACTTTCCACGGAATAGACACCTTCCAGATCTTGGAAAATGGCTTCCACGCACCAAAAACATCCGGCACCAAATGTAGCGACTGCGGTAGTATCGGTAAATTCAGCTTTCATTGATTTGTCTTGTGAATTGATAATGTGAATGCTTGATTGTTCTGCTTTACACGATGCAAAGAATACACAAAGCAGCATCCAGATATTGAGAATATTCATGTGATGTTCCATGTTGAGTTGATTGTGATAACATTTGTTTCACATTGCATGTTCCATCCTGAATTATTTGATATGAATTCTAGTGCTGACTTTTCTTCTTTTGCTTGATTGCTTCAATAATAGCAGGTAGGATTGATATGAAAATGATTGCCAGAACCACTATTGAAAAATTCTTTTTGACTATTTCAATCGTGCCGAAATAATATCCTGCTGTTATGAGAGACACAATCCACAAGATTCCACCGGCAATGCTATATGTCAAAAAGGTGGCATAGCGCATTGATCCAATGCCAGCGACGAATGGAGCGAAAGTACGCACAATTGGGACAAATCGCGCCATAACGATGGTCTTTGTACCATATTCGGTATAAAATGCTTGCGTCTTTTCGAGATAGGATGTTCGAAAGATTTTTGAATCCGGATTTGAAAATGCTTTATTCCCGATGGTTCTTCCCAATGCATAATTGACATTATCACCTGAAATTGCGGCAATAAGCAACAGTGGAGCAATGATGAGTGGATTGAGAGTGCCGCCCGCGCATAGTGCGCCTATTGCGAATAGCAAAGAATCTCCGGGAAGAAATGGCGTCACAACCAAACCGGTTTCGCAGAAAACGATGAGTGTTAAAATGCCATAAATCCAAATGCCATATTGCATCGATAAATCAGCTAAATGTTTGTCGAGATGCAGAAAGATGTCTATGAGAGATGCAAAATCCATGTGTGTTCTATGCTGATTGAAAAATGTCTACCAATGTCACGCCAAATGAAAGGGTTGTGACATGATTGAGAACTTGTTGTGAAATCATTTCTATGCGATCATGCTCAGCAATGTATAGTCCGCCTGGTTTTAAAGCATTATGTGCAATGATTGCTTCAGTCACCGGATTCAATAAACGTGCTGCATAAGGTGGATCACAAAAAATGCAATCCCATTGTTTGGGCATCGTTTTTGGATATTGTTCGGAATTGATTCCTTGAAGAAATGACACAGCATCCGAAACGGCAATGGGCGATTCTGCTTGGCTTACTCCGCATTTGTCCATTGTCTTGCGTATCAGTTCAGCGACGAGCGCATTTTTCTCTACAAATATGCATCGCGATGCACCTCTGCTGATGGCTTCTAAACCAAGAGCTCCTGTTCCGGCACATAGATCCAACACTTCCATGTTGGGTGCAGAAAAATCAATGTGATGCGAAAGTGCATTGAATATTGCTTGTCGCATGCGATCGGTTGTAGGGCGGACACCATCATAAGGCATGGGTCCGATGATTGTTCCTTTCAAACGACCACTCGTGATGTGCATGATTATTCGCGCGTGAGTTTCTTATACTTTAATCTATGAGGTTGATCTGCTGAAGTTCCAAGTCTTTCATGCAAATCTTCTTCATATTCAGAATAATTTCCATCGAACCAAACAACATTGCTATCGCCTTCGAATGCAAGAATATGTGTTGCCACGCGATCAAGAAACCAACGATCGTGAGAAATAACAACTGCACATCCGGCAAAATTGAGCAATGCTTCTTCGAGTGCTCGAAGTGTATTTACATCCAAATCATTTGTCGGCTCATCGAGCAAGAGAACATTTGCGCCTTCCTTCAACATTTTTGCAAGATGCACTCGATTACGCTCACCACCTGAAAGCACACTACATTTTTTTTGTTGATCGGTTCCACTGAAGTTGAATCGGGAAACATAAGCACGAGAATTCATGTCTTTTGCTCCCAGGCGAATGAGTTCATCTCCACCGGAAATTTCTTCCCAAATTGTTTTGTCATTGGAAAGTGGACGATTCTGATCCACATATCCAAGTTTGACTGTATCGCCGATGGTGATTGTACCGCTATCCGGTTTTTCTTGTCCGGTAATCATTTTGAACAATGTGGATTTTCCTGCTCCATTCGCACCAATCACACCTATGATACCACCGGGAGGAAGATCGAAATTGAGATGTTCAAATAGGAGTTTGTCGGAAAAACCTTTTGATACTTCATCTGCAACAATCACTGTTGAGCCAAGGCGGGGTCCTGGTGGAATATAGATTTCCATTTCATCATTCCGCGCTTCTTGTTGTTCTTCCACCATGCGTTCATAGGATGCAATACGAGCTTTGCTTTTGGCATGGCGTCCTTTGGGATTCATGCGCACCCATTCCAATTCTTGCTGCATGATTTTTTGCTTTGCGGTGATTTGTTTTTCTTCAACCGCAAGACGTTTTTGTTTTTGATCGAGCCATGAAGAATAGTTTCCTTCAAATGGAATGCCTTGACCTCGATCGAGTTCCAAAATCCATCCGGCTACATTATCCAAGAAATAGCGATCGTGGGTAACAGCAATCACTGTTCCGGGATATTTGTGTAAATGCACTTCAAGCCAAGCAACGGTTTCTGCATCCAAGTGATTGGTAGGTTCATCCAATAGCAAAACATCAGGTTGTTGAAGAAGCAATCTGCATAAGGCGACGCGGCGTTTTTCTCCACCTGATAGGACATTGATTTTTGTGTCACCGGGTGGACATCTCAATGCATCCATTGCAAGCTCTAGTCTTGAATCAAGATCCCATGCATTTGCATGATCGATTTGTTCCTGCAATTTTGCCTGCTTATTCATGAGTGCATCAAAATCGGCATCTGGATCCGCAAATTGAGCTGAAATAGCTTCATATTCTTTAAGCAAGTTCACAGTTTCTTGAACGCCTTCTTCGACGATGTCTTTGACGGTTTTTTCGGGATCCATTTCGGGTTCTTGTGAAAGATATCCGAATGTGACATCTTTATTGCTTGTGATTTGACCAAGATAATCTTGATCCAAACCGGCAATGATTTTGAGAAGTGAAGATTTACCGGCACCGTTCAAACCCAGAACGCCAATCTTTGCGCCATAGTAAAAGGAGAGATAAATGTCTTTAAGAACGGTTTTGCTTGGCTTATATACCTTGCTCACGCCGATCATCGAGAAAATGATTTTATTGTCTATCATGAATGTTCTGCATCCGCATTGAATGGAAATATGTCCCCAAAAATACGGTTTTTTGTCTACCCATGAATCAATTCATGAGCTCTTGCAATATGCCTATACCGGAACTGGTTCCGATGCGAGTTGCACCCGCCTCTATCATTGATAAAGCTTGTTCTAAATTTCGAATGCCACCTGATGCTTTTATGTGAATATCGGAATCCACATGTGTTTTGAGAAGGCGAATGTCTTCGATGGTAGCCCCGCCACCTGAAAATCCCGTGGATGTTTTTATGAAGTCAGCACCAGCATCTGACACTATTTCACAGGCTATGATTTTTTGTTCATCGGTCAATACGGATGTTTCAATGATTGCTTTTACAACTGCGCCGGATTGATGTGCTGTATCAGCTACGGAGCGTATGTCATTCCATACGATGTCTTTGTCACCATCTATTAATGCCCCAACTTGAATCACCATGTCTATCTCTTGTGCTCCATCATGAATCGCCTGCATCGTTTCTGCGATTTTAACGCCGGTTCTATGCATGCCATGAGGAAATCCGACAACGGTGCATACGCGAGTATGAGATCCATGCAAGATGCTTGAACACATGCCTACATAAAATGGATGCACACACACTGTAGCAAATGAATGCTCAATTGCTTCCGAGCACAATTGCTCAATGTCTTTGCGAATAGCAGTATTCTTGAGCAATGTATGATCAATCATTCGAGCCAATTGTTGTTTTGTGATGCTCATGAGGATATATCCTTGAGTGGATAGAGTGTGATCATGCTTGGGCTTGCATCACTATGCAAGGGCGCGATGCCGAATTGGATCAGATATGTTCCGTCCATAACATGTTCCGGAACGCATATCATTTCTGTAATTGTCGCTTTTGCTCTTGGTGCATTGGGATATTGCCAAAAAGCATGATGCGCGGCAAGTTTTCCATCATCTTCTTCTGGATCAACAGAAGGAAGATCGGTAAGGAAATGCATGATGCCAATTTCTGCTAGCCATGCCATAGCATCTGGTTCGAATGCCGCAGCATTTTTACCTGACCAATTGGTTTTTTCTGCTATTCTACGTGTTCGAATGATCAATGCTTGGGGTCTAGTTTCACCAAGTGCATCCATGATTGCTTGCTTTGTGATGATCATTGCTTGATTGGGAGCACATTCAATCGTACACAATTGTGCAATGAAATGCCATTGATCAAAGACATTCATAATGGGATATTCTTCTTTGCTGATATGCCAAATGCTTTCTGTATGTGTACCATTGCCATGTGGTGCAAGTTGCAGAATGGCGCAATTGACAGGTCCACCCAGGAGAGTGGATCCGATGAAATCACCATGTTGGAAAGGAATGAATTGTGGATGCGGGAGATGAAATGCATTCGGATTGTCGGAACCATGTTGCAGATGGAAAGAGCAATTGATTCCTTCCATGAAATTCCATTCCATGTGTTTGCCATCAATCACTATGATTGCTGATATATTCATGATTATTGGATGAGCCCGATTCCGGCAACGATGAATAGTATGATTCCGAGTATGATTCGATAGATGATGAATGCTCCGGTGGAGCGCGTACGAAGATATGCGAGTAAAAATGCAATCGCGGCATATCCGCTTATGCCGGAGACAACTGTGGCAATTGCAAGTGAGATGATATTGTGATCCGACAACATCGGAATGACTTTTATCATTTCCAGTAAACCACTTCCAAGAATTGCAGGTATGCTCAATAAAAATGAAAAGCGCGCGGCAGCTTCTCGATCAAAACCTAGGAATAATCCGGCAGTAATGGTCGCGCCTGATCTCGAGGTTCCGGGAATTAAAGCCATTGCTTGAGCAAAGCCAATGATCATGGCATCTTTGAGTTTTACATCTTTGATAGACTTATCGTGCTTCGCCACTTTTTCTGCCATAGCCATTACAATGGCAACGATAATGAGCATTGAACCAATGATGAAGAGATTTTTTGTGAGATCTCCCTCGATGTATTTTTTGAAAGCCAATCCAAAAAAGACGATTGGGAATGAACCAAACATCACAAGCCATGCCATGCGAGCATCAAATGATTGCTCTTTGACAGGTACTCTACCTGTATGAAGATTTTCTTTAATGAATGCTAATGTCATGGAAAGAATATCATCTCGAAAATACAAGAGAACAGCCACCAATGTTCCAAGTTGCATTACGGCAACTTGTGCAGTCCATTGTTCACCTGAGAGAACCACGCCTAAAATTTTTCCGACAATGGTGAGATGTGCGGTGCTGCTTACTGGAAGAAATTCCGTAAGCCCCTGTACTATGCCGAGAAGTATTGCATCTAATGTATTCATGATTAACTAAACACCACAACGGCATTTGTTTTTTCTGAAGCTAGTCTTAAAGCACTTTGTGCATTGCGTGATAATGTATCAGCTTTGTCATAGGAATTTGCTTGAGCAAGACCGATGGAAATCGTGACTGTCAATCTCTTACCCTCGATGTCAGCAATTGCACTTGCTATATCTTTTCTAACGCGTTCTCCCCACATTTGAGCTTTGTCAATGGTTTGTCCGGGAAGCAAAATTGCGATTGTTGAATCATCAATCTCACCAATGATATCGAAGTCTTTGACATTCCCTTTGATCTTTTTGAGCACATGCAAAAGTAATGCTTCTTTCATTCCTTCTGAATGTTCAAAGGAATCATATCGATCCATATTCAATAATGCCAATGACAAAGGATATCCAAATTCTCTTGTCTTGGCAGTTTCTTCTTGTACCCTTTGCATAAAGGCAGTTTCATTGAAAATGCCTCTTGTTTCATCAAGCAATGCTGTTGAGCGAAACATTTCATGGAATCTTAATTGCTCAATGATTGTACCTGTCTGCTCGGCAAGCATTTGGAGAATAATCAAATCTTGCTGTGGTATGATGCCTACTTGCTGCTCGATGAATAATGCACCATAATTATGTGATTGAGAGCGCAGTGGCAGAGCGGCAAAGAATCCGGTTTGAAGAGGTTTTTCGCCTGGACTGATTCGCATGATTGTTTCATCCAAATCTGAAACCACGGTTGATTGTCCCGTAAGAATGGTTTGACCAATCAATGACAATTCGAGATCGATTTGGGAACCGAGCATGGAATCGCCTTCGGGGTTTCTATAATAGACTTGGAATATGGTCCACATGCCCTGTTCATAATCGAACATTCCAATTCCCATGGTTGAAAAATCAACCACTTCGCTTGCTGCTTCAAGCAAAGCCGAACAGAGATCAGCCATTCCATTCCCCGAAGCAGAAATGATGGATCTGAATCGTGTGATGGCATCAAGCGCTCTGCTTGACTGAAGCAAGTCATATTTGCCTGTATAACTTTGAACCAATCCGGAAATCAATTTTGTGAAATGCCCCAAAAATCCAACGCTGAGTGCATCATAGGCATCTTGCTGATCAGAATCTGCAAAGAGTACTCCAATCACGATGCCATTGAAATAGACAGGAACACCGATGAAAGATAATGTCTTGGCATTGGCTGTATAATAGTTCAATAGATCGAGTTCTGATGAAGGATGTATGTCGGTCAAAATCTCCGGCTTGCCAGACATTGCAATCTGCGTGATGACATCATTCCCGAATGGTAATTTTCTCTGAGAAGTGAATGTCCCCATTGATTCGGAAACATAGGATTCAATCACGAGTTGCTGTTTTTCATGATTGATCCATGCATATCCGGCTGTTCTTGCATCAATCACCGAACGAATTGCCATCAATACTCGCGCAAGCAAATGATCGAATTCTTTTCTCGGCTCTGTGGGAATGGCAATCTCTTCTTCCATGAAATCTTGAAGCGATACATCAAGAATTGCTCTGCGATGACTTGTCTCAAGTATTTCTTCTTCTACCGGATATGACTCTTCATGATATTCCTCGCTTGCATATTCCTCCACATGATCAGTTTCATTGGCAGCAAACATGTCTAGCGTTTCGGGTTCGGATGTTTCCTCTTGAATGGGCATGATGCCTGTGGGCATTTCAGGTTCATTGCGAATGAAACGCACGCCTTCAGTGAAATCATCTGATTCTATGACTTGCTCTTGCGAAAGCGGCTCACTCGGTATAATCGGCGGCGCTTTCACGGAAGCTTTCAAAGTGATCGGCTCTTCTTCAGGTATTTCGGATAGTTCCGGCTGCTTGTCAAATAATCGTGATTGCACGGCAGGCAATGGTTTCTTTCTTTTCTTTTCCATTTCCGCCGCACGTGTATCATCGAATGTGCCCTCGAAACCATCGAAAACCATGCGCTTTCCACCTTGACCGGGTATGACGGTAACACGAAATTCAGGAGGAATGGAAGAACTCACTCGATGAGAATCAAAAGAATCACTAAGCTTTTGTGAGACAATCATATAATGACCTACTCCCCCGAGTATGGCAATACAAGCGCCAATGAGACGTATGGGTACTTCGCCGATGAAAATGGCGATGATTAAGCCGAGAATGACGGCTGCAAATGAAAATACCTCGGTCGTGCTCGCAGGAACAAGGATTTTCTTGAGCGAAAATGTACGCTTATACATAGTTATCGTTATGCTGTAACGATTGGAGAGGGTAATTGCTGCACTGCAAATCTAATCAAAAACCACTTCACTGAAGGAAAAAAAATCATGGTTGAAAAGATTCCTTGAAAATTTCTGAAATTGCCAAACGATTGATGCTGAAAAGGGTCAATGAAATTGAGTTCAAGCATGACACTCAATACTTCTATTTGTAGCTGATACGATCATGAATTCCTATACTCTTGGCATAACCGGTTCTTGGTGGATTTTTGCGATTTGTGCGCTCCTGGGCATAGCTCTTTCTTGGTGGTCATATCAAGTGACAAATCCTCCTCTGAGTTCGGTCAGAAAATTTATTCTAGGTTCTTTGCGTGCACTCGCACTTTCACTCTTGCTCTTTGCATTGTTTGAGCCCGTATTGTCCATGATTCGTGCATCATTAGCTGATCCGCGACTTGCAATCGTGATTGACAAATCATTGTCGATGAGTTTGAAAGATGGTAGAATAGACAGAGCAAAAGCGCTGAAACAAGCCATCGCATCGTCAAATATTGCTTCATTGAATGAAGATGATATTGAGATTGTGGTCTTTGGCGAGGATGCTAAAGGGAATATTCCGACTCTCGCAAAGGCAGATTCCATCCCTGCGAAAGGATTATATACAAATATCACCAAAGCACTGAATATCCTCTCCGAAGCAGATGAATCAGATGTCGTTCAAGCTGCTATTGTATTTACTGATGGTGCGGTGAATGCGGGTGCGAATCCTTTATATGAAGCTGAATTGTTTGGCAGACCCATCTTTACTGTAGGAATAGGCGATTCACTCGACCCCAGAGATGCTTCCATACAATCCATTTTGGTAAATGAAATAGTCTATGCCGGTACAAAAGTACCAATAGCCGTAACGGTACGCGCAACGGGTTTTCCGGATGCTTCGCAGGCTACGGTTGCCGTCTATGACAATGGATCATTGATTGGCAAGGAATCCATTACATTGAAATCGGGTCTTTCAACCTATTCTGTTTCAGTGCAGCATATACCTTCACAACCGGGCATTCATAAAATCACGGCGAGAGTTTCGACTTCCGGAAATGAATTGACACTGAAAAACAATGAATTGTCGGAATTCATGAAAGTTCTGAAGCAAAAGAGAATCATTTCTGTTTTTGCCGGATCTCCTTCTCCTGATCTGACATTCATTAAAACTGTGCTTGAGCGAATTCCTGATTCGAAAATTTCATTGCATGTGCAAAAACAGGGAAGTGAGTTTTATCCACCTATCCCATCAGCGCAATCATTGTCGGAATCTGAATCTATCTTGTTGATTGGATTTCCGATCGCATCCACCCCTCCATCTCTCATGCAAATGATCCGTAAAGAAGTTGAAAATGGGAAACCATTGATGTTTATAGCTTCTCAACAAGTTGATTATCAGCGATTGAGTCCATTGGAGCCATTTCTTCCATTTTCCGTGACATCAACTTCTCAGCAGGAATTCATGGCTATTCCAAATGTGGAAGAAAGTGGTGAGGCGAGTCCGATCATGCGTGTTTTGGGTGATGGTCGTGACACAGATCGTTGGAATTCACTACCACCTATTTACAAAACAGAAACTTTTGTCAATGTAAAACCTGAATCGGAGATTCTTGCCACTATTCGCATTGGTACCGCACCTATTCAAGAGCCATTGATCATGACGCGCACATTTGCAGGAAAGCGCTCTTTGGCTGTTTTGGGTTATGGTTTATATCGCTGGAAATTATTAGGTATGGCACCTGACATCGCTCGAGGAGCAAGTGATATGCCTGATATTTTGTCTGCATTCATCGATCAAAGCATTCAATGGATTGGTGCATCTGAAAAAGAACAATTGGTCAAGATTCGCTCTTCAAGAAAGTTTTATATCGGTGGTGAAAGGGTTGAATTGATTGGACAAGTCTATAATGCGTCGCTAGATCCCGTGGATGATGCCATTGTTTCCGTCACACTGACCGGACCCGGCACAAAACGTGATATCCGCCTTGCAAACATGGGGGCAGGAAGATATTCTGCAAGCATCTCAGGGCTTCCCGCAGGTGATTATTTTTATCAAGGTTCGGCAGTCAAGGGGTCAGTTCTTGGAAAGGATGATGGTAGATTTGTGATTGGTGCTGAATCAGCAGAATACTTGAACTTAAAGATGAATGCTCCATTGCTAAGATCAATGTCGGAACTTACAGGTGGAACATTCTATACGCCGAATACCGTCTCGACTTTTCTTGAAGATTTGAAAAAGCATCCGCGATTCACGCAAACTTCAATCGTGAAAGAATCAGAACTTGCTTTGTGGAATAATTTGTGGCTATTGCTGATTGCCATCACAGCATTTGCATGTGAATGGTTTTTCAGAAAAAGAAGCGGTTTGATTTAATGCGATATCACCCATGCTTTGATATCATCAAGAACATCGTCCGTAGGCCAGTGCCCACCCTCAAATGAAAGAAATTGAAATGGAATATCATGTTCTTTCACTTTCCCCGCAAGTGTTTCCGCAATTGCATAAGGTACAATCGGATCTTGTTTGCCATGTAGAATGAGAATATCTCTGTTATACTTCTTGACTGATTGTAATCCTTCCACTACTTTCCCCGTTGGATATTGACTTCCGCACATGGTGATTGCCGTCGAATAAGATTCGGGAAATCGAGAAAGCAATACGGTGGCAAAAAAACCACCTTGAGAAAATCCCATCACTATTCCTGGGTCTTTTGAAATTGGAAGCGTTGTTCGTGCTTGATCAATGATGGAATGATACCATTCACTCGTTAGAGTAATCACTTCTTCATCCAATGAATCGGGAATGCTTTGGTCTTCGCCTCTTCCTGAAAATTTCATTGTTCCTGCATGAAGTGACTCATTGAATTTCAGATAGGGTGCCTCGGGTGCAATGATGATATGTGATGAAAATCCAAACAATTCAATCCAATTCAACATGAATGCAGGATCCAAGCCATTTCCATGAAGAAGAAGTATGAAAGAATACTGCTTGGTGGAATCATATCCCTTGGGTAATGATATCCTATATCTTCCGATTCTTTTTTGCTCTGCAAATGCAAGAGGAAACCGTTTGACTTTTGCTTGAGCATGTGAAATCAATGCCAACCAAGGATCTTCTTGTTCTTTGAATATTGATGAGAGTGAACGCGCAAGCGAACCATTCTTCGAAATTACGCTCCGAAGAATCGAATCAGTTTCTATGAGATGAATATCCTCCAATCCAGTTTGCACAGATGTAAGGAGAGATTGAATGGTTTGTTGAGGATTGCCAATGCGTGCCTGACATGATGCGAGATAGAGATAAGCGATGGGATCGCGAGGCATGAGTTTTGTCCATTGTTCAAAATGGAGAATTGCCTCGGCATGCAAACCAGCATTCATCGCATCTCGACCCTTCTGATAAGCAGAACGCATATCTGTGGTTTGAGCATGTGAGTCAAGCGAGATGAAAAATGAGTATAATAGACAAAAGATCAATGAAAAAACCCGCATAGTGCGGGTTTGAACATAGCGTGCCCGGAACAGGACTTGAACCTGCACATCCTTTCGAATACTACAACCTGAATATAGCGCGTCTGCCAATTTCGCCATCCGGGCAAGTGAGTGTGATGCAAATTTACGAAAAATAACCATTTTTGTCGGTCACGAATTCCTTATACATTGACTTGAAACGATTCATTTCCATCATATTGCTCCTTGCCATGATCATACCTTTTTCGGGTACGATGCTTTTTTTGCATCATGAAAAGGGAAGAGCGAAAAGACATGCAATGGAAATGATGAAGCATGCAAAAGATTCGGATCTCAAGCGTATTGCCATTCATACAAGTGAAATACAACATATCAAATGGGAGCAACCCTGGGAATTTGAGCATCAAGGTATAATGCATGATATCGTTTCGCAAGAGTTGATAGCAGATTCAATCATATATCACTGCATCATCGACAAAAAAGAAACATCCATCAATAAAGAAATCGTGAGATTCATTGCAGGTTTTTTTAATGATAATCCACTGCATGATCAACAATTGCTCTCATTTATTGATTTTACCAAACATCTTGCTCCAATTTCTGAGATAATCATGTCATATCTGCCGCAGATAAGCATTGCAGAATGCTTCCTCCCGGATATACTGCCCTATTTTACATTAGCTACAGAAATTCCAACGCCCCCTCCTCAATATTCCTCAATGACATAATCAGAGCTCTTGCTCTTGAAATTATTTTGTTCATTGTGGAGTAATGTATGAAATCCATCTCATTATCCTTTATGTGCTTTATTCTGTCCATGCTGTGTCATGGAATTATTGAAGCACAAACAACGAAAGAGAAGAAAACTACAGTAAAAGAAAAACAAGTATATGTGAAAGACCTCACGGTAAGTGCACTTAGACAACCAGAGAAAAATTTGGAAGTGCCACTCGCGGTGACAGTTTTAGGGCTTCGTGATATTCAGCTCAAAAGAGGATATGGCATAGATGATATCTTGCAATCCGTTCCGGGTGTACTTGTACAAAATCGAGCCGGAAATCAAGATTTGCGAATCACCATCAGAGGATTTGGTGCTCGCGGTGCAGGAGAACGCTCAAATGCCGGAACAACTCGCGGAATTCGCGTTTTGGTAGATGGCATTCCAGAAACAGAACCGGATGGAAGAACAGCTTTGGATTTTATTCAACCATTATCCATTCAATCAGCTGAAATCCTGAGATCGAATAGCTCTGCTCTCTTTGGCAATGCTTCAGGTGGAGTAATCAGTTTTTCAACCATACCAAAAGATCCTTCAACAAAAATTCAATTGAATAGCCAAATCGGAAGTTTTGGTTTGATTCAGAACACCATTCATGCGCAAGGCATGACTGATCTTGGTTTGATTTATGCCACCATCGGTAGATCTTCTTTTGAAGGTTGGAGAGAACATTCCAATAGTTCAGCATTGCAAGTAAGTGCGGGATTGGTTCATCAGCCTTCAACGAGAACAAAGGTTGGAATGCATGTGCTTGCAGGGAATGTTGCATTTCAAATACCGGGTCCACTCAATTTTCAGCAATATCTTGCAGATCCAAAACAAAGTGCCGACACATCGGTGTTCAAGCCGACATTTGTGGAACGCAATGAGCGTAGAAATAATACTTCCGGAAGACTGGGCTTGACAATTGATCATGAATTGTCCTCTACGCTTTCCATCAGTGGTATGACATATCTGCAAAGTAAATTCTTGCAGAGATCAGAACGCAATACCTTCCGAGATTTCACGCGCTATCATACAGGTGGGAGTATCATGCTGAAATCTGCAAATGAATTGTCTTCTTCAATTCAAAGCATGTTTCTTATTGGCATTGATTATCAATATCAAGATGGTGCAATCCTATTTTATAATCTCATCAATGGGAATCGCGGAAATTCACTGAGAACAAATAAAAGAGAAGGTGCGCAAAACATGGGATTCTTTCTACAGGAAGAACTCATGATTGATGATGAGTGGTCTGTTATTGTTGGAGGCCGATATGATAATATCTCCTATTTCAATGCCATATACATTGATGGTGGACTGCCCGTTTTCTCCGAGCAAGACATGTCATTTGAGCGCTTTACTCCAAAAGCCGGGATCACGTGGAGAATGAATGAAGACATGTCACTCTATGCAAATGTGGGGGGTGGAGTTGAAGTGCCCGCCGGAAATGAAACAGATCCACCTGCATCATTGAGTTCATTTGTTATCAATCCTTTGCTAGAACCAATCATATCAACATCCTATGAATTGGGATATAAGTTTCAAACTTTGACTGATGATTGGCTTGGTTTGGGAGAAGCAGAAGTGAAATCTGATATCGCATTGTATCATATAAACACTGTCAATGATATCGTGCCTTATTCCGGTGGACGATTTTATTTCAGTGCAGGACAAACCAGCAGATTGGGAATCGAATTGAGTCATGCTGTGCAATTGGCAAATGGATTTTCCATCAATGCTTCTCTTACCGCAAGCGATAATTCCTATGATTCTTATGTGATCGATTCCTTGTTTGAAGGCAATGCAACAGGAGTATCTTTTCTTGATTATTCAGGGAATGCAATGGCTGGAATTCCAACAGTATTTGGATCATTGCAATGTAGATATTCACCAAAGTGGATGAATGGATTGGGTTTGGGATTGGACTATCGGCATACTGGATCCTATCATGCCGATGATGCAAATACATTGAATGTTGATCCATTTGATGTCATTGACTTCTCGGTTTCTTATGAATTCAATCTAATGGACGATCTTTCTGCAAAAGTGTTCGGGAGAATGCAAAATGTTTTCGATGCGAAATATGTCTCAGGTGTTTGGATAAATCCTGATAGACCAAGATTTGCGGATCCCGCTTATATCGAGCCCGGCTTGCCACGAAATATTGTGGTGGGCACATCATTAACCTGGAAATGACACCATGAAAACCCGTGCGAATTCAATATTGCACGGGTTTTTTTGAGTATCTTTGTCATGAAATCGTTCACAAATCTGCATTTACCTTGAAGTCCATTCTCAAACGCTTCTATAAGCGATTATTATATCTCGGTTTTGATGCAAAACGCTTCATTGAAGTGATGTCACCCAAAAAAACATCATGGTATGAGCGCGATTTGCAGATATTGAAAGATCAAAAAGGGAATGATCAAACATTCTCATTCGGCACGCCATTTCCCATTCTGACCGATAAAGATGATCAGGGTGGGGTGATGAAAGGACATTACTTTCATCAAGATCTGTTCATCGCTCGTAAAATTCATGAAGCCGGACCTCAAAAACATGTCGACATAGGTTCAAGAACCGATGGCTTCATAGCACATGTTGCTTCATTTCGCACAATCGAGTTACTTGACATCAGACCAATTGAGAGTCATGTGAAGAATATCACATTCCGTCAAGCAAACCTGATGGAATTGCCGGAAGATTTGATCAATTCAACTGATTCCATTTCTTCTTTGCATGCAATCGAACATTTTGGACTTGGTCGTTATGGCGATCCAATTGATTATTGGGGCTATAAAAAAGCATTGAAGAATATCACGGCAATGCTCAAACAAGGTGGGACTTTTTATTTCTCCGTTCCTATCGGACCTCAAAGAATTGAATTCAATGCTCATCGCGTTTTTTCAATTGACTATCTGATTCAACTCTTGAGTGAAGACTATGCAATTGCTTCTTTTTCTTATGTTGATGATGAAGGGGAATTTCATGAAGATTTCAATCTTACTGATGAAATGATCTCCTCCAATTGCAATTGCACATATGGATGTGGAATTTTCATTCTTCACAAAAGATAATCAATCTTCAAGGGGATCAGGATTGTCAAATGGAAGCGCTACTTGACCAGGATTTTTGAGTGTAAGGAAGTATACAATCATCATGATGGTAACGCAACCCACGATGAGGAATGTGTTTTCCGCACCAATGACTGACCACATCATTCCCGCCAAGATACTTGCAAGCATCAAGGTTATGCTTTGAAGCCCTAAAAAAGTACCAAATGCAGTACCCAAATCATGTGCATGGCTCACATTTGAGATCCATGCCTTGCTGATCCCTTCCGTAGCAGCCGAGAAAATGCCATAAGCAAAAAAGCATATGTAAAACGGAGTCTGACCATCGAGTAAAGCCATTCCGATATACAATGATGCATAAGCAATGAGTCCAATGATGAGCATTGCCTTAAGTCCGATTCGATCTGCAAGGATGCCAAGAGGAAGTGCGGTGACTGCATATACAAGATTATAGAAAATGTAGATTGAAATGATGGTGACATCATCCAAACCATCTTGTTTCATTTTGAGTAATAAGAAAAAGTCTGATGCATTGAAGAGTGTAAAGAGCAATAATCCAATGACAACTTGTTTGTACTCCTTTGAACTTTCTTTCCAATAAGAAAACAATGCAAATGCTGATTGTTCACTTTTGCTTTTGTGAATATGAATATCGGTATCTGAGACAAAAAATGTCAATGCCACTGAAATGAGAGCTGGAATCGCCGAGACTATGAACAATGTTTGATAGTCGCCCGGTCTATAGTACATGTAGGTGAGTGCGATGAGCAGCCCAATCACGGCTCCCGTTGTATTCATAGATCGATGAAAGCCAAATACTCTTCCTTTATGTGAATATGATGTTTCATTAGATAAAATGGCATCTCTTGCACCGGTTCTAATCCCCTTGCCAAAACGATCACCTGCTCTTGCCAAAAGAATCAGCATCGGGTCTTTGATGATGCCGATGATTGGTTTCGAAATCCCGGTCAATGCATAACCCAATCTCACAAATGGCATGCGCGATCCGGAAAGATCTGATGCCTTTCCAAAAAATCCCTGACTTAAGCCTGCAATTGCTTCAGCTATGCCTTCCAAAATGCCGATCCATAAAACAGAAAAGCCGATAGACTGTAAATATAAAGGCATGATGGGATAGAGCATTTCAGAGGTGATGTCTGAAAACAAACTCACTAGTGATAGCAGCCAAACAGATCGGGAAATATAGCGTATGATATTCATGTGAAACGCAATATACAAGAAAACAATCTACTCATGGATTGCAATAGATTAAGCAAGCAATCGTTCAAGGCAACCCTATGAAACACACAACACATAATTTTGGGGAGAATGGGGTCAAAGAATTATTCTTGAAATTGATTCACAAAACCACACCAAATGGATTTGAACATCTGATGTATGACCATATCCCGGGGGCTCAAGCAGATGGCTATGGCAATCGATATGTCATCATCGGTTCAAAGCCACAACATTTGTTCACTTGTCACTTGGATACCTATCCATTGGATGATGATCTTGGTTTGATTACAAGCACGGAGATCAATATCATTGATGAGGGGTCTATCATCAGAACAGATGGAACAACAATACTTGGAGCTGATGACAAAGCAGGAATGACAGTCATGCTATCGATGATTTCTGCAGGCATTACGGGTATATATGGATTTTTCTTGGCTGAGGAAAATGGATTGAATGGGTCGCATTTTGCTGCTATGGACCCATTATGGAATGAACTGATGCAAGATGTCAAAGCAGTGATTTCTTTCGACAGAAAAGGAATAAACTCCATCATTACTCATCAGAGACATGAAAGGACATGTTCAGATGAATTTGCATTGGAATTGCAAAAGGAGTTTGAAAAATATGATTTGAAAATGATGCCGGATGACAATGGTTCTGCAACTGATTCATATAGTTTCTTTGAATCATATCCGCATCTGCAATGCACAAATATCTCGGTTGGATATTGGGATCAACATACAAGATGCGAGTATCAAGATATTATTCATCTTGAACGATTGTGCAATGCTGCAATAAGCATGCAATGGCCAATCCCTCGATTAGGTTGATTGATCTTCTTTGCTTATGATGATTGTTCTTGCTTGTTTAAATGAAATGCGTTTTCCATATGTAAGCATCCCAACCGTGAATAATTTGGCAGATGCCCACAATGAAAGGCCAATGGAAGCAATGAGCAAAAGCACAGACAATACAATTTCACTCCAATGTGGCATCAATAATGAGATGCGAGCACTCATGATGGCAGGTGTTAAAAATGGAATATAACTGCAAACTGTCGTGATTGTTCCACTGGGATTCTCTATGATTACAAAAAGTAAAATGAATGGGAATGATGCCAGCATCATTACATAGCCGGTCATGGTTTGTGCCTCTTGTTCATTTGTTGCAAGAGATCCCAAGCCAATCATGATGGAAGCGAACAAGAAATATCCAAGCATTGCATACATGAATATGAGATGAATGGAAGAAAACACTGAAACTTCAACCTGTGAAAATGTCGCACCGAGCCATGCAAAGAGCAACCAAAATGATGCTTGTAGAATACCAAGTCCTCCAAGACCCAATAACTTACCCGTCATCAATTCCAGGGGCGTAACAGATGAAAGCAATATCTCAATGATGCGATTTGTTTTTTCATCTAGCAAACTTCGAACAAGTTGTTGTCCTGAAAAACTTACCATCAATAGGATGATGAATACAGTACCATACATGCTCGCAAATTCTACAAGAAATGAACCCGATTCGGAGCTTCCATCTTTTTGAACTTTAATAGTTGTAAGATCTATCTCTTTGTTTATTTCTTTGAATTCTGCATCCTTGACGCCATAGAATTTCAAAAGTGAATCCTGTATCACTGATGTAAATATATTGGTGATCTCTTCCAACTCTCTGACATTGCTTACATGCTGACTATGGTAAGCTAGTGTTTTCTTTGTGTAGATATCTTTGGGTATCACAATCATTCCAACATATTCTTCTCTCAAAATTGCTTGTTGATAAGAAACTATATTGATTGTTTGTTCAGAATCAATGATTCTCACAGTCACTGAAAATTTCTTCTCACCGCCCGAATATGTAATGGAGTCTATGCTTGGTTGTACCAATGCACCAATTTTTTGTTGCTGATCTAGAATCAAGATCTTCTTTGGCTCTTCAACTGATACTGTTGTCAGCAAAAAGGGAAGAACAGAAAATACCCCCATCATTACCGGACTCAAGAGCATTGAAAGTATGAATGCTTTGGTTTTCACTTTTTGAATAAATTCCCACCAAGCTACTGTTGAAACTGATTTCCAATTCATGATGCTGTCTCCTCTGCATCTTCAATATGTTGGCGGAATAAACCGAGTAAAGTTGGACGATATGGATTCATGCTGAGGATTTCACCATATTGAGAAGCTTGTGCAACCACTTCTTGTATGGAGGCATGTTCATTTGGGAATATCCACTGCTTATCAGATACCTTGCGACATTCATGGGGAAATTCTTGATTATGCAAAGTGGCAAATTCAATGATCATGTCATGTGTGCCGGAGCGAAGCAAATCATTCATTACTCCTTGCATTGCAATTTTGCCTTTGTTGAGCATGATGATGGAATCACATAATACTTCGGCAATCCCCAATTGATGCGTACAGAAGATGATGATCTTTCCTTTATTTCGCAATTCTTTGACGATATCTTTGAATAATTCCTGATTCAGTGGATCCAATCCTGAAAGAGGTTCATCAATGATGAGTAGTTCCGGATCATGCAAAACAGAAGCAATGAATTGGATTTTCTGTTGATTCCCCTTGGATAATTCTTCGATTTTCTTGTGCTTATACTCCGGAATGAGAAAACGCTCCAGCCAAGAATCTATCTGTTGTTTGAGTTGGTGTTTATTATGTTGCTTCAATGCTCCGAGATACATCAATGTTTCATTCACGGTGGATTGTTTATATAAACCTCTCTCTTCCGGCAAGTATCCGAATGCACTTCGTGGAATGTCATGAATGGTCTTTCCTTTATATGAAATGCTCCCTCCATCTGAACCAAGTATTCCTAAAATGATGCGAATGGTTGTGGTCTTTCCCGCACCATTTGGTCCAACGATGCCACAAATCTTTCCGGATTCCGCAGAAAAAGAAATAGAATCAAGTGCACGAAATGCACCATAGTTTTTTGATAAATCAGAGACAATCAGCATGAAGTATTCTCAAGTGTGAAGTCAGTTCTAACGTGTTTCTTGATGTATAGTTACAAAAAAGGGTGGTCATGAAAAGTCATGACCACCCACATAATCTAATCCTAATCAAGCAAGATCAAATCGATCTGCATTCATGACTTTATTCCATGCGGCAATGAA
>JBMSYN010000015.1:0-49947 GCA_049426725.1 Candidatus Kapaibacteriota bacterium
TGATGTAATTATCGGTCAGAAAACCCAGTGTTTATCAGGGTTGCGGAGGAAGAGGGACTCGAACCCCCACAGGCGGAAGCCCGGCAGTTTTCAAGACTGCTGCAATACCATTATGCGATTCCTCCGGTATTGACATCTCGTAAGATTGGAAGGCAAAATTGAGACATTTTTCGCATTTTTGCAACAGAAATTTCCCTTCTTTCTTTCAAGACTCATATGTTCCGTGTAATCCTCGTATTTACTACTGTTTTTCTGCTCTCTGGTTCATCATTTGCAAAGAACTCGAGGGGTGGAAGAACTCCAAAAGCGATTTTTGTGATCTCATATGATCAAATGAGGGGTGACTATCCAGAACAATTTGCTCAATTATGGGGTGAGAAGGGTTTTAAGCGAATTATGAAGGAAGGCGGCTACTCGCCTTTGTGCTATTTCAATCATGTTTCCAATGTGACTTGCCCCGGGCATGCTGTGCTCATGACAGGATCCTATCCTTCGCAAACAGGCATTGTATCTAATGATTTTTTTGATTCGAAGTCCGGATGCATGTGCTATTGTACCGAAGACAAATCTTCACCGGTAACAACAAATGCATCAGTAGGACGCTCGCCAAAACTCTTATCTCAAACTACACTCGGAGATGAACTTCGACTCAAATCACCTAAAAGCAAAGCTCTTTCCTTTGCGCTCAAAGATAGAGCGGCAATCTTGATGGCCGGAAAAAGCAAGCAACAATCCGTCTATTGGTTCGATTGGTCTGCACAAAGGTTCACAACATCGTCATACTATCACCAGTCAAAATGGATTGACAAACTCAATGCAACTATTCCTTTATCAGCGTATGCCGGAAAAACATGGAATCCAAGTATTCCGCAATCACTCGCAAAGGAAGATTCCATTCCGGTAGAAGGCAATTTCCCCGGTGGCGATTTCATGTTCCCTCATGAACTTGGTCATCCCGGAGAAAAACACTATGCCGAAGCTGTCATGACTTCTCCATATTCAATCTCCTATCTGTTCGATGCAGTGAAATATGCAATGAATCAAGAACACATTGGAAAAGATAGGTTTACCGATATAGTGACCATCGGAGTCTCAACCACTGATCTCACAGGACATCTCTTCGGACCGGATAGCCGCGAAATACAAGAACTCTATATCCATGCCGATTCCATCCTCGGCACCTTCATCGATCATCTGGATGCAACCATGGGAAGAGATAATTATATCATGGTAATCACATCCGATCATGGAGTTGCTCCGATTCCTGAGTTTATCACGAAGTTCGGAAAAGTACCCGTTGATGCCGGAAGGATTCAAGAAAAAACCTTTCTGCAAGAAGTGGAAACTGAAATGAAGAAACGCATTTATCTTAATAAAGAAGGTTCATGGATCAAACATTTTGAACCACCCACGCTCTTCATCAATGATGAACTGGTTGAATCAAGTGGAATCGAAAAGGCCAAAATCATAGATACTATGTGCGCAGTGTTGCAATCCATCAATGGCATCGCTCATGCTGTTCCCACATCAAAGATTCAACAAGGTATCATTCCACCGGGATGGGATAAAGAATTGCTCGAAATGTTTCGTAATGACATTCATCCGGATAGAACTGGTGAAGTGATGTTCATGGTGAAACCCTATTGGTTGTTCGGACCCAAACCGGCAAATCATGGGACTGCATATGACTATGACAGATATGTACCACTGATGTTTTTGGGAGGCAGCATTCAGGCGGCGCAAATAATCGGGAAAACAGATCCGGCAGACATCATGCCAACATTGGCTTCTATATTGAATATCAATGTGAAAGATAGACATGGAAAAAAACTAGACTTGGTGATGCCAGCAGCCAAAAAAGCGAAGAAATAATCAATTTGAAGAATGACTTGAATGTAATTCCCTTAATACTGCAATTTCTTCTTTTGCAAAAGTCATTTCCCCATTCCCAAAACGAGCTGAAATATAATTCAAAATATCAGCAATTTCTTGATCTGAAACCGGTACGGGATGCATGACACCATTATAGACTTCACCATTAACTGTAATCTCACCGGAAATTCCCTGCAATAATACATTGATGATTCGATGCTTATTCTCCTGAAGAAAATTACTTGACTGCAATGGTGGATATAATCCCTTGACTCCCTCTCCATTCGATTGATGACATGTAGCGCATCTTTGCTCATATAATTTCATGCCTGCTGCATGCTTTTCCAAATTTGCGCTTTCTTGATAAGAATCAATACCCCTCGACACAAGATATGTCAAAGAAACAAATGCACATAAAAGCAAAAGAATGGATGCAAACTTTTTCATGTCACTATAATCATTGTGGAATGATGAATCTCAAAGGGAGATTTGTTTGCAAAACACGTTGAACCAAACCTGAATTATCATGTAACACTTGTATGTCATTGCCTTTGATTGCAAGAACCTCTCGTCTGCGATCATTATAGACAATCCCCGAATACACATTTCTTGAAATGGTTGAATAAGTTTTGTATTCTCTTGTGTCAACCCGAACAAGCCCATTCGAAAATGGAACAAAAGCCCATTCATTTGCAGTGACTGCAAGCCCACTTGGCACCGCATCAATACTGTCTATGTCTCGAGTGCTGATGGTCATCTGCGCAAGAAGCACTTTTTTGTCAATGTCAATGAACCCAATTCCTGCTGTACTACGAGTGACTGCTCCATTGGTTTTCCCTGCACCTTCTGAAACATAAACAAGTTTGGTTCCTGTTGGATCATTCGACAAAAATCTCGGGGCGGTTAAAACAGCATATTGCTTTTCTACTTTGTTTGTTCTTGTATCAATGTGCGAAATGGTATTCGATCCAAGATTTGCAACAAATACTTGATTCTGTCTATCACCTGAACCGGTAATGATATCAACAGTATTTTGTCCAACAACAATCGAACCTGCAAGCTTTTTGTTCAGAATATCATACAGCATCACAATGCTGTCATTTTCAAAAATGACATATCCCGTGGTTGCATTCCCAAATGCCATGGAAATTGGTTTCTTCTGCATGGATGAAAAATCAATTGTATGCAATTCAGCATAATCTGATCTATTCAGAATTTTGATGCTCTTTGCTTCCGGAAACAAGACAAATAATTGATCTCGATAGATATATACTTTATTGATTTTCGAATTTCCCACATGAATACTTTTTCTTTCAGATAATGTAATCCCTGAAACCTTTTCTGAATACACGGTATTTTCATTTGTCGGAATTGAAAACAATGTCCAGAAATCTTGATTTGGAGTGACGATATTCTCTTCCGGTGCGCATGCGCCAATCAGGAGAACCGCAAACAGTATTATGTAGTTGAAATGCTTCATTATGTTTGTGAAAATACGAAAAAGCGATGAACGGCAAACCTTCAAAACTGCGATGGATGCGAATGTATTAACACAGAAGACCAACCGGAGGTTTCACAGTAAGAAGAAGCCACCTGCGCCAATTGCTCTTCGGTTATGGCATCGATTTTTCGGATGGTTTCCTGAAATGGTTCAATATGACCTTCTTCCAGCAATCCACGACCCAATGCCTGCATTCTGGAAGACATGCTCTCGAGCGACATAATGACGGAAGCTCGAACCTGGGCCTTGGCTCTCTCTAATTCTTTTTTACCCACAGGTGCAGTATGAATCAATCGATGACATTCATGCATCAAGGCATCTTTGGCTTTTTCAATGTTCGCATTGTCACATGCCGTGTACAAATACAATGTGCCACTATCTGTGTATAAATCCAAAGCTGAATAGACTGTATACCCCAATCCATGCTTTTCGCGGATAGATTGGTACAAACGAGAACTCATTCCCTCGCCAAGAATGATATTTAATAAAATCAGAGCATGCCGTTCTTTTGAAAATAAACCGCTGGTCACACGACCCAACAAGACATGCCCTTGCTGAAATGTTCTCTCCTGCAAGCTATGCTTTGCCTTCAGCTTTCGTGGTCTTTGTCTATGGTCGGTCTTTTTTCTGCTCTTGGGTAAATTGAATGTGGATTCAACATGCTCCACAATCTTTGCATGTGGAATATTTCCCGCAACAGCAATCACGATTCGATCAGGTCGAAGCATCTCAGAGCGAGCTTTGAGCAAATCATTCCGTGAGAGCGATGATACCGTTTCAATTGTCCCTGTGATTGAATGAGCAAGGCGATGAGATGAAAAAAGTACTTCTTCTCCCGCTTCAAAAATCACCTCTTCTGGTTCATCTTCGCATGAATTGATTTCTTCGATGATGATCTTCCTCTCTTTTTCTATGTCCTTTGGATCCAATGCAGGAGACAAAGTCAATTCTGCCATCAATGCATATACTTTGGAAAAATCTCTGGATAATGCACGTACATAAAAACAGGTATGTTCTTTTGTAGTGAATGCATTGGAATATGCGCCCATTTGCTCAAATGCATCCGCCAAAGCTTTGGTACTTCTATATTCTGTTCTCCGAAAAGCCAAATGCTCCAAAAAATGATAGACTCCCTCTTTGCCCTCAGCTTCATCACGTGATCCGGATGCTATCCAAATTCCAAGTGAAAAAGAATGCACATCAGGGACAAATTCGCTAACTACACGAATTCCGTTAGGCAATGTGGTGATTTCTGCTGTGGCAACATTATTCATTGATGCTGAATCAACACGTTTTTGTGAGGAAGGCTTCATGCGATGGCATCCAATGCCTGTGCAATGTCTGCCATGAGATCTTCTTTGTCCTCAATCCCTACAGACAAGCGAACAAGCCCTTCTGTGATGCCAAGACGTTCTCTCTGCTCTTGAGGAATGGAACCATGAGTCATGCTTACGGGATGACATACAAGCGACTCCACACCGCCCAATGATTCTGCCAAAGTGAAAAGTTTGACAGTAGTCGTGAATTTTTTTGCCTTCTCAATCGAACCTAGTTCAATGGAAATCATGCCACCAAAACCTGTCATTTGCTTTTTTGCCAATGCATACTGTGGATGATTCTCCAAACCGGGATAATGAGTCGCTTTGATTGCAGGATGCTTGGAGCAGTATTCTGCGATTGCCTTTGCATTTTCTTCATGTTGCTTCATGCGCACAGCCAAAGTTTTGATGGATCTCAAACATAACCAACATTCCATCGGTCCGGGCACTGCGCCGGCAGCATTTTGAATGAATCGCAATTGTTCGGCAATGGATTCTTGTTTTGCGACAACTATTCCACTTACAAGATCAGAATGACCACCCAAGTATTTTGTTGCACTATGCAATACGATGTCTGCGCCCAATGTAATTGGCTTCTGCGCATAAGGACTTGCAAATGTATTATCCACGATAAGCAATGCATGCGCTTCATGTGCTATTGAGGCAAGCGCTTCTATATCAGTCAACTTCATCATTGGATTTGTGGGGGATTCAGTGTAAATCATTTTTGTTTTGCCTGACTGAATTGCTGATTTCACTGCATCGTGATTTGTCATGTCGACAACTGAAAACTCTATTCCATAGCGCTTCAATACTTTGTCAAACAATCGAAATGTGCCACCATACATGTCTTCCGCACAGATTACATGATCTCCGGATGAAAGCAAACGCATGACTGCATCAATTGCCGCCATGCCACTTCCGAATGCAAAACCGGCACACCCTTGTTCCAAATTTGCCATGCTCGCTTCCCATGCAAATCTCGTGGGATTTTGCGTGCGAGCATATTCAAAACCTTTATGCTGCCCTATACCTTCTTGAGCATAGGTTGAAGTTTGATATAAAGGAACAGTTACGGCTCCTGTCAATGGATCCGGCTCTTGTCCTGCATGAATGGCTCTTGTGGAAAATCCAAAAACTGTATGATCATAGTTGGGCATAGCGATTTCCTGTAAATGATATGCAAAGATACCCTTTTGATGAATTCCATTTTTCAGGTTTTCTGCTTTTTCTTCTTTGCAGCGGGAAACAAAATATTATTAAGAATAAGTCTATAACCAGGGGAGTTCTTGTGAAGGGATATGTCTGTTGGGGGATCCCCCACAGCATGTTGATAATCCTCGGGATCATGTCCACCATACCATGTGAAAGTACCACGACCAATATTCCCATGTAAGTACTTCACCTCGTCTGTACCTTCTCTTTCGGCAAGTACGGTGACAGATTTTTTGATTTGTTCTTTGTGAAATGCGGTGGTTTGACCCAGAAAGTTCTTTATGATATTGGCATGACATTGGGTGAGCATCGTGGGAACAGGATCATATTTTGCTGAAAAATCAAACAATGTGAAATAATCAACAGATGCATTGTTCACTCTGAAACTTGCATCCACATCAATGGATGAATATTCATATCGATAGGGATCGGTATAAATCTCAAAATTTTCAAATGCGAATGTTTGCGTGAAATCAATCTTGTTTTCATAACCTGCTTGTACCGGGTCACCATCGAACATGGTTTCACAGATATCGGTTTTTGCAGCTGCAAGTGCAATATCATAGGAATCAGTAGCAGAACACATGGCAAACATGAAACCACCCTGTTCGATATATGCTCTTATTTTTTGTACGATTGCACGCTTTAATTCAGAAACCTTTTTGAATCCAAGTTTCTTCGCGGTTGTCTCGAGCAATGTCACTTGTTGGATATACCACGGAGCAGTTGCATAATTGGCAAAAAACTTCCCGTATTGTCCGGTGAAGTCTTCATGATGCAAGTGGAGCCAATCATAATCCGACAACTTTTCACGCAAAACTTCTTCATCCCATATCTTGTCATATTTTACTTCCGCATATTCCAAGACCATCGTCACGGCATCATCCCAAGGGCGTGATCCGGGTGGTGTATATACTGCAATGCGAGGTGGCTTTTCAAGTTTGATCACATCCATGTTTGTTTTTTCACTTTGCACTTCAGTATAAATTGATTGTGCTTGTGCGGAACTCAATTGTTCAAAACTTACACCACGAATTCGGCATTCAGCAATCAAAAATGATTCTGCATCAAGTAAAAAAGATCCGCCACGATAATTGAGCAACCATTCAGTTTGTACATTTTTGGTCAATGCCCAATATGTGAGTCCATATGCTTTGAGATGATCTGTTTGCGCAAGATCCATCGGAATAAGTACTTTCTGAGCAAACAATGATGAATGCACCATGATGCTCAAGAATGAAATGACACTCCATAGAATGCGATGTTTATATGTTCTCATGAATTATTGCCAAGTACTCTTTTGATAAATTGCTTTTCTTGAGTGTTTAGTATCCCCGTCGAAAAGAGAATGATTGGAAAAGCAATGAGAAGCATGCCATTCATGATGGCATTGAATTGAACCATGTTCGATAGTGCGAATAACATTATCGTAATTATTCCCGTTCCCAATAATCTATGCCACTCATAAGGAAGTGGATACACTTTGATGGAAATTCTCCAAAGAATTCCTGCGCTCACAGCATAAGCAAAAAAAGTAGCCCATGCCCCACCATAAATTCCAAAACTTGGCACCAATACAAACAACAATGCAATATTGGTAAGTGCTGCCAAACCCGTTGCTATTGGCAACCAGACAGTCTTTTTGGTTATATGCAGGCCCAATGCCACATTGGTGGAAACTCCATTCAACAAATATCCTGCTAAGACAATTGGAATAATCCCAATTCCTTCCCAATATGATCTATGAATGAGTGAGACACCGCCAATCGAAAATTCAACGATATGTTTTATAAACAGCGATATCACCAAGAAAACAAAACATGCAATGATGGTGAAATATGTGAATATTCTTGCGAATAAACGAGGTGCATCTTCATCTTCATGATGCGAAAGGTAAAAGGGCTTATATGCGAATTCAAAGACAGCGACAAGCATCATCATGGGAATTCCCAGACGATAATTTGCTTGATAGAGTCCGGTGATGTCAGAACCCGCAATGGAGGTCATGATGGGTCTATCAGCAACCTGCAACATCATTCCCGAGAATGCTGATGGCATTGTTGGTAAACCAAACTGAAGCATTTCTTTGGACAATGTAGAATCAAACTTCATTCTTAGCCATTTGAAAATGATTGGCAATACTCCAATGACAGCCAGCAAAGATGATATGATTCCGGCTATGATGATGCCATTCAAACCCATTTTCATATATCCTACCAAAACAAGATTGAGAATGAGATTGATGGCAACATTTGCGATGCGCAAGATTCCAAACATTTTTGCTCTTCTTTGCATTCTGAGCAAATTATACGGGACATTTGTAAGAGCATCAAAAAGAGGAATAAGAGCAATGGCGCGAATTACATCACCATGTCCTTTCAAATCAGGAATCCACCCGGCTATGGAATCTGCCGTGAACATAATCACATTTGTACACATCACTCCGATTAGCGCAATCATCCACCATGAAAATGAGAATGACTGTTCAGTTTTATGAGGATCTTTAGATGAGAAAAATCTAAGGAAAGCTGTGTCCATGCCAAATGCATAGATCACATTCACGAAGGCAAGAAGCGAATACAAATATGCATATACCCCAAATTCAGATCTATTTGCAAGCGCATTCGTGTAAAGGGGCGTGAGCAAAAAACTCATTGACCGCGTCAACAATGTTGTTAACCCATAAATCGCCGCATCCGAAGCGAGTAGTTGAATTTTTGCTCTCATGCCATGACTAATCCTAAAACACCCGCAATATACTGATGTTTCCCCCTATTTTTAGCCACAAGGATAAATCCCAAGACGAGATGTTCATTTTTATATCTCTGCATGCAGTCTTGGGATAATGTCTTTTTTGTATCCCCATATGAAGATCAGATATTCTTCTCTTCCTTTATTTTTTGGATGAATTCACTCATGAATGCAAGGGAATCAACAAGGTTAAGACTCAATTGAGCGCCACCGTTCAATTCGAGATCTATGTACATCTCGTACTTTTGATAATCATACTGAACTTTGATGTCACGTACATCAGACAATGAAATCGAGTGCTGACCGAAATGTAAAATATGCATACAAATGCTCCTCTATTATAGAAATAACTGAATCACTGCCGCAATATATTGGATTCTCTATCCAATGATGTTATATAAGTAAAATATCATCTTTTCACAGCAATGCACATTCCATCACCGAGTGGAACAATACAGGGAGGAAAGAATGATTCATGATTCTTGACAAAGAGATTATATGCTTGAATCCCCTTCACATTTTCAGGTTCGAAATCGGGATCTTCATCAGCAACATATCCCCATGCAAGTGAATTGTCGCCAATAAGCATACCACCGCTACGTAATGAAGGCAGCAAGATTTCAGCATACTTCACATAGGATGGTTTGTCTGCATCTATGAAAATCATGTCTATGTTTTGAGGAACATCATATTGTAATGACATCAATGCATCCCCTTGATGAATGATGATGCGATCTTGAACATGTATTTTTTCAGCTTGCTTTTGAATGAATTCACAAAATGCTGATTCCTTTTCATAGCAATGAACAATACCACCTGAGTTCATTGCCAATGCCATTGTGATTGCTGAATAACCTGCAAGAGAACCTATTTCCACGACTGTCTTTGCATCAATCAAACGAATCAACATTTGCAAAAAGGCACCCTGAACTCCTCCAATGGAAATTGAAGGTATGCCTGCACGTTCGGCTTCCAGCAATAGTTGAGAAAGTTGTTCATTTTCGGATGAAAAATGCTGTTCGGCATATTCAGAAAGGACTTCATTCATCAATGTTGGTAGTATTGCCATTTTTATTTCCTGAATGCATGGATGGCAGAAACTACATTCTGCGTTGCGGAATCATCAATCATGGATAACTGAGTATGATCTTTGATGGCAGGAAGAATTTTCTTTGCCAAAACCTTCCCCAATTCCACTCCCCATTGATCATAAGAGCAAATGTCCCAAATATGTCCTTGAACAAATGTTCTGTGCTCATACAAAGCAATAAGCCAGCCCAAATTATATGGACTTAATTCTTTAAGTATGATTGTCGTTGAAGGTCTGTCACCGGAAAATACTTTATGCGGAATCAAAGCTCTCTTTTCTTCATCAGTCATTGATGATCCCGAGACTTCATTTGCAACTTCTTGCTCGGTTTTTCCATGCATGAGAGCCGAGGATTGCGCTGCACAATTTGCAAGCAATCGTTCATGCATATCATCGATTGGATTCAATGAGCGTGCGCAAACGATAAACTCGGTATTGACTTTTTCAGTGCCTTGATGCAAGAGTTGGAAGAATGAATGCTGTGCATCCGTACCCGGTTGACCCCAAATGATTGGTGATGTATGATGCGCCAATTCATGTCCATCTTTACTGACAGATTTTCCATTACTCTCCATGATCATCTGTTGAAGGAATGCCGGAAACAATCTCAAATATTCATCATAGGGAATGATTGCATGAGATCGAATATCAAAGCACATTGCATTTAAGACATCAATGAGACCAAGGATAATCGGAATATTTTCTTCCTCAGCTGATTCTGCCATATGCTTGTCCATTGAATGAGCACCTGAGAGAAATTCTTCAAAGTGCTCATATCCCAAACTTATTGCAATCGAGATTCCAATTGCAGACCACACGGAATATCTTCCGCCAACCCAGTCCCAAAATCCAAATACTCTGTCTGATGAAATTCCAAATGCACCGGTCTTTTCGAGATTTGCCGATACAGCGCATGCATGCAATTCCCATGAATGTCCACCATTATTCAAGAACCATTGCTTTGCTGCTTGTGCATTAGCCATGGTTTCTTCCGTTGTAAATGTTTTTGATGAAATGATGAATAATGTTGAGTCTGGAGAACATTGATGCAATGTTTCCGTAAGATGTGTAGGATCTACATTGGATACAAAATGCACGCGGAGATCTCTACGGGAATAATGTCGCAAGGCATTACAAACCATGTTTGGTCCAAGATCCGAACCACCAATGCCGATATTCACAATATCAGTGAATGGCTTACCGGAATATCCTTTTACATCTGCATTGCGAATGGCATGACTGAATGCTCGAATTCTATCAAGCACTTGATGCACTTCCGGCATGATGTCTTTACCATCAAGCATGATGCGAGTATTCTTTGGGGCTCGCAAAGCAGTATGCAATACGCTTCTCTTCTCGGTGACATTGATCTTTTCACCATACATCATGCCTATGAATGTTTCACGAATGCGAATCTCTCGAGCAAAAATGAAAAGTTCATCCAATAATTGTCTGTTTAGCCTTTGCCGAGAATAGTCAACAAATACATGAGACAGTGATTGAGAAAAGATATCCGCTCTTGCGACATCTTCAATAAACAATTCTTTCAAATGCGTTTGCTTCAAAACAGATGCATATTGTTCAATGATATTCCAATGCGTATTCATGATATTCCTATTGACGAAGTCTCAACTGTGAAATCTTAGATTCAAAATATTCAAGCTTATCCGGATTATTTCTAGCCAGTACTTGATATGCCTTTATTGCTTGAGCATAAGCTCCCTGTTGCTCATAAATATCCGCCATTGTTTCTGTCACAATCGAAGGCATGAATGATGGAGATGCTATTGTTCTCTCTTCATCAATCACGGGTATCTTTGCATGTTCCAATCGTTTAGCCAATTCTTCCAGAGCAGACAAACTCCTGATGGAATCTTCTGAACGAGGCAATGGCTTTGAAATAACTGTATAATCAAATGCAGGAATGGTATCAAAGGAATAAGAAATGTCATCATACATGACAATCTCACTATCGGCATCAGGCGGAAACATCAATTGGGGAAGCAAGTTCAGTACATATGCATGTGCGGTATCAGCAGAAGAGGACGATACTTCTGATTCAATGATTGATGAATCTGCAAACAATTCTTTTGAACGAATTCGAATTGCCTCTGCTTTGTCAATATTCCCTGATTTCTCAACAGTATCTGCAATGAATGAAAAAATTTCTTTTCCATGAGAAATCATAGCCGCAGGAGAGAGTAATTCTTCGCAAATGGATATGGCTCTATTGACATTGCCTGAACGCAAAAGATCTTTGGCAAAATTCAATCGTTGTTCAATAAAATTGGAATGAGTGCTCATAAGCAAAAAAGGCAGAAGTAATAACTTCTGCCCATTTGAAGATCAAGTGTGATTATTCATCATTGCTGCCACCAAAAAGGCGCAAGATGAACAGAAATAGATTGATGAAATCAAGATATAATGTCAATGCTCCAAGAATTGCACCTTTGGATGCAAGTTCGCTTCCCTGCAATTCCAAGTCAGCAGATTCCTTGATCTTTTGCGTGTCATAAGCCGTTAAACCAATAAACACAAAAACACCAATCAATGATATTGCAAAACTCAGGGCGGAGCTGGCAAGAAAAATATTCACTATACTGGCAATGATGATGCCTATCAATCCCATGAAGAAAAATGAACCCCATGAGGACAAATCTTTTTTGGTCACCATTCCATATACACTCATCGCGGCGAATGTTCCGGAGGTTGTAAGAAATGCATTCAATACTGCCGCTTCATCATAGGCAAGCAATACAGCAGAAAGCGTGATTCCGTTCAAAACGGAATATCCAATGAATGCAAGCATTGCAATTGGAGTGCTCATTTTGTGAATGAATGCAGACAAAGCAAAAACAAGAGCAAATTCGGCGATGACAAAAAACCAGAAGTAGCTCAACATGGATGAAGTGAGTGATGCATCACTGGCAACAAAACCTCCAACCACACCTGTTGACATGAGTCCTGCAACCATCCAGCCATAGACTTTTACCATATACGCTTTTTGTGCTTCAGCCAAAGCCGTTGCGCGAACTTCTTCCAAATATGCATTATTCATATATACCTCTCATGATTGATGCTGTCTGTTGACGAATGAATTGGATGATAATTTAGGGAATTATACTGAAAATGTTCACCAGATATATTGTCCGCTCAATGCAAACTGCCTTCCAAGAAGATTAGGCATTGATCTCAAATTCATCACATTCAGCACATTATTCACGCCTAAGGTAACCTGTATTGTTCTCGCATCGGCAGTTATTGGGAATTCTTTTGTACATCCCACATTGAGAATGGTATAGCCGGCAACATATTCTCGATCTAGGTCGGGCACCTTTCGATTATTGTATACCGGACCATTCACATCCAATGCTTCATCTCCAAATCTACCGATGAATTGAGCTCTGATGGATGCCATGATTCCATGTTTTTTATCTTCAAACCCAATTCTCAATGTTCCTGAATGTCTTGATCGAAACCATAATCCTCCATAGGATTCAGCATCCAAAGCTTTGAATGATCCGGTTTGAGAATTGATGGTTCCTGCTCTTCCTGAAAGTATTGCATCATAGACTTCGAGATCGCGTGTATCCAAATATTGATATCCCATTGCATAAGTCAGAATGCCGCTTTCCGTTTCCGGTATGGCTTGTGACAATCGAATGGAACATTCTAAACCACGCGTATTGGCACGTGAGATATTCCGATATGAGTATATCGCTTGATTTGTTTGGGGATTATTTCCGGCATAGAAAAATTCAATCAAATTCGAGAGTGTATTGTCAAATACACGACATTCAGCGAAACCTCTTATGGGATATCGTTCTGAAAATCGGGTGAAAGTCCATTCATCCACAATGATTCCCAAATCCATGGAGATGGAACGCTCTGGTTGCAAGTCTATTCCTAATCTACGAGCACCGATCAAATCATATCCCGCCCCACCAAGTCTATTGGAAAACTGCACATACAATTGCCTGAAATCCGGTACCTTGAATCCCGTTCCAATCGATGTGTGGAATCGGAGGCCTTCATCGAGTTTCACATTGATTGCCAATTTGGGATTCACCAATTTTGTGATTGCCGACAAAATTTGTTCTTCATATAAACCTTCCTGAGCGAATGCCGAATTATGCACATAACGCGCACTAAGTGCATAAGAAATCCATGATGTAGGATTGCCCTCCCATTGTGCGAATCCACTGAATGTTGAGAAATATGGATTGTCGGGATATCGTGTTCCACCAATATCATCGACGGTATATTCCACACCAAAAGTGAAACGATTTCTTTCACTCCAAAACACATCATATTGAAGATAAGAGCGCATCATTCCACGCGACAAATCATCAGTAGTACCACCATCTCCTTGAATGGTGTCAAAATTATATCGCTCAGTGAATGTCGATGCATGAAATTGAGCATTGAGTCTTGCCTTTCCATGGGTCCATGTTGCATAAGCAGTGGCTTGTCTGTCTTGTTGTTTTACACTTCCCTCATTGGAGGCGATTTGTCCAAAAAACGATTCAATGAAAGCTCCTCTACTTTCACTTGAAAACATGCGAAAATCTGCTCCTACATTCAAGGAATGTGAGGCAAACCATTTTGTTTTGAGATGCAAGGTTTGATCAGAAAATCCTTGATAAGGTATGCTTATTGAATCTTGATTGAGTGTGAATGGATTTGCCTTTTTGAGACTAAAAAATCCTGATATATCAAATGCATTTGCGCCATATTGCATTTCACTTCTCAGCTCAGAAGGTCCTTTGTCCAAATACTGACCGAAAAGCGATCCGGAAATTCCGGGTGCAGGTTTTTTTGTGATGATATTGATCACCCCCGCCAATGCTTCGCTTCCGTATAAAGACGACATCGGACCTTTCACGATTTCCACTCGATCTATGTTTCCAACGGATATTCTTGACAGATCCAATACTCCGGCAACACGACCAATCATTGGTTGACCATCAATCAGAATTTGCGTGTAGTCAGCTCCCAAACCCATCATTTGAACTCCCGTTCTGACATTATTTGTCAGCAGCAGTCCTGTCTGCTCTCGGAGTAAATCTCCAAGATTCACCATTGCAGTGCTCACTGTTTGCTTGGCATCCACCACTTCCACTCGTACGGGTGAATCTTTGAGCAAAACTTCATTGCGCGTACCTGTCACCACCACTTGCTGCTTCGGAATATAGACTGCTGAAGTGTCAACCTTTTGTTTTTTTGACTGCGGTATTTTGGGTAATCGTGGAAGCGTGGTGTCTGCACTTGAAAAAGCATGCAAAGAACACATATTAAATAGCAAAAACAATAGAATCATTTTGATGGTATTCCAGAAAAAAACCCCTTCAGCGAAATCCGCGGAAGGGGTTGAAATGCTTTTGTGAAGTAATCAGGACAAAGGCACGGTATAGGTCACTTGCTTCTTCAATGCCTTGCGCACCCATTCTCCTTGCTCTTCAGCCATGCGGCGCACCGCAAGACGTTCTTTATTGCAAGGACCATTGCCTTTAATCACTTCAAAGAATTCATTCCAATCGGGATCGGAAAAGTCCCACTTTCCTGTCTCTTTGTTTTTGACAAGTCCTTTGTCGGGAATGGTCAAACCCAATTCAAGAATTTTTGGGACATATTGATTGAAAAATTGCTGACGCATATCATCATTGCTGGCCATTTTGACTTTCCAGCGCATGAGAATCTCTGAATGCACCGATGCTTTATCCGGTGGACCAAAGAAATGCATGATTGGCTGCCACCAGCGATTCAATGCTTCTTGCACCATCTCTCGTTGCTTTGGAGTACCGGTTGCCAATGTTACCACATTGTCATAACCATAGCGAAGATGGAAAGACTCCTCCATGCAAATACGCTCAAGCGCTCTGCAATATGGTCCATAAGAACCTTTGGAGTTTGTCACTTGATTGATGATTGCAGAAGCATCAATGAGCCATGCAATCACCGCTGTGTCTGCCCAAGTTTTTGCTGGATAATTAAACACATTGGAATACTTTGATTTTCCATTGATGAGATCATTGATCATCTCTTCTCTGGTTTTACCAAGGGTTTCTGCTGCATTGTAGAGCAATTGTGCATGACCACTTTCATCTTGCACTTTTGCCATCAATGCCATCTTGCGCTTGAAACCCGGTGCACGTGTAATCCAAGTACCCTCCGGCAATGCACCAATGATTTCTGAATGAGCATGCTGCTCAATCATGCGAATCAATTGTCTTCTATATTCTTTGGGCATCCAATCATGAGGCTCAATCTTCTCTCCATTTTGAATTTTCTCTTCAAAACGGGCGAGTAAAACAGGATCCTCATCCAGCATTTTTGCGCTGTTTTCTATGTCTATGATACTTACGCTGCCGTACATTATCTGACTCCAATGGAATAATTACGTACAAATTTACCAAAGGAGCAATTGATGGCAAAGCACAATGACTCAATTGGTTCTAAGATTTCTAGTTGAACTCTTTGCATAACGGAAAGAATAGTAACCAAGTTCCGACATCATCGTGGGCACTGCTGGTTGACCTTTGTACAAGGATATCATCTGAAACTTAACATAGGTACCCTTCTTGGTTCTCAAAACAAGAGTCCGCTGGGGTGTAGGATTCAATGTTCGGCTCGGCGAATCATAGGCGAACATGCCTGTACCATCAACTGCTAGAGAAATCACCCGATTTGCATTGTCTTCAGCTTTTAACATGGCTTCTTCAGGTGCCGACATCAAAAGATCAAAAGTTGTATCAATCACCTTCCCTTTGGTTTTGCCAACTGAATTGATTGTTCCTGAATTCAGGACTATATCAATGTTTCTTGTCTTTCCGCCACCATACAAAAATGGTAGGCGAATATCCCATTCATCAGTCGTATCCTTTGAGGGATTGACAAAATCATCTGTATCAAAAGAAAAGTAGAGATATCTCGAAGACAAAGTATCTGGGCGTGCACCGGAAACCGTCTTCACTTGTAGTATTTCCGAATTGGGATTAGGCATTACAGATGAGTCTTCAGAACAAGAACTCAATATGAGCCCGAATAGCAAGGCAATTGTGATGAGTCTAAACATGGTGATTTGGTGAAAAAGTGAGAAAAGGCATACAAATTTACGTGTTATTACACATATTGTCAAAACAAATACTTTGTATTCCTAGTTCCCTTTCTTCACATCAATTATTTAATGCCCCTTCCAGCACCCATTGTCGTACACCCCGAATTTGATCTAAAGATATTCTCTGCTGAAATGTGGGAAGATGTCCTTGTTTACCTTCAAGAATTTGATTGAGGAGACTATTATCCGGCTTTCCGGGTATGATAAGCCCTGCTCTGGATGTCAATTGGAAATATCCTGTGACATCCACTCCACGGGCAGCAGTTTCGGAATCATGACAACCCGAAAAAGCACAGGTCAATTCCAATAAAGGTCTCACATGTTGCTGATAGCTTACTTTGCTTGCGGGAAACACTATCTGCTCTGGAGAAGTGATTGTATTGTCAGAACAAGCAGACAAGCACAATAAGCAGAATAATACGATCAATCTGTTCATTATATGTTCAAGAGTGATTGCACATGTTTTTTTGAATTTTTTTCATAGCGCACCGATGCCAAAAATAATCCCGAAGGAGGAGCAGTGAAGGAAGCGGGCAAATCGGATTGTTTTTTGAGTAATTGTGGAATGATATCCGGCGTCTGTTTTCCTCGACCTATCTCAACGAGAATGCCGATCATTCTGCGAATCATGTTCCATAAAAAATGTGAACCTGAAATAGAGATGAGAATCAAATCACCTTCTTCTTTCACTGAGATATCTGTGATATCTACTTTTGTTGATTTATGATCGGGATCATCTGCCGTGAATGAACGATAATCATGCATCCCTTTGAAATACTGCGCTGCCTTTTGCATATCTTGAATATTCAATTCATCCTTTATCCACCAAACATATCGTTTGCCAAATGCAGTCCTTCTTTTGGATATTTGATAGAGATATGTTCTTTCGATAGCATCATGTCTGGCATGAAATTGTTTGGATGTTTTTTGTACTTCAAGTATACATATGTCTGCCGGCAAAGAATCATTCAATTTTAATTTGATGATATGTGGCGCGAGCATTGTTTCCACATCAAGATGAAACACTTGTTCGAGAGCATGCACGCCCGCATCTGTTCTGCCTGAACCGTATAATTCAAATTTGTCTGTTGCAAATATCTTCTTTGCTGCTCCAATCAATTCACCTTGGACTGTTCGTGCATTCTTTTGCACTTGCCATCCTGAGAAGCGGGTTCCTTCATATTCACAAACAACTTTAAAACGAGGCATGTCAGGATCCAATTTGGGGAATGAGTTGATTGCCGATCTTAAGTATCAGCTTGGGGATAAATCGGTTTGTGGGAGTGCTTATGACATATACTCCATCCGGAAGATCTTGAAATTGAATGTCTGCAATTCCTTTTTTTAGGATGCGACCATCAATGCTTGAAAGTATGAATGAAGCATGTTCATTCGAAAAGGAGAAGGTCAATCCATTGATTACATACTTCTTTTCTTGGATGGATTCTTGTACACTTACGATTGACTCAGCATATCTGTAGAAGCCTGCTTCGGTGGCAGCATATACAAACATGTTGTCAGGAGAAGATGTCGATCGAAGCATCCACACATTTCTTCTTGGTTTCATGCCTCCTGAATTCAGGAACCATGGAATCTCTGAAGCAAAAAGTGTTTTTGAATTTGTTGAGAGTTCTGTTTTCATGATGAAACCCGGACCTGGAATGACATCATTGGCATCGGAAAAGCCACCGAGAAACAAAACCTCTTGTTGATTTCGCTCGGCAAAACAAATTGCCCAAAAGCTTGTGTCTCGCCAGGAATGTTCTTTCCAAGAATATCCACCATCTGTGGTTTTGAATACTCCACCATTTGGAATATTCCCTGGAAGAAAATATGCAATGATCGCAAATCCAAGCAATGGGTCTTTTTTGCTGAAGATGATTTTGGGAATCTCTGCATCCTGAAAAGTGCGAAGCACAGTCACTCTTTTCCATGTTAGTCCAGCATCGGTCGAGCGTTCAATGATGCCGGTTTTACAACCTGCATACATGATATTTGTGCTATCATGTCGGAATGCAATTGTACATAATGCAGGAACATTCAGTATGCCCAATGTGTCCCACGTTTTTCCAATATCACTGCTTCTAAAAATTCTATTTGATGCATTGTCACCCGCATATATCATGCGAGGATCATCAGGTTTTTCAATGATTGTCTCACCTGGAGAAAGAAATTGAGGTTTTTCTGTTTCAAAAACAGTTTCCCAATCTCGTCCTTGATTGGTACTTCTACGAATGGAGTTAAACACTCCTCCCATCAATACCACATTTGTATCTACAGATGAAATCAAAACATTTGTCAATTGTGAACTGCCACTTCGAAATTCAATGCTATCAATTTGCCATGTTGCGCCTGCATCATAAGTGCGATACAGCGTTCTCCCCAAGCCGCCTATGATCATCATATTTGGATTTTTGGGATTGATGGCAAGACCATAAGCAGGTTGATCAAGCAGTCTTGTCCATGTACCTTGACCATGCATGAACTGTGAACAAAAGACCATCAACAGGATCATCATGCTACTTTTCATGTTGATATCCTTTGAATGGAGTATTGCGAAGAAGTTCGGCAAAACCGCGTATTGATTCTTCAGCATGTATTGGATTGACAGCATAGTTCCAAAATTGTTCGAGATGACCTCTCCCCATTGCCAATTGCATTGCTCCCTGAGATTTATGTTCTGCAATAAGCCAATTCACAATGATGGAATAATTCAATTTTTGTTGAAAACCAAATGAAGTCAAGCGATTGAAATGATCCAATGGCAATGTTGATTGCATTCTTGTGATTGGATGTGAAGTCAATCCCGCAAAAGAGTCTATGTTTTTTGCATTGGTATCACTCACGCTACACCCAACAATAATTGGTTTTTTGATTGCATTCATCGTTGAAATTGCACGGAGTGCAAGTATCGTTGCTGCTTTATGATGTCCATGTGTAGATTCAACCGGCAATAATGTAAACACAAAATCATATTCATGTTTGGAATGCAATTCTTTGATTTTGCTGATTACTCGTGCAGTGTCCCAAACAATGTTTAGAACAGAATCCGGATTGAGTGTATATCCTGTGTCTTGTTCATCCATGAAGTGATAATCACGTAAGCCAATATAGGCTCCGCCGGACATCAATTCTTTCTTGCGAATGGTTGGCAATGCTTCTCTGCCGGAAGATTCATTTGTCAATGATCTATGATACACTTCTTCAGCAAGATTTGAATATTTATATCCACCTTCGCCATTTGTGACTAGGAGTATGTCTGCTATGCCATTGAGTTCATGAGTGACTTTATAGATTGTCGCAGCAAAAGCCGTTTCATCATCCGGATGAGCAGTGACAATCAATATTTTGGGTCCAATCGCATAAGCATCGGATGCGAAACCCAATGCTAATAACAATCCCACGAGGATTTGAATGATAATTCGAAGTGTCATGATGTAAAATTCGAGAATAAGAATGGCAAATCAAAAGTAAAACAAAAAAGCCCGATCTCATTGATCGGGCTTCGACTTCATCGAGCAGAGATTAATCATCCATGCCTTCATACAAATGCTGGAGGCGCTCACGGAGATGCAATACTGCATAACGCTTGCGGGCAAGCAATGTATTGATGTTTATACCGGTTTCTTCAGACATTTCTCTGAATGAAACTCCATGAAATTCATTTCTTTCAAACACTTCACGTTGTTCATCAGGCAATTCCTTGAGTGCTTCTTGAACCGTTTCCCAAATCGTCTTGCGGAATAAATCTCCGTCCGGATTATAGGACATATCACCAAGCAAATAATCAAGCGAATCATTGCCCTCTTCTATCTGACGAGGAGTTGCCAAATCTGAGAATGACTCAGATCTTTTCTTGCGATAAAAATCAATGATTTTATTACGAACTGCAGTGAAAACCCAAGAGGCAAGATTTTCAATTGGCTTTTGAACATGTTCGGCTGCTGCCAACACATTCGTAAATACCTCTTGCAGAATGTCTTCTGCATCTTCTTGAGTTCGAACGCGCTGACGAATAAAATTCAAAAAGCGCTTGCGGTCGGCTTTAAACAAAGCCTCGATTTGCAATACCAAGTTCATCTTCTCTCCTCCAAGTACTGTGGTGGAAATTGCTACTTCATCCTTGGTGCCAACAAATCTCTCATCGTCAAAATAGACTGCGTGAGATGGTGTTGGTTCCGGCCCCGCCACAGGACCGTTAGGATTCATGTCTGATGTAGACCCTTGATTAAATTCCAGCATGATTGTGTTCCTTAAAACAGTGGATGAATTCGCTGACCTATTGTCATTACGAAATGTTGTAGCTAATCGAACCATTCAGTCCTTTTGAAAGTGAGAAAATTATTTATCTGTCAATTTTGCATGTTCTGACACTTTACATTGACAAAGTGTCACTATGTTGTCATTTTGACCGAAATTCATGTCAAAATTTCTGGTTTTGTTGATTAGTCTCGAACAATTGGATATAAGGGAATTTTTATGCCAAACTTTTCGGAATTCCCGAGAGCCCGCTTATAGCCTGCATCTGTATGTCTCAATATGCCCATGAGTGGGTCATAAGTGAGCACGCGATTGAGTCTTTGTTCTGCGCCTTCGGTGCCATCAGCAACGATGACCATTCCGGCATGGAGAGAGAGTCCCATTCCTACGCCACCGCCATGATGGAGTGATACCCATGTTGCACCGCCGAGTGTATTGAGGGCAAAATTGAGATAGACCCAATCGGCGATGGCATCAGAACCATCGAGCATTGCTTCTGTTTCACGATACGGGGACGCAACCGAGCCACAATCGAGATGATCTCTACCGATGACAATTGGTGCCGAGACTTTTCCTTCGCGCACCAGATTATTGAACATGATTCCTGCTTTGGCTCTTTCGCCATAGTTCAACCAACAGATTCTTGCCGGGAGACCTTGATATCCGATGCGAGATTGAGCATTCTTGATCCATCTGTGCAAACCTTGATGCTCAGGAAACAATTCCATGATTGCCTGATCGGTGACTGCTATGTCTTGTGGATCACCCGAAAGAGCAACCCAGCGAAATGGACCATTTCCATCGCAGAATAATTGTCTGATATATGCCGGGACGAATCCGGGGAAATCAAATGCATTATGAATACCGGCTTTATCTTTGGCAACTCCTCTCAAGTTATTGCCATAATCGAATACAATTGAGCCCATTTCTTGAAAGGCGAGCATTGCTTTTACATGTTCGCCGATGGAATGATGTGTTTTTTCCAAATATGTTACAGGGTCACTTGCTCTAAGCAAATCTGCTTCAACTTTTGAAACACCCGCAGGATAATATCCATTCAGTGGATCATGCGCAGCAGTTTGATCTGTAACGACATCCGGTTTTATATTTCTTTTGACAAGTTCAGGGAGTATCTCAGCAACATTGCCAACCAAGCCGATTGACAATGCTTTTTTGTTTTCTACGCATTCTTTGACAAGTGCCAATGCCTCATCCAAGTCATGCATTTTCACATCGCAATATCCATCATGAATTCGCTTGTCGATTCTGGTTTCATCAATTTCTATGCACAATGCAACAGCCCCATTGAATGTAGCCGCCAAAGGTTGTGCGCCACCCATGCCGCCCAATCCTGCCGTGAGAACAAATCGACCATAGAGATCGCCACCAAAATGTTGTCGCGCACATTCTGCAAATGTCTCATAAGTTCCTTGCACAATTCCTTGCGTGCCGATATAAATCCAACTACCGGCAGTCATTTGACCATACATCATGAGACCAAGTTCATCCAAGCGACGAAACTCTTCCCAATTCGCCCAATTGCCAACAAGATTGGAATTGGCAATAATCACTCTCGGAGCATGCTCATGTGTTGGGACGATTCCGACAGGTTTCCCTGATTGCACGAGCAATGTTTCATCGGGGCTCATGGAACGAAGTGAATCCAAGATGGCATGCAATGAATCATGATTTCTTGCAGCTTTTCCATATCCACCATAAACGATGAGTTGTTCCGGATGTTCAGCTACTTCGGGATCCAAATTATTTTGAATCATCCTATATGCAGCTTCAATTTGCCAATTGGCACAGTGTAGTTGAGATCCTCTGGGAGAGGCAATCGTTGACATTGAGATTGATGACATGATATGCTCATCCTATTGAAAATGACAGTGGGAGGATAACCCCTCCCACATATAAAAAGTTCATTATTTAATTGGCGATGCCAAGAGTGGTGGCTTGGGAAAATCGCTTTCTATCGGCCTGAATTCAAGATCTTCGAAGAGTAAATCCGGCATAATTAACGATGCGGGAACGAATTGAGAACCACCTGTCATGAATGCAGAAACAACAGATGAAGCAAAAAGATTATAGGGTCTGCTCTTTTTTCCGACAAGTATGATGTCCTTAAAAGATGCAGGACTAATCCCTGCCAATTCACCACCACGAATGCGTTCTTCCTTTCCATCGGGATATACTCTATACGCCTCCAATACGCTCAACTTGGAATCGCCTTGAGCAAAGGGATATTCACCGGATGTTTGTTCATACAAAACAGTGTACAAGATATTTTGATTCAATGCCTTGCGAATGATGATGCCATAAGGTAATTCTCTTGCTTTACAGAGTGACATCATTTTAGCTTTCATCGCTTTTGAGTCCACCTCTTTCTTTTTGTCGGAAGAAATCAATTGCATGATGCCATAAATGGGAGCGCCACCACGCGAATGTCCATTACTTGAACGAATTCTCTTGGTTGGTATTCTGCTCGACAATAATGTTTTCAAGTAGCCTTTTTCAACAAGGTTCACTGATTGTGCGGGCATGCCCTCATCGTCAATGGAATAATGTCCGACCAATGATGCACCCTCAAACTGTTGCATGTTTGGATTATCTACAACAGAGAGAAATTCAGGCAATACTCTCCCGCCAATCTTATTTTGAAATGCGGTAAATCGATCATTGTCTTGAACGCCTCTATCGGTGAGCGGAGGTCTTTGCACGATGCATTGAGGCGCAAATACTTGTGCCACGATTTCATTTGCCGCTTGACCTTCCAGCATGATTGGACCGGAATATGGTTCGCTAAATCTGGGGGCTGCATGCACCTGCTCAAATGAAGCAGCAAGTGATGTTGCCGCACGCAACAATGAATCTTTGCTTGGCAAATCAGAGAATGTTCGAGCATAGGATGTATATGTTTCAGCAATTGGCATTCCATCTGAACATTGTCCGGAAGCAACAATTTCAACACCAACCATGTGCTTAGTTTTTATGTATTCTCTGCCTTCCGTATTCACATATATCAATGTTTCAGGAAGATGTTCGATGCTCACAGTGCTTGCTGAAATTGCAGGAATATATTTCAACTGTGCCGACAATTCTTGCACCAGCGATTCCGCTTTGTTGATGTCGAAAGAAGCATGATCAGGATTATCCTTCAATTGAGCAGGACCAAGAGTTATGAAATCATGCGTGGTGTCTGTACGCAATCTATTCTTGATTGCAGCTTCTTTTTTGGAATGCAATTCTGCAGACTGCTTATAGCATGCATCTGTGGCGAGCCACAATTCCCGTCTCAAAGAAGCATAGTCAAGTTCAATGGGAATGCGTCTATTTTTGAAAGATTCCTCATCATCTCCACTTCCAAAGAATCCCAAGCTCACATCAAAAAAATTAGTATTGTCAAAAGCCGGATTGCCAACACGAATGCCAACAGTCAAAACAGCAGATTTCACTTTTTTTGTATTGATGGTTCCGCCCAATGTGGCTTTTGCTGATTCAGTATTTCTGATTGTCAAAAGATATTCGACATAATAGGGTTTTTGCAAAGATTCAACTTGCAATTCCGATAATGCTCTTTTTGCTTCATCGCGCATAGCTTTCATCAACTCATCATGCGAAGAGGCATGTATTGGAATGATGCATGAAACAAACAACAGAATGATTATATGAGTTATTGACATGGTTTATCCATTGATTGAATGAATGCAAAGATACGAAAGCAGCATTATTGCTTTTGTTCGGTTCCATGAATAAATCGTCGAAGAGTGACGATTCTGCGAACCGGGGCAATGTCTTTTTGATGCATGATTGCCTCATTTCTCACCATTCCAAACCCTTTTGAGAGCCAAACATGATTCTCAAACATCACATTTCCGGGTGCTTTTGAGAAAGAAACATAGTAAAAACATGAGAAAGATCCGGCTGGAACAGAGATATTCGCTGCTGTGTCACGAACTTCAACCTTTATGCCATTCGAAGTATAGGTTTCTCCTTTCCTCGCAGGATATTTATATGTCAAACTAAATACCGGGACTTCCGTTGTATCCTCCGGATCTTGAGGCCAACTATACACCCCTTTTTGGCGAATTGTGTACCAAGTACCACCTTTTGGCGCTGCAGAAGTACGAATAAGAGAACATGGATTGCTATCCAGCATAGTGGATCCATTTACATATAAAGTATCGGATTGTGGAAATGGAAACTCTGCCGTCGGTCTTAAAAAAGTACCCGTTTCAATATCTTGATAGGCAATGTCAAAAAACCAAGCAGTATTTGTGGTCAAAGGCATCAAAAGGGTATCATCCCTGAGTTTAAGTGGATGCTTGATGGTTTCAATAGTTGTTTCTTGTTTTGAATCATTCCTTTCCATTTGTCCTTCATTGCAGGACATCATGCAGAATGAGATGAAAAGGAGTGCAGAAAAGAGAGTTTGCATGAGGAAAAATGAAGATGTTTTCTTGAATTTCTTGACAAATTACGGCTATGCTTTAACCCGAAAAAGTGCTTTTTTTACCGTATCTTTGTCAACAGCATTTTCCTAGTTTATTCTTACGCTTTGATGGCAAATTCAAAGAAACATCCTGAATATTCAGGTTTGAATTCAAAAGCAGTTCATACCGGAACAAAAAATATCTATCACGGAGTCAATACTCCCATACAACCATCAACTGCAATTGAGTTTCACAATGGTTTTGGGAGCATTCCTTATCCAAGGAATTTCACGATTCCTAATCATGATGCTGTTGCAGAAAAGATAGCAGCTTTGGAAGGTGGCGAAGCCGCTTTGGTATTAGCCACAGGGATGTCTGCAATTACGGCAGGCATTTTGTCGGCTGTCCGTCCCGGCGAGCATATTTTGATGCAAAAAAATATTTATGGTGGAACGAGAGCATTTGTTGACATACTTCGTCACAAGCATGATATCAGTGTAACCTTGATTGATACCATGACTCCTGAGGGCTTGGAGCAAGAAGTCACGGGTGACACTGTTCTCGTTTACTTGGAAACGCCAACAAATCCAATGCTGGAAATCATAGACATTGCACCAATTACGCAATGGGCGAAGGATAATCGCATTCTTACCATGATTGACAATACATTCGCATCACCTGTGAATCAAAAGCCACTTGAACTGGGTTGCGATATCATCATGCATAGCGCAACCAAATATCTGGGTGGTCATAGTGATTTAATGGCAGGCGCATTGATTGGTAATGCAGATTTCATCGAGCGATGCAGAACTCTATCCGCAATTTATGGCATGTCGCTCAATGCAGTTGATTTATCTCTTCTCGAAAGAAGCATCAAAACACTCGGATTAAGAGTGCAACAACAAAATGCAAATGCAATGCACATAGCACAATGGCTGAGCAAGCATCCCGCGATTGCAAAAGTGCATTATCCGGGTTTACCATCGCATCCGGGTCATGATATAGCATCAAGACAAATGAGTGGATTTGGCGGCATGATGTCATTTGAATTAGCGGGAAATGACATAGAATATCGCGATGCATTTCTGAAAAAACTTTCGATGATTGCTGTAGCAACGAGCTTAGGTGGTGTGGAATCCACCATGACCATTCCAATGCAAACTTCACATAATCTTCTCACAGATGAGGAAAGAGCTGATTTGGGTATACATGATATGCTCATACGATTCAGCATTGGCATTGAAGATGCACATGATTTGATTCATGACCTGGAACAGGCACTTCAATGAAGCCAAATGAGATTCCCGGTAAAATTGACTGGTTGATTTTTTTCATAGCAACCGCATTATTGCTATTCTCCGTTCCATTTGTGTATAGCGCAAGCGCTTATGTTGCTTCACAAAAATTTGGATCGACAGAAGGCATAGTGACAAGTCAGATTATCCGTGTTGGGATTTCACTTGGATGTATCATCTTCTTCGCAAGAATTGATTATCACAGATATAAACATTATTCGAAACTTGCATATATCATTGGCATTGCTTCATTGATTTTAGTGCTATTGATTGGAGTCAAAACAAAAGGTGCGGCTCGCTGGATTAGCATTGGTGGGATAAGCGTTCAACCATCGGAGTATGCAAAGTATGCCCTCGTGATTTTTATGTCAACTTGGCTTTCGGATAATTTCAATAAACTCCATGATTTTAAAAAAGGTCTTCTCCCGGTTTTAGGGGCAGGTGCTTTGGTTATCGGCCTTATTGCATTGCAACCAAACTTCTCGACTGCGATGGTGATTTCAATCATCATCCTGTGCATGCTCTATGTTGGCAATGTGAAGATGCAGTATTTCTTGACAATTTTCGGAATTGGAATTTCTTTGCTCGGGCTTTATGGAATTTCCGCACAATATCGCATGAAACGCATCATGTCATATATTGGACTGGGCGATGATGGTTCAACAAATTATCAATTGAAACAAGCATTGATTGCATTTGCAAATGGTGGATTCTTTGGAGTCGGCCCGGGACAAAGCAATCAAAGAGATAAATTTCTTCCGGAAAGTTATAGCGATTTCATTTCCTCAATTATAGGCGAAGAGTACGGATTCTTCGGCATATTGGTGATGATCACTCTGTATGGATTATTCCTCTACAGAGGTTTGCGCATAGCACGATTCGCTCCTGATCGTTTTGGAAGCATGCTTGCTTTTGGCATCACCATCACGATATCTGCCTATGCATTTGTGAATGTGGGTGTGAATTGTGGAATTCTTCCAACTACAGGACTTCCCCTGCCATTTTTGAGCTATGGCGGAACGGCAGTGTTCTTCTCTGCAGCAGCAGTTGGAATATTATTGAACATTGCATCCCAATCCGGGATGTTTCCAAAAGCCGGCAAACAATAAATCAATTTTTGTGAGCATGTACACATGTGCGGAATAGCGGGTATCGTTGAATATGCAGTTTCTGATTCAGGAATTCATCATGAATTGCTGCAATCCATGAGTGATGTGATTCTGCATCGTGGACCTGACGATGAAGGACAATGGATATCGCCTTCACGCAAAGCAGGCTTTGCATTTCGAAGATTGTCAATCATAGATCTAACTCCTGCAGGACATCAACCAATGTCAACATCCGATGGACGCTTCACGATTGTGTTCAATGGTGAGATTTACAATCATGCGATATTGAGAAAGGATCTTGAATCCAAAGGATATGTCTATCGTTCGAATTCTGATACGGAAACCATTCTATATGGATTCGCTGAATATGGTCCGGACTTTTTGCAATCCATGATTGGCATGTGGGGAATCGCAATTTGGGATGAGCAAGAACAAACACTCTTCATCGCTAGAGATCGCATCGGCATTAAACCGGTGTATTATCATCATGCTAATGGAAGATTCATGTTTGGATCGGAAATTAAATCCATTCTCAAACATCCGGCAATTTCTCGTTCAATTAATCATCATGAATTCGCGAATTACTTGACATTTTCCATGTCCAGCGATTTGGATACAATGTTCACCGGCATTCACAAATTACCTGCAGGACATTTCGGCATTCTTCGCAATGGTGAATTCAAAACATATCGTTTTTGGCAGCCACTTCCTCAAGGAGCTGGGTATTGGGATCATGATGAATCCACCACCGTAAATGAAATCATGCGATTGCTACGCCAAGCTGTGAAAGATCGCATGATGAGCGATGTTCCATTTGGCGTGTTTTTGAGTGGCGGAATTGATTCCAGCACCAATGTGGCATTGATGTCTGAATTGATGGATCGCCCCGTGGACACATTCACTGTAGGTTTCAAAGAATTGCAGAAATACAATGAATTGGAACAAGCGCGGCTCATCGCAAGAACATTCAATACAAATCACAGAGAAATTGTGATTGGTCATAATGATGCATTGCCTGTGCTTGAGCAATTGGTTTGGCATGAAGATGAACCGAATGGAGATCCTGTTTGCATTCCTCTGAATTTTCTCAGTAAATTGACTCGTGAATCAGGAACAACGGTTATTCAAGTTGGTGAAGGAAGCGATGAACAATTCATCGGATATTCTTGGATGATTCGCGACTTGAAATTTCATGAAAAAGAATGGAAGCGATTTCTTTCCTATCCAAAATCCATTCAAAAAATGATTTATGAATTGGTGAAACCTTTTCTCATGGCATCAAAGCGTTATTTGATTCTGGATTATATGCGAAGAGCAATTGAAGGACATCCCTTGTATTGGGGCGGCGCGGTGGATTATACACCATCACATTTGCGTCAGGCACTAGGTCCGGCTTTCAAATATCTTGCCGAGGAAGTAAGCGAGATGCCATTGCGTTTGGATAAAGAAATTGCCGCAATTCAAGCCAATCCCGAGGATTATGCCCAACGCATCGCCAATTATGAATTGGCTCATCGTCTGCCCGAACTATTGCTCATGCGAGTTGATAAAATCACGATGGCGCATTCACTTGAAGCAAGAGTGCCATTTCTGGATCATCGACTTGTGGAATATACCATGCGCATCAGACCCGAATTGAAAAGGAAGTCATACAATGAGTCGAAATATCTTCTCAAAAAAGGAGTCGATTCACTTCTTCCTCATGAAATCATCTATCGCAAAAAACAAGGATTTGCTGCTCCGGTTTCTGAATGGATTAGAGGTCCATGGTATAACTATACTGTTTCCTCAATTCTTGAATCTCCTTTGATCACTTCCGGTTTACTCAATGATGCCTATTTCCGCGTTATGTTGAATGATCACAAACAACAAAAAGGCAAGCATGGCAAGGCATTGTATTCTGCATTGAATGCTGCTCTCTGGCATAAGGTGTGGATGGAGTGAGCCGATCATTTCACTTTAGCGTTTTGGGTGGCGCCGAAGAAATTGGTGCAAATTGCACATATCTATCTTTCGGGGGAACCGGTATCATCATTGATGCAGGATTGCATCCGAAAGAAAGAGATCTTCGCGCATTTCCTCCGCTCGACTCCATCAAGTATCAAGACATCGATGCATTATTGATCACCCATGCACATACCGATCATATAGGCGGCATGCCTTTTTTGCTAAAGCAGCATCCATATATCGGCATGCACACAACCGCACTTACTCGTGATATTGCATCTGTGATGTTGAAAAACACCGTCACACTCATTCGAGATCAAATCGAATTGTCAAAAGAAATGCAGGATGCCATTTCACTTTATGACAAATCAATCATTGAATATATTTCCACCGTATTTGAAACACATGCTTATCAAGAATCTTTCGAGATCTATGGAAAGCGATCTCCCTATCCGGTGGCATGCACCTTCCATGATGCGGGACATATCCCGGGTTCTGCAGGAGTGATGCTTGAATGGAATGGATTATCCGTATTTCACACAGGGGACATGTGCTTGCATGATCAATGGCTCATCCCAAAAGCAACATTTCCCAAACATCATGTGGATGTGATGTTTTGTGAATGTACGAATGGTGCAGAGGAATCACATCCAACGAAAGAACAAATCATGAAGGAATGTGCACAATTCATTAATGAAATATCAAATAAGAATGGAAGCATACTGATTCCTTGTTTTGCATTGGGTAAAACGCAAGAAACACTCATCATGCTTCATGAATTGCAAAGAAAAGGTATGATACCTCACTTGCCAATCTATTCGGGGGGCATGAGCAAAGCGATTTCATCTGTCTTTGATCGCTATTGCTATACTTCTCCGAGGATGAATCCCGGTTTTGAGATCTCCGACATAGCAATTCACCCCATGCCCTATGAAGAACTTTCAAAAGCACCATTCTTCTCAACGCCATCAATAGTATTGGCTTCCAGTGGCATGATGCACCCACAAACCACAAGTCATAAACTTGCAATGCAATGGATGCAAAAATCAACTTGCGGTATACTATTCAATGGTTGGCAGGAACCTGATTCGCCCGGATATGCGCTCAGTAAATCTGAACTTGGGAAGCCCTTTCTGTTTTCCGGACATCGCATCGAAAGAAAATGTGCGGTAAAGAACATACGCATGAGTGCTCATGCACGAAAACGAGATGTCCTGAGTTTGATTCAGGATATCAGACCAAAGACACTTGTCTTGATTCACGGTGAAACCGCATCATGCGAAGCCATTGCATCAGAAGCTATGGACATGTTCAATGGTGAAGTGAAAATAATCCTACCAATGCAAGGCGAGATCTATGATGCAGATGGCAAGAGATTATCAAGCTGAGGCAATCATTTCGATTTCGATTAACACGTCCTTGGGTAAACGGCTCACCTCAACCGTGCTTCGTGCAGGCTTTGATTCTCCAAAAAACTCCGCATAGACTGCATTCATGGCTGAAAAATCATTCATGTTCTTGAGAAAGACGGTGGTTTTCACAACATTCAATGCACTAAGACCACATGCACCAAGAAGAGCATTGCAATTGGCAATCACTTGTCTGGTTTGATCAACGATTTCCGAACCTATGATTGAACTACCATCTGCCGAGAGTGGTATCACACCCGAGAAATAATACATATTCCCCACTTTGATGCCTTGAGAATATGGTCCGATAGGGGCTGGTGCTTTATCAGTCAGAATTGTCTCTTTCATCTCATTTCCTAAATCGAGTGATACAATAGTGCAAAATAGAGAATTCACTCATCATTTTTCCCCAATGCATATTTGGGTTAATCAAAGATTCCCCGCCCTCGAAAAAAGTCGTATTTTGCCAAACACATTTATTCCATATCCATGCTTATGAATTCTACTCTTTTGGAAGTCAAAGATTTGGTCACCGAATTCCGTAGTGAAGATCGCGTGCATCAAGCCGTTCGTTCCATCAGTTTCACTGTCAATCGCGGGAAAACCCTCGGTATCGTTGGAGAATCCGGTTCCGGAAAAAGTGTCACTTCTCTCTCCGTGATGAGACTCATCCCAAATCCTCCCGGCAGAATTGCAAGTGGTTCCATTCTTTTTCATGAAGATGATGGATCTACAACAGAATTGCTTACACTACCCGAAGAAACCATGCGCACCTATCGTGGGAATCGCATTTCGATGATTTTCCAAGAGCCCATGACTTCACTGAATCCCGTTTTCAAATGTGGAGATCAAATCATGGAAGCCATCATGCTTCATGAGCAAGTGAATAAAGAAGTGGCTAGGGGCAGAGCTTTGCAATTGATGAAAGAGGTTCAATTGCCCAGACCGGAAGCGATGATGGATCAATATCCGCATCAACTTTCGGGTGGACAAAAGCAACGTGTGATGATTGCGATGGCGATGTCATGCAATCCTGCATTGCTTATCGCAGATGAACCAACAACAGCATTGGATGTCACTGTTCAGGCGACCATTCTTGATCTCATGAATGACTTACAAAAAAAGCACAATATGGGGATGATGTTTATCACGCATGATTTGGGTGTGATAAAAGACATTGCCGATGATATCATCGTGATGTATAAAGGAAAAATCGTTGAACAAGGTAGTGTACAAGAGATTTTTGAGAATCCTCAGCATCCATATACGAAGGGTTTGCTTGCTTGCAGACCTCGCATGGACAAAAAACTTCACATCCTTCCAACAGTTCGAGACTTCATGGATGAAACTGCTGATGGGATCATCACGCCAAAAGCATTGGCTCAAGAATCAATCGACAATGTGATTGAACACAATGTGATTTCTCGCGAGGCGATTGCCAAACGCAATCAAGAATTATCAGCCCAAAAGCCAATTCTTTCCGTGAATAATTTACAAGTGCATTTTCCGATACGATCCGGCGGCGTGTTTGGTCAAACCAAAGGATTCGTCAAAGCAGTTGACGATATCTCATTTGATGTCTATCCAGGTGAAACGCTTGGTCTGGTGGGTGAATCAGGATGCGGTAAAACAACAACAGGCAGAGCAATACTTCGCCTCGTAGAACCAACAGGCGGGACAATAGAATTTGATGGCAAGGATATTCGATCACTTTCCAAAAGTGCATTGAAATCTCTTCGCAAAGATTTTCAAATCATTTTTCAAGATCCCTATTCATCCCTTAATCCACGATTGAGTGTCGGAAGTGCAATCATGGAAGTACTAAAAGTTCACAATGTGATGGATAATGACAAGCAACGCAGAGAATATATTCACTATTTGCTGGACAAAGTAAATCTCGAACCGCATCATTATGGAAATTATCCACATGAATTTTCTGGTGGACAAAGACAACGCATTTGTATTGCTCGAGCACTTGCATTGAAGCCATCATTTCTCATTTGTGATGAATCTGTTTCTGCATTGGATGTTTCCGTTCAAGCACAAGTATTGAATTTGCTCGTGAATTTGCGCGAGGAATTCAAATTGACATATATCTTCATCTCGCATGATTTAAGCGTCGTGAAATTCATTAGCGATCGCATTGCAGTGATGAATGCCGGAAAAATCATTGAGCTTGGATCAGCCCAAGAGATCTATGAATCTCCTAAGAATGATTATACAAGAAGACTGATTGAATCCATTCCGGGCACTCGCTCATTTTCTTAAAACACACACATGAAAATCGACATCCACGCACATATTCTTCCCAAAACATGGCCATCACTCAAAGAGCGTTATGGATATGGCGGATTTATCGAACTCGATCATTATCGCGAAGGTTCTGCGAAGATGATGCGTGATGACGGATTTTTCTTTCGGGAGATTCAGGAAAATTGTTGGAATCCGGAAGTGATTCTAAAAGACATGGATCTTCACAATGTGGATTATATGACATTATGCACCGTTCCTGTTCTTTTCAATTATTGGGCGAAACCAGAGCATGGCGCAGATTGGTCACGATTCTTGAATGATCACCTTGCAGATGTGTGTACTCGATTTCCACGATTCATCGGACTAGGCACAGCACCAATGCAAGACATCTCGCTAGCCATCAAAGAAATGGAATATGTAAAGAAAGAATTGAAAATGCCGGGTTTACAAATTGGTTCAAATATCAATGGAATGAATTTGGATGACCCCGCATTGCATCCCTTTTGGGAGGCGGCTCAAGATTTGGATGTGTGCATCATGGTTCATCCTTGGGAAATGGCCGGTGCAGATCGCATGAAGCGTTATTTTCAAGAATGGCTGGTTGGCATGCCGGCAGAGACAACTCTTGCCATAACTTCGATGATGTTTGGTGGTATATTCGACAAGTTTCCTCAATTGCGCGTGCTCTTTGCACATGCCGGAGGTTCATTTCCATTTACGATGGGAAGAATTTCACATGGTTGGCATGCAAGACCAGATCTATGCGATGTGAATGGCATACAAGATCCACGAAAGTATGCAGGGTCATTTTGGGTTGATGGCATCACGCATGATGAACAAGCATTCAAGTATTTGCTAGACATCATCGGTGCTAATCGCATTTGTTATGGAACTGATTATCCTTTTCCCTTGGGAGATTTGGAACATGGAGCATTCATTGAATCAATGAATGTCTCTGAGGAAGTGAAGAAAAAAGTTTTTGCGGATTCCGCATTAGAATTTCTCGGGATAGAATTGTAATCACGCTGATACAATTTCGGACAATGTTTCTTCATCGAACATAAACGTTTTTCTTCCTGCATCAAATATCTCCGCCTCCGGATTTTTTCCTTGCAACCACAAAATCCTATCCTCAGAGAATCTTCTTTGTTTGATTGTTTGAACAGCAGATTCATCCAGAAATGAAATCCCTTCATGTTCAGCGCATTGAGATATGAATGGTGCATCCATTTGTTTACAATATGCTTCAACAATCATGTCAATTCCCCTTTTGCGAGCAGCAGCTGTATATCCCGCTATATGTGGCGTTGCCATGATTGTATTAGGATGATTCGCCAACTCTTGATTCCACATTGGCTCTTTGTTCCAAACATCAATTGCAGAATGTAGATTCGCATTATTCATCCCATGCAGCAAAGCTTGTTCATTCACTATTCCACCTCTTGCTGCTTGAATGAGAAGTCCATCCTTCTTCATTGAAGAAATATATCTTTCAGTAATCAGACCATGTGTAGGAAAAAGAGCACCAAATGTTAATGCCGAATGAATGCTTATACAGTCAGAAGATGCACATAATTGTTTCAATCCAACCCATTGCACTCCCTGAATCATTTGCATTCCATATGATTCAAGTGGTGGGTCGGAAGCAAGGACTTTCATTCCAAGAGCAAGACACATCTTGGCAACTCTTTTGCCGATTTCTCCCAAGCCAATGATGCCTATCGTGAGATCAGAGAGTTTCTTATCTTGTTTGATTGACCATTCATGCAAAGCAATGAGTACATATTCCACAACGGACATTGCATTGGAACCTGGGGCATGCGTAAAAACAATTCCATTCAATCTCAAAGCTTGTACATCGACATGTTCATAGCCGGCAGTGCATGTGCCAATGAATCTCAATCGAGTTCCTGCAATCATTGATTGATCAATCTTCGTCACAGATCGAATGAACAAAGCACGAGCGCCCGATTCGAGTAAGAATTTCTTCGTCAGGTTTCGACCATCGAATGGCAACATTTCCTCATCAATTTGTTGCGCATATTCGGTCAAGGGTATATGTGAATCATATAGAATCACGGAAGGCCATTGAGAAGTGCACACAAATATACCGCGTTCATCATAGATTTTCCATCATTGCATCGTAATTTAGTGTCATAACAAGGATATAACCATGAAGCAACTCCTCTTTTTCCTCCTGTTTTGTGCTTTCGTACATACTCAAGTCCATGCACAGACAACTGTCAAGGAACTCATTTCCTCAGCCACCGTAAAACAAAGCATGCAGGACTTGAATGGCGCGATTGAAGATTATTCCAAAGCTTTGGAAATGGATACCTCACTCATTAATCTGCTGGTTGGGCGTGGAACATGCTATATGAATCTCGGTAAACCTCAAGAAGCCAGAAAGGACTTTCTGAGATATCTCGAAAAAGATCCAATGAATTTGGATCTCTATTATTCGATTGCAGTGACATATTTGTTTGAGAATAATCATGCCGGAGCTCTACCGCATCTTGATAGAGGAATTGCAATGAATCCGGATTATCCGCCAAATCTTATCATGCGTGGACAGATTTTGTCATATCTAGGTTATACAATCACGGCTTGTTCTGATTTTCTTCATGCTATGCAAATGGGCGACAAAGAAGGCACGGACTTATACCACAAACATTGCGGGAATAGATGGGATTCTACCGAAGGATATGTATTGACTTGGCCAACAGAACAAGGCTGGAAAATGCAATCCTCCATGGAAGATTCTACATTCCGATTGATTGAATTCTTAAAGGAAAAAGAAAATCCGGAATCATGGACTGAATATGGTGCGATGCTCACATTGCGAGGATATGATACAAATGCAACACTGAAAGATTTTGCTAACTCAATTAGAGATGAGTTTAAAACAAGAGCGCCCAAAACTACAATGCGCATCATCTCAGAAGATTCAACAGGAGCATATCCATGGATGATAATTGTACTTGAAGCACCAATGACCACCAATCACAAAAAACCAGAATCGCAACTCTGGCATATTGTCAAAGGAAAATCAACCATTTATGGGAATTTTAGGGCTGTGAAAGAGAAGAAATTATCCAAAGCACATATCAAAAAATGGACAACATTTTTCAAGACCGGAAAAGTTATTGAGAAATAGTCAAGGAAGAGTTACTTGATATCTTTCAAAAAAAGACAATACACTTGCGTCATAATCAGATGGATCATACTGAATATTGACTTCTGTTTGTAGTATCGGGTGGATGAATTTCAATGAAGTGGCAAAAAGCAAAAGTCTATGCAAGGCGAACTCTGACCTGAACAAAGCATTGACTTTCCCATCACCATATCGTACATCCCCGGCAATCGGATGTCGTAAATGTGCGCAATGTTTTCTGATTTGATGTCTTCTCCCCGTTATCAAATCCACATGCATCAATGATATTCTTGTCGTTTCAAAATGCTGTGTTGGATACTCCAATTCCACATGCCGTTTCACTGTGAAATGTGTTTCTGCATCATGAGTTTTATCATCGATAAGTATTGGAGAGTCGCAAATCCCTGATTTCATCCAACCACGAACTATTGCATGATATTCTTTTTTCATGCCTCCCTCTCGCATCAGCGCATTGAGTGCAATATGTGCTTCATGATTCAAAGCAAATAATACTATGCCACTTGTTGCTCTATCAATGCGATGAATGGGATATACATGCATTCCAATTGTGTCACGAAGAATAGGCATGCATGATATTTCATGAGGGGATAATTCAGAATGATGAACATGTATGCCGGGTCTTTTTGCAATTGCAATGCAATGTTCATCTCGATGGAGAATGCTGAACGGAAGTGAATCAATCATCCGCCAATTGAGCAGAGGTAACTTCTGAAAAGCGTTTGCGCAAAATACGTTCTATTCCTCCATGCAAGGTGATGGATGAAGCACTACATTTTGAACATGCCCCTTTGAGGCGTACACGAACAATGCCTTGTTCATCAATTGAGACAAGTTCAATGGTACCACCATCTTTTTCGATTGCAGGTTTGATTTCCGCATCGATCACTTGCTCGATCCGATTGAATAAATCCGAAGTCATGACTTCTTTCCAAGTGCTTGTGTAAAATATTCCAATGTCTTGATCAATCCTTCGCGTCTTTGCACTTTAGGCTGCCATTTCAAGAGTGTTTGTGCTCTTGTGATATCCGGCTGTCGAACTTTGGGATCATCTTGCGGAAGATCTTTGTACACGATTGTGGAACTTGAGCCGGAAATCTCGAGAATCTCTTTGGCAAGCTCGAGCATCGATAATTCATCGGGATTGCCAATATTCACGGGATCGCTTTCATCAGAAAGAAGAAGTTGATAAATACCTTCCACCAAATCATCAACATAACATACTGAGCGGGTTTGAGAGCCGTCACCAAAAACGGTCAAATCTTCTCCGCGCAATGCTTGCGACATAAATGCCGGTATTGCTCTTCCATCTTCGATGCGCATGCGTGGACCATAGGTATTAAATATGCGTACAATGCGCGTTTCAAGTCCATGATAGCGATGATATGCCATTGTCATTGCTTCGGCAAATCGTTTTGCTTCATCATATACTCCTCGTATTCCAACAGGATTGACATTTCCCCAATAGGATTCTTCCTGTGGATGAATGAGTGGATCGCCATATACTTCGCTTGTGCTTGCAAGAAGAAAGCGTGCTTTTTTGGCTTTTGCCAATCCGAGTGCTTTATGCGTGCCGAGTGAACCAACTTTCAATGTTTGAATTGGATAACGCAGATAATCCACGGGTGAAGCCGGGGAAGCAAAATGTAAAATGGCATCCAATTCCCCATCGATGTACATATATTCAGTCACATCATGATGAATGAATCTGAAATGATCATTGCCAATCAAGTGTGCGATATTATCGGTTGAACCTGTGATGAGATTATCCATGCAGATGACCTCATACCCTTTTCCGATGAATTTATCGCAAAGATGTGATCCAAGAAATCCAGCTCCACCTGTTATAAGTATGCGTGGCATCAGCGTTGTACCTCGATTGAATTTGATAATGCACCAAGTCCTTCAATCGTACAAACAACCGTGTCGCCTTCTTTTACCCACAATGGTGGATCATATACTTTGCTACCATTCAATTCAAGGAAACAACCAGTTCCGCATGTACCAGATCCAATCACATCGCCGGGATGCAATGTTACGCCATAGCTGGCTCTTTCTATAATCTGAGCAAATGTCCATGACATATCTTTGACATTGCCTAGTGAGACTCTTTCTCCATTCAATGTGCATGTCATTTCCATGTCATAGGTTGCACCATGAGGTGTATCAATTGTCTTGGATGCCAATTCTTCTTTTGTCACCAACCATGGTCCAAGTGTGGTAGCAAAATCTTTTCCTTTTGCAGGACCCAGATTCAATTTCATTTCATGCATTTGCATTGCGCGTGCACTCCAATCATTCATGACCATGAATCCGGCGATATACTCATCTGCTTGTGATGCCGAAATATCAATCCCTTTTTTTCCTATCACGATTGCAACTTCGAGTTCAAAATCCAATTGTTCCAAATGCATCGGGCGTACTTTGATTGGTCCGGGACCAAACACAGCTTGATGATTTGTAAAGTAAAAAATAGGAATCTCATCAAATTCAGGAATCATCTCTAGTCCGCGATTTCTTCTTGCTGCTTCCACATGTTGTCTGAAAGCATATCCATCACGCATGGAAGTTGGATGTGGTACAGGAGAAAGCAATGTAACTTGATGTTCTGGAATCCCAAGATTCGAAAGTTCATTTGCCATTCCTTCAAGTACTTTTGCATCATGCATGGCTGATTCACCAAGACGAAGGAAAGATAGCATATCGGATGGAAGATATGGCAATGTGAATCCGGCATTTGCATTTGCATGAGAGCGCATGAGTGCAAGATCAAACACGAGATGATTACATATCATACCCAAACGTTCGATTTCGGGAGCAGGTTGAAAGGTGATGAGTTTCATGATATATCCTTAATAAAAAAGGTGTTCGAATGAAAACGAACACCTTCAAAATTACTGAATTTCGGGGTCATTGCTGAATGGAATATTAACTCTCCAAAGCATGACGCAATGACAAAGCGCCAACGGTACCAAATCCTGCCAAAAACAGCAATTGGAATGGGATTGCGGCTATTTCCAGATAAAAGAGAGAGATGGAAATACCGATGATGAAATATGCAGTGAAGAATAACTCAATCAAGACTGCTCCGCCAATTTTCTTCTGAACATATTTTTTCTTTTTCCATTCGCCATCAGAACCAACGATTTTATATTTCGGGGTACGAAGAAATGCTGATTTTTTACCGGTCAATGCTTCAAATACCGCTTTGGTATTGTTAACAGCAAAGCCCATGCTTCCCGCCATGAATACAGGGAAGAGCATGAGTCTTCTTCGCCAGTCAAGATGAATCGCTCTTTGTGCATACATGTAAAACATGAATGTGCTGACTGATGCGAGAACAAAAATCCCCATCATGGTGAAAATTGAATCATATCCTTCAACTGTATTTTTGATCACAACCAAAGGAACATTCAAAAATGCGGTCAACAAAATGAAAGGAAATACAATATTGCTTGTTAAATGCACTGTACATTCCAATTTCACTTTCATTGGAAGAGATGAACTCCATACCATTGGCAATAATTTTTTTGCCGTTTCAACAGCGCCTTTTGTCCAACGGAATTGTTGCGTTTTTAAACCATTGATGTCCGCAGGCAATTCTGCCGGTGAAGTAACATCATTCAAAAACACAAATTTCCAACCGCGAAGCTGTGCACGATAACTCAAATCCAAATCTTCAGCCAATGTGTCTGCATGCCAATTTCCTGCATCTTCTATGCAAGACTTCCTCCATATTCCGGCTGTTCCATTGAAATTGATAAAGAATCCCGCTTTATTGCGAACTTGTTGTTCAATAACAAAATGTCCATCCAAAGCCAATGCCTGAGCACGAGTCAAATACGAATAATCTTCATTCAAATGTTCCCAGCGTGTTTGCACCATGCCAACACCTTCATTGCGAAAATGTGGAATGGTTTTCATCAAGAAGTCTTTTTTGGGAACAAAGTCAGCATCGAAAATAGCAACGAATTCGCCTTTGGCTTTTTCGAGACCACTTTTCAAAGCACCTGCTTTGAAGCCGGTACGATCTATGCGATGAATATGCTTGATGTCAAAACCACGAGATGCCCATTCAGCAACCAAACGGCGTGACACTTCAACGGTTTCATCAGTTGAATCATCGAGCAATTGAATTTCGAGTTTATCTTTTGGATATTCCATTTCACACACTGCATTGACAAGTCTTTCAATGACATATACTTCATTGAAGACAGGCAATTGAACGGTTACCATTGGCAACACTGTGGGAACTTCGAGATTGGGGGTTGCATAAGCTCTTGTTTTGTGATAATAGTAAATCATCACCAGTCCGTGCAGACCAAATGCAAAAAGAATGCTGAGGGAAATAAAGTACACAATAAGTATTGCAACTTCCATGGTATCTGTTGGTTTAATTGTGAGTGAATGATTGCCCGATATTCGGGATCACCATCCCGATACCACGGCAAGAAGAATATCTTCGCCAATTTGTTGCAGAGCTGCGATAACCGCTTCTTCTCTTGCTTGTTGACCCTGACTTATGAGATACACTTGAAAGTTGGAGAATGTTCTTTTCCAGACTTGTTTTCGCTTGACAATATCTGTGTATTCTGTTTCGACAGAAACGGTGACTCTTCTCTCTCTTTCAACTTCGCCCGGACTTACTGACACAACCGCATCATCAATTCTGATGATTGCTGATTGCAATTGCGCATCGCCATTGGCATCCACAAGAACAAGGGTATTGTCATTACGGAACTTGTCAAGCAATCTCCTCGTGAGAATATCTCTGAAACGAGGATTTCCAAAACCACTATTATCTTGTACGGGCGAAAGACTAATCGTCTTGAGATGATCCGGTACGGATCCGCCTGTAAATGAATAGCATCCCGACAACAACAGGATGCAAATTATGGAAAGGAAGGTGAGTAGTCTATTACTGAAATATGAATAGTTGTTCATCATTGAATTCACTCGATATAGTCTCATCATAAAAAGGGATTATTGAGTTTTTCTTCACCAATGGTTGTCAGAGGTCCATGACCCGGAAAGACAACCAATTCACTCGGCAAAATCATCAGACAATCTTTGATGGAATTCAGCAAAGTATCGGTATCGCCTCCGGGTAAATCGGTCCTACCAATGCTTCCTGAGAATAATGTATCGCCCACAAAAGCGCATGAATGCTCATGATCCACGAAACAAACTCCGCCTTCAGTATGCCCCGGTGTATGAATCACTTCGCATGTCCAATCTCCACAAGTGAGTATGTCTCCGTGATTGATTTTCCCGGTTGGCTTCACATTACCCAAGGTAAATGGCAAAGGCCAGACGGTATGGGCAGCTTGATCTAACAATCTATATTCATCCATTGGGTGAATCAGTATATCCCATTGATTCTCTGCACATAATTCTGCATCAGCCGTATGATCCCAATGTGAATGTGTGAGCCATAATGCCCTGATTCCCAATCTCTGCTCTTCGGCATGAGTCATAAACACATTCACGCTTTGATGAGGGGCATCTATGATTACCGCACAGCCTTGAATTTTGTCCATGAGCATATAGCCATTTGTGGCAACAGGCCCGGATTCAATTGCCAAGATCTGCAAATGCTCAAAGCCGGGTATCGAATACAATGCAATTCCTTCCATCATGCTTGTTCCGGAATACGGAGCGTAAACTCAGTGATCATCTCTCTACGAGCACCTTTTGCTACTTCTCCATATCGTTCATCATGTTTTTTGCGAAGTTCAGGAGAAAGCGCAGTCCGATACTCTTGAATTGAGGAAAGATTCTTCGCTTCATAGGTTATCCTGAATGAATCATGTCCATCAATCGGAGGTTCTATGACTCGCAAAAATTGACAAGACACAAATACCCCCGTTTGCATGACTTCCGGGATATGCTCTGTTCGCATCCATTCCACCCATTCTTCTGCAATGGATGAATCGACCTGCATGAATACTTCATAATACGCTGACATCTGCTAACTCCGTATGCTTTTACTGATAACTCACCGAAAAATGAGCTGCAATCTCAAGAAATGGCATTATCATGAATGATGAGGCGTGATTTCATCGTAATTTTGCCAATGATTGCACAAAAATGAGAATTCCTTACGGAATCACAGACAAAAAGGTTGAATAAACACTCAATAGCAATCCATACTATTCATTGAATCTACATGAAATCAGAAGAAACTACAAAATTGGTACGTGGCGAAGCGAGTAATCAATTGCGGTTCTTATTGCAATTTTACAGACCTCATGCTTTTAAGGGCATCGTGGCATTAGTGACAATGCTGCTCACGGCATCAATAGGCCTCATCTTCCCTGCCATGATTGGGACAATGCTCGATGGATTTATTCATCCGGAATCTTCGCACTCAATCTTTGGTATTGCACCCTCCCCGGGATTACTTGCAATTGGACTTCTCATTCTCATCGCAGTGCAAAGCACCATTCGCTTTTTTGCTTCCATGACAATTGCCCGCATAACCGAAACATCTCTTGCTGAATTGAGGACAAGAGCTTTCAATCACATTATTCGACTCCCGATGCATTTTTTTGCAGAACGCAGAGTGGGTGAATTGTCTTCAAGACTGAGTTCGGATCTTTCTCAAATTCAAGAAACATTTGCTTTTACCATTTTGGAATTGTTGAGGCAAACAATTTTTCTCATCGGAGGTATTGGATTCATCCTCACAGCAGGGTTGAGTTTGGCATTGCCTGTATTGCTTGCACTTCCAATTTTGGTGCTGATTGCCGTGATGTTTGGACGATTCATCAGAAAACAAAGCATCAAAACTCAAGATGCATTGGCATCTTCTGCCACAATCATCGAGGAAACTTTGCAGGCAATCGCAAGTGTGAAGTCTTTCACAAATGAGAAATATGAAAAAGAACGATATCAAGGTGCATTGAAACATGTGATTGGTCTTGCCATTCGCACAGCTCGTTTGCGTTCTGCTTTTGTCTCATTCATTCTCTTTACATTCTTTGGTGGCATAGCAGGTGTTATCTGGTATGGCGGATCACTTGTTCAACAAGGAAATATCACGATTGGTGATTTTGCAACATTTCTGATCTATGCAATGTTCGTCGGCGGGGCAATGGGAAGTTTTGCAGAATTGCTTGGTCAAATACAAAAAGCTCTTGGTGCATCTGTTCGCTTAAAAGAAATTCTCGATACCAAAACTGAAGACATGATCGAAGTTCATGACAGAGCAATGTTTAGACCATTACATTCTGTAGAACTTCGCAATGTGTCTTTTACATATCCTTCCCGCACTGATATTGCTGCTTTGCAATCAATTGATGTACATATCAAATCAGGACAAAGAATTGCATTCGTTGGTGAAAGTGGCGCAGGGAAAAGTACAACGGCATCGTTGATTCAACAATTCTATCAGCCAACAGATGGCATGATTTTCTATGATGATATTCCGGCAAGTGAGCTTGGTTTGGCTTGCATTCGATCATCGATAGGGATAGTGCCACAAGACATTGTATTGTTTGGCGGCACGATAGCCGACAATATTCGCTATGGCAATATCAATGCCTCAATGCAAGAAATTGAACAAGCTGCAGAACTTGCAAATGCAAAAGAATTCATAGAGCGATTTCCCGAAAGATATGACACCATTGTTGGCGAAAGAGGCATAACGCTTTCAGGCGGACAAAGACAAAGAATTGCAATTGCACGCGCCATTTTAAAAAATCCTCCTATTTTGATTTTGGATGAAGCAACAAGTTCACTCGATTCATCATCTGAACACTTGATCAATGAAGCATTGGAAAGACTCATGACATCAAGAACAACAATCATCATCGCTCATCGGCTATCAACAATCAAGGATTGCGATGCAATCGCTGTGTTTTCAAAAGGAACAATCATCGAATATGGAACACATGATGAATTAATCTCCAAACAAGGAGTATATGCTCATCTTTGCGCTTTGCAATTGCGCTGATTGACATCATCTATTGGAATTATACCATGACAAGAGTCTCCCTAAAAAATATCATCAAAGAATATGAATCTGGTATTCACATTATTCCTGATCTCACACTCACGGTTGAACCCGGTGAATTACTTGTGCTTGTTGGACCTTCGGGTTGCGGTAAAAGCACTGTATTGCGCATGATTGCCGGACTAGAAGAAATTACATCAGGAGATTTGCTCTTCGATGATCAGATCGTCAATGACATGCCTGCGAAATCTCGTGATATCGGAATGGTATTTCAGAATTATGCTCTTTATCCTCATCTTTCGGTCGCGGAAAATCTGGCTTTCCCTTTAACTCTACGCAAAGTGAATAAACAAGATATTAAACAAAGAGTCCAAGAAGTGGCATCACTTGTTGGATTGGAAACATTGCTGGAGAGAAAACCCAAACAATTGTCAGGCGGACAAAGACAACGCGTTGCATTGGGAAGAGCCATCATTCGCACACCAAGAGTATTTTTATTCGATGAACCTTTGTCGAATCTCGATGCGCAATTGCGGGTTCACATGCGTGCAGAAATCGTCAATCTTCAAAAAAGACTTGGGATTACCGGAATCTATGTCACGCATGATCAAGCAGAAGCCATGACAATGGGAGATAGAATTGCTGTTCTAAACAAAGGTGTGCTCATGCAAATTGGCAAACCTGAAGAAATCTATGAATCTCCGTCAAATATCTTTGTCGCCGGATTCTTGGGAAGCCCAACTATGAATTTCTTCAAAGGTGAAATCACGATGCAGGACAATCAATTGCACTTTACGGAAGAACATAATGGCGCACAATTTGCATTGCCTGCAGCTATACTTTCCTCGGGTCAAACACTTCCAAGATACATAACCATTGGCATCAGACCCGAACATTGTTCCCCAGAAGCCATTCAATCGAATGATCCAATATGGAGTACTACAATTGAGCAAAGAGAGTATCATGGTCATGAGATGATTCTTCACATGATGTCGGGCGGAACAAGAAAATCAATGCGCATACCAGTGACAGACAGATACAAACCCAATATGCAAATTGATGTCCATCTCAGTCTTCAGCATATTTGTCTCTTCGATTCAGATTCAGGAATGCGTATATGAATTTTGCAGCGCATGAATTTGACAGAGAGTGGAATTATCGCGACCCAATGGCGACAGAACAAGTATTTCTGGAATATCAAGAAATACTCACGCATCATGAAGATCCTACTTTATTACCTCAATTGCTTACACAATTGGCTCGTTGCAGAAGTTTGATGAAAGATAAAGAAGGAGCTGATACATTTTTGTCATCTGCAATGAATTCCATTGAGACTCTTGATTCCCCTCAACAAATCATTCCGCGCATTCGATATCATTTGGAAAAAGGCAGACTCTTGAATGCATTGCACTTGGATGATAGAGGAAATACGGATTTTTTGATTGCTTGGAATGATGCAATCAACAATGCATGTGACTTTTATGCAGTGGATGCCGCTCACATGATGGGTATCATAACCAAGGATAAAGAATCGCTGGATTGGAATTTCAAAGCGATGAGATATGCAGAGCAATCACAAGACTTGAAAGCAAAAAGCTGGCTTGGTGCTTTGTATAATAATATCGGTTGGACATTACATGGCTTGGAGAGATTTGAAGAAGCTCTGCAATGTTTTCTGAAAGATGAAGTATGGTATCGCGAAAGACATCGACATGAAGAAGCATTGATCGCTCATTGGTCCATGGCAAAAATGCTTCGCTTACTTGATAGACCCGATGAAGCATTACGGGAATTATATGTGATTGCCGAAGAAAGAAAAGAGCGAAAGCTTCCAAATGACGGATATCTATCCGAAGAGATTGGCGAATGTTTATTGGCGAAAGGGCAAGTAGATCATTCAGCCCCATTTTTTGCTTCAGCATATTCCATTCTTAGTCAAGATGAATGGTTGATGGAGCATGAATCATCAAGAATACAGAGAATGAAAATGCTGGGGAATGTCAGTTAGTTTTTATTTCACATGTCCATGACACAGCACACCCTGCTTGTTGAAACATTGCAGAAGCACTACAATACGATTGCTGTGACAATTCCACGGAGCGCTCCAAATCTTTCAATTCAGCATCCGGACTAATGAGTGTATAATGCAATCGAACGGCAGTAAATACTTTCGGATGCTCTTGTGCTCTGTCTGAATCAACATCGACATGCAATGCTACAATAGTCTTACGCTTCTTTTCCAGAATACTAATCACATCCATCATCGAACAAGAAGCCATCGCTTGAAGCATGATTTCCATGGGTGTACCATGCTTCTGAGCCGGATGATGTGAATCAAACATTGTGGACATGCCTTCGGAATTACTTCCTTCGAGCAACATGCCACCTTTCCATTCAACTTGTGCTTTCATGATTTCCTCATCGAACTTCTGAACCAATAACATCTATTTCGGGAATGACTAGACCAAGGGAGCCATCTTCTGCATTTGCTGCCAAAAGCATTCCTTGAGATTCCATACCCATCAGTTTTGCCGGCTTGAGATTGGCAACAATGACAATTGTCTTCCCAATCAAGGCATCGGGTGAATAATGTTTTGCAATGCCTGCAAGAATTTGTCTTTGCTCAGTTCCCAAATCAACTTTCAGTTTGACCAATTTTTCGCTTTTAGGCACAGCTTCTGCTTCAATGATTTTTGCTATGCGCAATTTCACTTTTTTAAAATCTTCTATTGAGATCAACTCTTCTGCCGGTTCAGTTGATTGATTCATGGATGCGATTTTCTCTTCGATGACTGAATCCTCCAATTTTGAAAAGAGAATTGGTGGTTGCTGAACAAATTGTCCTTCAGATAGCACTGGTTGAGATATCCAATGCCATGCATTCAAACCAAGCGTATTATGATCTCCTGTATATGCTTCAACCCCACATGCTTCTGCAATCTTCTTTGCAGAATGAGGAATGATGGGAGCAAATGCGATTGACAATGCATACAATACTTGAGAGCAGACATACATTGTTTTTGCACATTCTTCAGGATTCGTTTTGATGGATTTCCAGGGCTCTGCATCATTGAAATATTTATTTGCGGAGCGAGCAATATTCATGGTTTCCATCACGGCATCACGCAATCTGAAAGCACTATAATGCTGCGAAGTGGATTGCATGCCCCAATGCAAAGAAGCTAGCATCAGCAAATCATGCTCATTGAATACATTGTTGAATGAATGCGATATTCCTTGAAGCATGTCTTCTTTTGAAGACCAGGATTGCTTATCAAAGAATTTCATGAGCTCTTTCCATTGCTCAGGAAGCCCGGCAAAATTGCCTTCAAGAGTTGGAACTTTCGAGTCAAAATTCTTTGTCAAGAATTGCGTGACACGATTGATGAAATTCCCTGGAATAGCGGCGAGTTCATTATTTGTTTTTGCTTGAAAATCTTTCCAAGTGAAATCGCTGTCTTTGGTTTCGGGTAAATTTGTTGCAAGTGCATAACGAAGAATATCCGCATTGCTCTCACCCGGAAAATCTGTTTGATAATCTCTCAGGAATATTCCCCAATTATTGGATTTTGAAAACTTTTTGCCTTCAAAATTCAAGAATTCATTTGCAGGGACATATTGCGGAAGAATCATGTCTCCTTTGGACATCAAGAGCATCGGAAAAATCAATGTATGGAAGACGATATTGTCTTTTCCAAGAAATGCGACATAATTTCTATCTTCGCCTTTTGGTTCTGACCACCAATCTTTCCATGCATGTTCATTAAGTCCATTGTTTTGAGCCCAATGTTTTGTTGCGGAGATGTATCCCAATACTGCTTCAAACCACACATAGATTACTTTTCTTTTGGCATCTTCTATTGGCACTTTGATTCCCCAATCCATGTCGCGGGTGGCAGCTCTGTCATTCAAGCCTTGCTTTAGCCATGAACGACTTTGTTGCAATACATTTTCTTTCCAATCTGAAGAATGCGATTCAATATACTCTTCCAATTGATGTTGAAAATCACCCATCTTGAAATACCAATGCTTGGTTGATTTCACGATTGGAGTTTTTCCGGAGATCACACTTTTGGGAGAGATAAGCGCGGTTTGTTCATAGGTTGCACCGCAACTATCACATTGATCGCCGCGCGCGCCTTCTTTTTTGCAGTTGGGGCATATCCCTTCCACATATCTATCGGGAAGAAACATATTGGCGGATTCATCATAGAATTGCGGTTCTTCTTTTTCGGTAAGGAGTCCTTTTTCTAGCCAGTCAAGAAAAAATTCTCTTGCTGTTTCATGATGAGCAGGAAGTGAAGTACGCGAATACACATCGAAACTCATACCGAATCCCGCAAATGATTGCTCATTCATGGGATGATATTTATCGATGATCGCTTGCGGTGTGGTTTTTTCTTTTTCTGCACTGATGGTGATGGCAACACCATGCTCATCGGATCCACAGACAAACAACACTTCCCTGCCTGTGAGGCGCAAAAAACGGGCATACATGTCGGCAGGTAAATATGCACCTGCCAAATGACCCAGGTGAATATAACTGTTGACATACGGCAATGCCGCCGTGATGAGTGTTTTTGCCATGATTCATCTCAAAATGTACATGGCAATTTACTCAATTTTTAAGTGCGATTCAATGAACAATCATTGTAAGTGATTAGAACTCTTCTTCCCATACATTATTCTCTTCAAATGAATCTTGTGGACATGAAAAGAATGTGTATTCGACTCTTCGATTCCTTCTTCTTCCTTCCGGTGTGGAATTTGAGACTATTGGTTCAGTTTCACCTTTTCCAATTGGAATTATTCTTTCTTCATCGATACCTGCTTGTACCAATAAATCTTTCATTGCATCAGCACGGCATTGCGACAATTTGAGATTATCAGCTTCGGTGCCAATACTATCAGTGTGTGCAGTCATAATAATGCAAGTATCCGGATGACTCAACATAAACTGAATTAAATCTTGAATCTTTGGCATACACTCATCATAAGGATAGCATTCATTATATGGAAATTCGCAACCTTCAATGATTATTGGTGGTGGCGGTGGTGGTGGCGGTGGTAGCGGTGGTATTTCTTGAATACAGGTATCTTTTACTATCGTTTTGGTAATGTATACTGTGTCTTTTTCGCATGGCGTAGGTGGACAATCCGGACAAGGTGGACATTGATGTGTACATTTCGAACAATCATGATGGCATGTTGAACAATCATGATGGCATTTACTGCAATCTTGTACAT